>CAZPAS010000060.1:0-12072 GCA_964584575.1 uncultured Dehalococcoidaceae bacterium | reverse complement strand
AGCAGGCAGAAGGTATAATAACTGAAAATGAACTGCGGACGGCGTTCAAGCAGATACAGTCAGAAGAGAGCGTTATTAAGGAACAGATGAGCCGGTTAGAAAAGTTCAGGAAGGAACCGCCACCTATGGACGTAGCTACGTTTAAGAAACTGGCCGAATTCTGGCCTTGCGAGATAATGAGTAACCTGCATGATGCTCCAGACGATGTAAGGGCCAGGTTTGCGGAGATGTTTGACCTGTATGCTACCATACGTCCGGACGGATCTCGGGATGGTTACCATGTTGATTTGTCGGCCAATATCCCTCTTGAAATGGAGGGCGATAAGCCCGGTGCATATGACATGGTGTTTGGATCATCGGGATGTCTGTCCAGTCATGCGTATGATTATTTGATACCGTTTACCTTTTCTATCATGTAATAATTACCGTTTTACAAACATTTGAATGTAAGTTCAAACATAATAAAACTAACTAAAATCACTCGCCTTGTTAGCGCCTTGACAATTGATAAGCCAGGGTTTTAATATAGATATTTTCCAAATATTAAAGGATTCTTTTCATTGGGTTAGGCTTTGGGAGAAGATAGCTCTGATTGGTAGCCGAGGCGACCTTTGGTAGCAATGATAAGAACTATCGCGATGGTCCAGTATACGATTGTTTTTAGGACCAGGAAGTCATCCATCCCGGTAAGAACATCATCTGGCATGGGGAAGTAGTTCCAAATAGTATTTGTCGCTTGGTGAAATAGCATCACAGGAAACACACTTCTGCTTGACCTGCAGTACAGCCACGTCATGATGAATGATAGGCCAACAGTATTAAGCAGGAACCAGCCAAAAGATGTACCATAGCCATCCCATGACGGGTTAAAAAAAACTGGTGTATGCCAAGCAACCCATATTATGCCCAAAATGAGGCTTGCAGTAAGAGGGTTTCGTTTTGTTAACAATTTGGGCAGGGCAAATCCTCGCCAACCTGGCTCTTCATTACCACCAGCGAAAAGCATCGCTATCAATAAAATTAGCGGGTAGAGCCACCAGAGGGGCGCATTTAAGAAATCTGGTTTCCCACCCAACAACGAGTATAGACCAAAGTATAAAAGTACAACTCCAATTGGTAAGAACAATGCCCCAAGTAAATACCACAAAATGTTAATACGTAACCTAAAGGTCCTATGGAACCAATGATGCAACCCTACCCTTTTTTCAACAATCCATATTACAAAGACAGCAGATAGAAACGGCCCAAAGCCTCCCGCATATGTGAATACAGACATCTTTCCGCCTGTGACAATTATTTCTGGGATCCAAATGCACCAGCTAAAGGCAAATGCGAATATAAAGAAAGTAACTAATTGATGTTTTCTGATCCACTTGGATAGTTTACCCATAGTGCTTCATGCCTGTTAATGATAACTCAGAATAATTGTTCTCGAATTATTTGTCAATGGAAGCATTACTAATTAAATACTTTTTTCTACCATTGTACGAACATAGGCATGACTACGTGTGTGCAGTTGTCCGCGCCGACCGGGCGGATAAGGACAGGGCTGGAGGGGTTGCTGGTATTCAGCGCCAAGGCTTCTTGGAAGACGCCTAAAACGTCTGGTTAAAATCGCGGTATCTCTCCGGCTCTATCGTTCGGCGGCTGATTTGTTCTGCGCAATCAAGGCGGCTCCCAGTGCACCCGTGATCTGTGGCTCTGCCGGAACCACGCACTTCAGACTGCCCGCTTCTTCCAGGGCCTTTTGAACCCCGATATTTTTAGCTACCCCACCGGTGAATACCGCTTCCTGTTCGAGATTAATACCCGCGCCCATGATTATAATCCTGCTGGCTATCGACTTGTGTATACCGGCAACAATATCTTCGACAGCCTTACCCTGTGCCCGGAGTGACACGACCTCGGTCTCTGCAAATACCGTGCAGGTACTGCTTATATTACAGGGGTTCTTGCTCGACAAAGACATGGGTCCCATTTCGTCGAGTTTAAGGCCGAGGACCTGCGCCATGACTTCAAGGAATCTGCCTGTTCCGGCAGCACATTTGTCGTTCATGGCAAAATCTATGACCATACCTTTATCGTTTACTTTTATAACTTTACTATCCTGGGCACCGATGTCGATTATAGTGCTTGCCTGCGGTATCAGGAAATGGACACCGCTGGCATGACAGATGATTTCTGTCGTAGAATTATCGGCAAATGAGACGGCATCGCGACCCCAGCCGGTCGAGACCACGTAGCAAAGGTCGCGCCGCGATAGTTCCGCTTTGTTCAGGGCTTCGTTGATTACTTCTTCTACTGCTTTGTTGATATCGCCACTCACCGGTATGATCGAGAAAGCAGTTATTCTTTTGTCATCCAGGATAACAGCCTTGGCAGTCCCGGCGCCGATATCGATTCCTGCAACTGGCATCATTTGCTCATTTCCTTCGTCGCTCGGCTGGACTTTACCATTTCGGCAAAGGTCTCAAGCCTGGTTCTCATTTGCTGGATATTGTAACTCCTGAAATCACAATAATCTCCTTCCAGTAACAGCACCGGTATTCCGAGTTCATTTTCTATAATCTCTTTCGCTTTAATGGGAAATATACTGTACTGTCTGCAGGAGTAATGATGGAAAAAGACCATACCCTCTACGTTCCATAGCCTGGCTGTCTCTCTTAGCTGGAGTATATAAGCCAGGCTGGAATAGTTGGCACCCCTTCCCCGCATATTCGTGTCAGCGACTTCCTCCCAGAGAGATTTATATGTGACCGGGCGAGATGAATTCCTCGGTGCCGCTCCGGCATGCACGCACGCCGCCAGCCCCAGTTCCCCGATCGCGGCTGCCAGGGCCGGATCATGAGGCATCATAACGAGCATCACCCTCGGCGCCCCTTTCTCCGCTATTCCTTTCCCATCGGCAATCCTCTTTTCCAATTCCGCCATGAGGCTAATAAGTACTTCAGGTCCTTCTCTCAGTCCCCTCCCGATATTGACCAGCGACATAGCCAGATGATAGTTGCTCTGGTTTAAAGGTAAGGGATCGGCTTGACGCAGCTCCTGTATCCGGAGGCATAAAACGTGTAACTTATCCGCTACGCCTACGGCTTCACGCACATCATTTTCGGGCAGGCGGTATCCGATCACCCGGGTATATGTATCTATTGAATTTTCCATCTCTCTGGCAAAATATCGAACTTTTCGCGGGTTGATATCCTCCGGCCATCGGTCACCCTTTTCATCTATCAGGTTATCTACGTAAGCTACGGGTGTGCCATAGAGTTCATGCAGTAGCTGATCGGTAGCGGGCGTAAGATCGCAGAGATAGCTGGATGGAATAAGCAGGTCTGGCCTTGGCACTATCCCCTTCACGATAGACCCCAATCGGGTCTGCAGGTAAGAACAGAACGCTATACCCGGGGCCAGCCCGTTTTTTTCCGCTGTTTCCAGGACAGGGTTGATTTTGTCGAAGAGCAAATTCAGGGTATTACTCAACACTATGTCCGGTGACGCACAGTAAACCTTGTCCGAGGTCAGAGCCATAGCCGCTGCTATCTGAGGAATAGGGGGGTAACTGACGTAAATTACCTTTTTACCCTCATCCTTTGCCAGCACCATATCGACGAGCTCTTTCAGCCAGAGCCCTACTACTTTCCGCATACTCGGCAGTTCTATGTCGATGTATTTTTCAATCTTCGCTTTAGCATGATCTACGTCATCGTCGCTTATCTCCAGAATATCGAACGCCTTCTCTATCCTTCGCGCTTCTTTCTTTATCTCTTCGGGCTCGAAGCCGCATAGCTTCAAGAATTCGGAGTGTATCATTCTACCTCTTTTGAATCGTGCTGACCAGCGTCTCGATTCGTGTCCGGAAGTTGCCTGTCTCCGCCACATCGTAATCGGAACTGAGCCTTATTATCGGTATACCGAGCTTCTCAACTATTCTATGGAGGATGTACCCTTCGACGTCATAGGAATCCCGGTACATCAATGTATACCAAACGACGCAATCGGCATTGAAATCTCTCAGCAAGTTCAATAAAAAATCTGCCCTTTCACCGGCTGCTCCCCTGAAGTAGGCATCGGGGACTCTTTTCGCAAAATAGCCATCTGCCAGCGCTTGCATTGTGTCGTCTTCGGTGGCTACTGTCTCCCAGTAGTGCCTCATCCCTTCCGAAAAACTCTCGATAACAATCGATGCCCCGGCTTCCTCCAGCAGGTCCACCATTTTATAGTCACCCATGGCCATCGTTGAGCCTGCCAGAAGAACTCGCGGCTTTACCGGACCGGAGGGCCGAGTCGCTTTCAGTCTTTGATAGAGAGATTCCAGGGCGTCTATCATCGCATACCTGTCGGTATAGTAAGAGTCATGGATGAGCTTGATGAATTGCTTGCCGCTGATAGGAGGATGTTCCGCCCTTCGCGTCAGGCTTATTTCCTTGAAAAGGCCCCGCATTTTGTTGGCTAAAGTAATCTCCTCTCTTAGTCTGCTATCTGTAATATGATTGCCGGTGAAGCTCTCCAGACGCTCTTTAAGCAGGTTCAGACCTTCCTTGTAGTATTCAAAGCCGTGGCTGGCTTTTACATGAGGAACACCGAATCTGAATACTTCTACATCGGCATAAAAGTCCCAGGAATCGGCTATTGCCCTGACATGATTGTCCGTGACCGGGACGACCAGCATGTCCAGGAGTTGGTAAATGGGTTCCTCCTTCAGTAATCTGTAGCCGATTTGTGCCCTGCAAAACGTATCGAGAAACCTGGCAAGGCATGATGCGGATGCTGCCACCGGAGCGGCATCTCCACCGCGGGCCAGCGCTACCGGTAAAGCTCCGCAGGCATGTACCAGTTCCTCCGGCATATATCCGTTAGGAATATAGCCGATGATTTTTCTCCCCTGGGCTTTCATTTCTCGCAGGTTTATGAAGCTGGTACTCAATTGAGGCAGTAATTCATGCATTACTTTCACAGTCTCTCCCTAAAATGGAAACACTGGACCATCTTCCAGATGAAAGCGCCGAGCATTAGTCGATGAATCATTTCAGAATACACAGGCCGTAAATATGAACGACGTTGATACCGTTACTGATATGTGTGGATTCCGGCTATTACCCTGTTTATAGGGATTATACACCTTTGATTGTGGGAAGGTAAAACACCGGACGAATATCGGCTGTCATAACGAGTAAACAAGTAGTATCACTATCGGGGATAGGTCAACCTGCGGAGAAGTCGATTTATTATTTTCCAGAGATGCAGGGAGTCATTCCGCTGGAGTTACCCACCACTGCACGAACATCGGGATCGTTGTTCCATTGTACGTATAACTTTATCGAAGGAATAGGGGATACGTTTGTTTGCGTATATGGCATGTTCGGGCGAGGATATTAAAGGGGCCTGGATTTGACCCAGGCCCCTGATTCATGCAGGACGTTGCGACTAGTGAATCTGAATGTTTCCTCCCGTAATCTTGCCATCACCCGTCTGCGATACTCCATTTATCCATAGTTGGAATATGTCGTTACGTCCGGGTTCGCCGTTGTCCTCGACATAGGCGACAAAAGTCTCGCCGTTTCTGCCGATTCCGGTAAACCATGCCTTCGTTCCGTCCTCAGAGATGCCCAGTGCGGTCATGATATGAGCATGGAACTTGATAGAATCATTCTGGAACTGGAGCTCCCCGTTTATACCTCTGGAGTTTGACTGAACGTTGAAACCGCCACGACCCTTGTTGGGGAACCGGAATGTGCCGCCGTTTACCTTGCCACCAATCGTGTTGGTAACAGTGACGGTGGTCTGGCTGGTAGACCCGAGATAGTAGGAGTCTTCCGCAAAGTTTACTGTAACGTTATAAACTCCTGGTAACAACGGGAACGGTAGTGCAACAGCAGCTATGCCATCTGTGTTCGTAGTAGTAATATACGCCTCGCCGTCCACGGTGAACGTAATCGTGCGGTTTTCCAATTGGGCCGTCGCCGCATCTATAGTGTCGGTAAGCTGTGCCGAAAGGGTGTTCATAAACCCGAATGTACCCGCAGTATCACCGGTGTAATCCAGGTCTGTTGTCCGCTTGGCCACCGTAACCTGGGCGCTGTCGGACCCCACGCCGCCATCATCATCCGTTACGGTCAATTCCGCCGTGAAAACGCCCGTGTCCGAGTAAACATTACTGGCTATAACGGTGGAGGCGGTGTCACCGTCTCCGAACGTCCAGAGGATATCGTGGGTGTCCAGCACGCCGGCATCCGAGTAACTACCGGCGAAATCAACCGGCAGCCCCCAGTACTGGGTCTGGTCAGGGCCGGCGTCAACAACCGGCGCGACATTCTGCACCGTAACGATGTGACTCACGGAGTCCGTCGAACCGTCGTCATCGGTCACCGTTAGAGTTACAGTGAATTCACCATCATCCATGAAAGTAAACGATGGACTTTGTTCACTCGATGAACCCAGTCCGGCGAAGTCCCATTCCCAGGCGACGATTTTATCAGGGTAAGATGTGGATTCATCGTTAAAGACTATGGCAGAACCTTCATCCTGGGGCTCGGGACTCCACGAAAAACCGGCTGTCGGCTTGAGGTCAAGAACGGTGACGGTTAGCGTATCGACGCCGTTACCGCCATCATCGTCAGTCACGGCCAGAGTAACCGTATACACACCGTCATCAATATATATGTGGGCCGGGGTGAGTGTCCCCGTTGTCGGCGGTTTACCATCGCCGAAATCCCATTGATATGTATGCGTGTCCAGCCAGCCCGGGTCTTTAAAGACGCCGCTGAAATGGACAATTCTGCCTTCGTTAACGGTAACGTCATCACCGGCGTCAACCACAGGCACAACGTTGGAGACAATTACAGTTACGGTATCCGTACCCACTCCGCCTTCGTCGTCCGTTACGGTCAGGGTAGCGATATAAATTCCGTTATCACCATATTGGTACTCGGGCGTCAGGTTACCCTGTACCGGCGGTGTACCATCGCCGAAGTCCCATACGATATCGTGCTCATCTAGCACGCCCGGATCTGTAAAACTGCCCTGAAAGAGGAACTTGGTGCCTTCCGGTATCTCGATATCTTCACCGGCGCTCGCTATCGGGGCGACGTTCAGGATTGTGGCTGTCGTCGTCGCTGTATGTGAAGCCCCGTCGCCATCGGTAACGGTAAGGATTACCGTATAGGAACCGTCCTCCAGGTACGTGTGTTCCGGATTAGGCCCACTGCCTAACCCGGTATCACCGAAGTCCCAGTTGTAGATAAGCGTGTCGCCATCGATATCGTATGAACCGGTGCCGTTAAAAGCAACGGGAGAGCCCTCGTAGCCGTTGTAGGGGCCGTTGGCATCCGCTACCGGCGGGTCGTTAACGGGCAGTACCGTAATCGTAAAGCTACGGGGCAGGCTGGTATCCTGGCCGCCGTTTCCAGTCCCGCCGTCGTCGTGGAGCCGTACCGTCACCATCGCCGAACCGTTGGCATTGGGCGCGGGCGTATACGTAAGCAGTCCGTCAGGGGACATCGCCGGCTGCGCCGAAAACAGCGTATTGTTATTGTTGGTAACGATGAAGTCTACTTCCTGCGAGCTTTCATTCGCGGGGCCGGGGATAATCACGGTCGCCCACCAGTATTCCTGCGGGCCTGCGTCCTCCTCGGCAAACAGGTTGTCGCCGGGCGTGAAGCTCGGCGCGTCATTTACCGGATTAACGGTAAAGGTAGCCGTATCCTCGTCCCAGAGATATCCGGGGTCGGTGGCGCGGAAGGTAATGGTCTCGGCGCCGTTCCAATCGGCGTTGGGGGCGGCGATGGTAGCCACACGACCGGGGCCGATTGATACTATCAACTCGGTATTACCGCTAAAGGTCCAGTTAAGTTCGCTACCGGCGTTATCCGGGTCGCCGACATAGTTATCCAGGATAATGACGGCGAAGCTGCCGCCTTCATTAACGGTCTGGTCGGGTATATCAGCCACGGTTGGGGGCTGGTTGATGACAGAAAGCGTTCCCGGCTGGATAAGATTTTCATAACGGCAGTCGCCGTCAAAGCGGAACCTGATGGGATAATCGCCCGGCATCATGGATGCTTCGAGCGAAAACTGCAGAGTCCTGTCATTGCTGATAATATCATCCAGATAATCGCTATCGAGCACCACCCAGTCCGAGCCGTCCCAGAGCTCCACGAGAACTTCTTTCGGCTGGTCTGCCTGGTGTTTCAGGTTCTCGTCGTCGTTATCGGCAAGCTGGAGGTTAATTGTAAGTGTATCGCCGTAGTCGATGTCCCAGTGCCAGGTATCCGGCTGATAGTCTTCATCGGTGATAAATGGCGTTTCTCTTAAAACACTGAGGACTCCCGGTTGAATGAAAGGCTCGTACATGCTATCGCCGTCAAAACGGAACCTGATGGGATAATCCCCGGAGCACACGTCCATGTTCTCAAACTCTTCGACCTGGAAGGTATAGGTGAGGACCCCGCTAACAAGAATACTTTGTGAGATTTCTATCCAATCGATGCCGTTATGGTATTCCAGGTAAACAACCTTTGGTTCCTCTACCTGGTTTTGAATATAATCACCGTTTATATCAATCATTGTAAGGCCGATAGTAACCGGGTCAGAATAGACTACCTGCCAGTACCAGTCGCCATCGGACATATCAGCCATGATAACCGGCAGGGTATCACACGCGTCACCGATGCCGTCTCCGTCGGAATCCGCCTGACCGGGATTGGCTACGTAAGGACAATTATCAACATAGTTGGGTATTCCGTCCCCATCAGCATCAGCGACGCAGAATCCTGCTTGATTGGGGTCAGGAATATACCCCTCCACGCAATGACAGTTCACACAATACGGAGAATATAATTCGCATTCTTCACCCGGCTCCACGATTAAATTACCGCAAAAAGATGGCAACACACAGAGTCCATCCTCCGAGACGTAAGGCGCCACACATTGACAATCTGACCCACAGTATGGGGTGCCGTCGCACTCCTCACCCGGCTCCACGATTAAATTCCCGCAGATAGCCGGAACCTTACAAAAACCGGAATTTTCAGGGTCGGGAACAGTTGGAGGTATGCATTTACAACTTATACAATTCTCAGCCCCTTTCTCGCACTCCTCACCCGGTTCCAATATACTATTGCCGCAGACGTATAAGGATTTGCAGAATCCTGGGTAATCCGGGTCCGGACCATACCCTTCTGCGCACTGACAGTTGCTACAAAATGGGCCGAATTCACATTCTTCACCCGGATCCAGTATCATATTTCCACAGTAAGCATCGGACTTGCAGAATCCCGGATTCTCTGGATCGGGAATATATCCCGAAGCACACATACAATTGACACAATAAGGTGGAAGTTCACCATTTACCCACTCGCATTGCTCGTTGCCTTCAAGTATCCCATTACCGCAATCCTGCTGGTCGCAAACGTCGCCAATTCCGTCTCCATCGGAGTCGGCCTGGTCCGGGTTGTTAACACCGGGGCAGTTATCATTACCATCGAGAACGCCGTCGAAATCGTCATCGCTACAGGAATTTGAGTATATGGTGCATTCCGCTATGAGGCAGGTCTGTCTGTTGCATGCCCCGAGCTTATCACACCAGTAACACCCCTCACTAATACATAAATCTTCGTCCCCATACAAAAAGCACTCTTGATTTGGTGACATCTCTTCAGGACCCGGAATGTAACACCAGTGGCACCTTGGGTAAACCCCGCACGTGGCATAGTCGAAATCCGAGCAACTGGGGCATTCGGGGTTGTTCAAACATACCCCGAAGGTATCACACCAGTAGCACCCGTCCACAACGTCACAGTCTCCCTGGTTAGGAATATTACTGCAATTGGGGCAGGCATCACCGTATCCATCTCCATCTGAATCCGTCTGTTCAGGGTTGGCTATGTTAGGGCAGTTATCGCATTTATCTCCCACGCCGTCACCATCGGCATCCGCCTGCCCTGGATTACCCTTGTTTGGACAGTTATCACAGGCGTCACCAAACCCATCGCTATCTGAATTCGTCTGGTCAGGATTGGCAACACCGGGGCAGTTATCATAATAGTCGGGAATGCCGTCATGGTCCGATTCCGTGCAATCCCCGTCTCTTTCAGAGGCGCAGAAATAAATGTTATCACACCATGTACAGCCGATTAACATATTGCAATTGAATTCAGTCAGTCCCTCGCACTGAGGGCAATTGGGAGTATCCAGACAGCTCATTGAGGTTTCACACCACCAGCATCCCTGCTCCGGATGGCAAGCCTCTTGATCCAGGAACGTGCATTGAGCGGTGTCACAGGCATCTCCAACACCATCGCCATCTGAATCCGTCTGTTCAGGGTTGGCTATGTTAGGGCAGTTATCAGTTGAACCCCATACACCATCACCGTCATGATCACTTTGACAGGCAAGGTGATCGTCATCTACTATACAGCCATCATAATTTCCGCATTCTCCATAAGCGATATCCTCGCATACAGGACAAGGAAAGGTTGTGGGTTGGCATTCGCCGATAGACGGGCACCAGTGGCAATCATGTTCACTTGCCTCGCAGGTTACGCTATCAAGATATGAAAAACATATGAACTCTTGGTATGGCACCGGTTCAGGCCCCTGAGGGCTGACATCAATGGTATAATCGTTCTCCTCTTGTTGCCCTTGTCCGTCACCGGGGATAGCCCGGCTCAGGCTGGCTTTCAGTTTAGTCTCATCGGTGAAGCCGGTGAACTGCTGCCGGACGAAACTCCCGGAAGAGTCGGTGCCGGTAATCAGGAACATGGTGGGGAAGCCGGTGACCCCGAACTCCTGCATCGCCTCGCGGTTCTCATCCACGTTCACCCGCATGAAGGTGATATCGCCGGAGAATTCCGCCTCCAGCGCATCCAAGATAGGTTTCTGCTTCTTGCAGAAGCCGCACCACTCGGCATAAAAGAGGACGAATACCGCCTCGTTCTTTTCCAGGGATGTGTTGATACGGGCATTCAGTGACGTATCCTCAACGACATCCGTAGGAGGGGGCTTGATTACGTTCTTCACTTCAGCCGGTTTCTGAATTTCATCATCCGGAACGATGGTTTCTACGGAAGCAGGCTGCGGCGTGATTGTTTCCTTTTCGCTGGTGAAAGCCGCCTGCGCCGTTTGAGGGTAATAGGATAATATTAAAGATAAAAGGGCGATTACAGCAAGAATTTTGCCGATATTACCGAAAGCGTAGCCGCTTTTTCTCGTGAAACTACGTCCGTAATTGGTCAACCAGTGCCCCACGCTGAAGAGACTTGCTTTACGGAGAATCAGCGGGAAGGCCAGAAGGAGCATCAAACCATCCAGGTTAAGCGATTGTGTTAAAGTTAGCGGCATTACATCACCAAAGCAGCCACACTCCCCTCCCGCTCCAATAAGTAACTTGTGCGAACTGGCGATTACGAAACTTAATACTAAAGGTACGCTGAGAGCAGAGGCAAACCTGGTAAATATACCCAGTATTAAGAAAGCGCCAAGCGCGAGTTCCACCCAGGGAACCAGATAACCGTATATCAACGCCAGTGAATACGGCAGGATATTATAGCTCGCAACAAGGGTTACAAACTGGTCCGGATGTTGAAGCTTACCCACACTGGCGGCGATAAAAATGCTTCCCAGTATTATCCGGAAAGCAAACAGAAGCTTCTCGTCGGTAAGGAATCGTTGAAGTGTACCTTTCATATTTACCTCCATATACAAAAAACCAGCCCTTACAGGCCGGTTTCACTATTAGCTCCCCGTTATCCAAGTGACCATTTATAGATAGCGGTTCATTGCTGCCTTACATCAGGAAAATTATGATTGTACGGTACTTATTCTGTTGTGTATATAATTCTGATGGATACTACTGTAAAAAACTCAAGGTAAATTGGGATAAAATTAGCTATAATCTGAAGGTGATTATAGCATAGAATGATATGCAGAAATGTAAACACTTCATAAAGTTTTTATAAAGAATTACATGGTTTGTGGAATTCATATATGCACTAAATCCGGAGATATGCCCTGAATATGGTAATAAAAAAGGGGGAACATTACTGCTCCCCCTCAGTTTATTATCTCTGGTTAATG
>CAZPAS010000059.1:0-12191 GCA_964584575.1 uncultured Dehalococcoidaceae bacterium | reverse complement strand
GCCGGGATGGCGGAAATGGCAGACGCAGCGGACTTAAAATCCGCCGGAGAAATCCTTGTGGGTTCGAGTCCCTCTCCCGGCACCAGTCGTGAATAAATCTTACGAATATAATGTAAAATGAAAATCATCGGGCTTATAGGCGGGATGAGCTGGGAGTCGTCGGCGGAGTACTATAAGCTCATCAATGAATTCACCAGAGACAGGCTCTCCGGATTGCATTCTTCCCGGTGCCTGTTATACAGTCTCGATTTTGCCGATATAGACAAGTTACAGAATGAATGTGAGTGGTCAAAATTAACCGCCATTATAATTGAGGCAGCCAGAAGGCTGGAAGCCGCCGGTGCGGAATGTATCCTGATCTGTACCAACACCATGCATAAAACCGCGGAAGAAATACAGGAAGCTATCTCAATTCCCTTAATTCATATCGTCGATGCCACGGGAGAAGAAATTAAGGCAAAGGGGCTGCAGACTATAGGGCTGTTGGGAACCAGGTATACCATGGAAGATGATTTTTACAAGGGGCGGCTCTTGAAAAAAGACGGACTGAAGGTCATTATTCCCGACAAACGGGACAGAGAAGTGATTCAT
Source organism: uncultured Dehalococcoidaceae bacterium (assembly GCA_964584575.1). Taxonomy (GTDB): domain Bacteria; phylum Chloroflexota; class Dehalococcoidia; order Dehalococcoidales; family RBG-16-60-22; genus JAFGPF01. The sequence goes on along the minus strand of CAZPAS010000059.1, from coordinate 11,600 downwards.
AAAATAATTTATGAAGAGCTTTGTCTGGGGAAAATCCGCCGGGCATCAAAGGAAATATTCAAGCAAATAATCGGTAAACTGGAAAAAGAAGGAGCCCAGGGGATTATCCTCGGATGCACGGAAATACCTCTGCTCATAAATCAGGAGGATGTAAAAATACCGGTATTTAACACTACCCGAATACACGCTAAAGCGGGCGTGGATTTCGCTTTGCAGTAATTAACTGAATAATAATGACGAAATATATGATAGACTATACAGTGATAATTTCAAAGGAGTATTAGATGCCCCCCTGGCTGATGGTTTTAATAGGCTATCTCCTCGGCTCTATCCCCACCGCCTACCTCACCGGGCGCGCCCTTAAGGTCGGGGATATCCGCCGTATAGGCGACGAGAACGCTGGCGCCGCCAATGCCTACCGCGAACTGGGTGCCAGGGCAGGAGTCTTCGTATTCATTATCGACGCCGCCAAGGGCGCCGCCGTTATCCTCATCGCGCAGGCAGCCCACATGTCCCAGGTCACCGTCATGTTTGCCGGGGTCGCTGCCGTCGCCGGTCACAACTGGCCCGTCTTCCTCGGGTTCCGGGGCGGCAGGGGCGAGAGCACCACCATCGGCATCCTGCTGGTGCTGGTGCCCCTCCCGATGCTCATCCTGGCTGTTCCGGCGATTCTGGTCCTCTGCATCAGGAAAAACGTCATCCTGGCAAGCGCCGTCCTCTTCGCCCCGCTATGGCTGGTGGGCTGGTGGACGGGCGCGCCGTTACCGATTATTCTCTACAGCATAGCACTTCCCTGCCTTGTGGGACTCACTCACTTCTTCAGGACAAGGCCGAGGGCGGTAGAGCCTGAAAAATCTCCCCATTCCGATTGACAACGGCATAACGTACTGTTAAACTGGAATTGCGGACACAATACTATGAGGCTTGATAGCTGTATAGAGTTAGTCTCCGAGTCTGATTTCCCGGTAACCATAGAATTCCTGTATCCCCGCACCTGCTATCCAAAAATGAGAGTTCCAGCATGATAAGGGGCTTCATTGACCAGTAAAAACGGGATGGGTCTGGTACAAATCTTTACCGGCAACGGTAAGGGGAAGACCACAGCAGCGCTCGGCACCATAATCAGGGCTGCCGGCCACGGTAAAAAAGTATTCATCATATTCTTCATGAAGGGCGATTACGCCTATGGCGAATTCAGCGCCCTGCCCAAGCTCCCCAATGTAGAGATACGCAAGTCCGGCTTCCGGGAATTCACCGACCCCCTGAACATCAAGCCGGAAGAAAAGGAAGAGGCAGCGTCCGCCCTGGCGGCGGCGAGAGAAGCCGCCCTCAGCGGGAAATACGACCTGGTGGTGCTGGACGAAGTCAATGTAGCCCTGGAATACAAGCTCATCGAGCTTGCCGACGTTATCAAACTCATCGACGACAAACCCCCCAATGTAGAACTCATTCTGACCGGTCGCTATGCCGATGATGAACTCGTTGAAAGAGCCGACCTTGTGACGGAAATGGTCAAGGTCAAGCACCCCTTTGACAAAGGTATCAAAGCCCGCGAGGGCATCGAATTTTAAATAAATAACGGAGGGAATTATGAAGGTTACACTGAGCGTCATCAAAGCTGACATCGGCGGTTACGTGGGGCATTCCGAATCACACCCGGACATCATTGCGTTAGCCGAGGAATGCTTGAAAAAGGCTAAAAAAGCGGGGACTCTCATCGACTGTCAGGTTACCAAGTGCGGCGACGATTTGCAGTTGATTATGACGCATCAGAAAGGTGTAGGCGACTATGGAATCCATAAGCTTGCCTGGGATACCTTTGTTACCGGCACCGAACTGGCAAAAAAGATGAAACTCTACGGCGCCGGACAGGACCTTTTATCCGATGCCTTTTCCGGTAACGTGAAGGGGATGGGTCCCGGACTTGCCGAGATGGAGTTCGAAGAAAGGACTTCCGAACCGGTTCTCATCTTCATGGCGGACAAGACCTCCGCCGGGGCCTGGAACATGCCCCTCTACAAGATGTTCGCCGACCCCTTCAATACCATCGGGCTGGTCATCGCTCCCTCCATGCACACCGGTTACATCTTCGAAGTCCACGATGTCAAAGAACACAAGAAAATAAGCTTCAGTTCCCCCGAGGAAATATACGATATGCTGGTATTCATCGGTGCTCCGGCGAGGTTCGCCGTCAAAGCCGTTTACCACAAGGAAAGCGGAGACATAGCGGCGGCGTCTTCCACGGAACGCCTCTCCCTGCTGGCCGGCAAATATGTCGGTAAGGACGACCCCGTATGCATCGTCAGGGCGCAGGGTATCTTCCCGGCTGTCGGCGAAGTGCTGGAACCTTTCGCTTCGCCGGTGCTGGTGGAGGGCTGGATGCGCGGCTCGCACATGGGTCCGCTGATGCCGGTATCGGTAGCCGACAGCACCCCTTCCCGCTTCGACGGACCACCGCGGGTGATATGTCTCGGCTACCAGTTGAACAACGGCATGCTGGTCGGCCCGAGGGACATGCTCGCCGATAAGGCTTTCAACCTGGCGCGCCACCAGGCCAACGAGATGGCGGACATGATGCGCCGCCACGGCCCCTTTGAGCCGCACCGCCTGCCCCTGGAAGAGATGGAATATACCACCATGCCCCAGGTAATGGAAAAGCTCAAGGACAGATTTGAAGACCTTGAATAGTTTAAACTCGACTATCATTAAGGTATAATAAAACGAAGCCGCGGTAATATGCTGCGGCTTCGTCTGTAAATAACGATAAGGAATAATATTGCATCCTAAAAAGCTCCTGCTGGCAACCAACAACAAAGGTAAAGTCCGCGAGTATAAAAGCCTGCTCCAAGGGATTCCTTTCCAGCTAGTAACGCCTTTTAATATCGGCATCACCACCGAGGTCAAGGAAACCGGCAACAGCTTCGAGGAAAACGCCACCCTGAAAGCATCGACTCTGGCAAAAGAAAGCGGACTCCTCACAATGGCGGACGACTCCGGCCTGGAGGTAGATGCCCTGGGCGGAGAACCGGGAGTGCTATCGGCGCGCTATGCCGGGGAGAAAGCCTCGGATAGGGATAAAATAGAATACCTGCTGTTGCGACTTAAAGACATACCCGGGGATAAACTCGCCGCCCGTTTCCGTTGCGTGATTGCCATAGCCACGCCCGAGGGCAGGGTAGAGCTGTGTTCCGGGGAATGTGCCGGGTTTATCACCACGGAACCGCGGGGCTACAACGGGTTCGGCTACGACCCCGTCTTTTACGTGCCGGAACTCGGTAAGACGATGGCGGAGCTGCCGCCGGAGCAGAAAAACCGGATAAGCCACCGGGCGCGGGCGGCGCAAAAAGCGCGGGAAGTGCTCGGGAATATCTGAAGAACACTGCCATAGCTTATCGGCGCGAAAACCTGTATAATATATAATACTGGCAAAGGGTATAAGCATGACCGGAATTTCTGATTCATTTCAAAGACCTATTAATTACCTGCGCATCTCGGTGACGGACCGCTGCAACCTGCGCTGCGTTTACTGCATGCCGGAAAACGGCGTTGACCTCATGGCGCACGCCGATATTCTCAGCTACGAGGAAATATATATCGTCGTTAAAGCCGCCGCGGAGATGGGCATCAACAAGGTGCGGCTGACCGGCGGCGAGCCACTGGTCAGGGCGGGCGTACCCGACCTTATATCGATGCTGGCGGGTATCGATACCATCGACGACATTTCTCTGACGACCAACGGTATCCTGCTGGCAGAATACGCCGTCGCTCTAAAAGAAGCCGGACTGCACCGGGTAAATGTCAGCCTGGACTCGCTGAAACCGGATAAATTCAGGGAAATCACCCGCTGCGGTACCCTCGAAGATACCTTAAGAGGCATCGATGCCGCCGTAGCAGCGGGATTGACCCCCGTTAAAATCAACATGGTGGTCATGGCAGGAATCAACGATGATGAACTCACCGATTTTGCCGCCAAGACGGTCAACGATGGCTGGCACGTTAGATTCATCGAGCATATGCCGGTCAACGGCGACGAACCGGATGTTCCCAGACTCTTCTCCGTTAGAGAAATGAGGGAAAGAATCGAATCGCTGGGCAAGCTGGAGCCGTGGAAGGTGGACGTGGGTAACGGTCCGGCTAAATATTTCCGCCTGCCCGGTGCCACAGGCACCATCGGCTTTATCACGCCGGTTACCGAGCACTTCTGCTACCAGTGCAATCGACTCCGCCTGACAGCTGACGGCATGCTCCGTCCCTGTCTGCTCAGCGAGGAAGAGATAGATCTCAAGGAGCCCCTGCGGAGCGGAGCGTCAGTCATGGAACTGAAAAACCTGATTGAAAAGGCGGTCGCCAGCAAACCTAAGGGACACCGCCTCGCGGAGGGGAAAAAGAGAAACGGCAGGCCTTTCTCTCAGGTAGGGGGATAAAATGGCGAAGCTATCCCACATGGACGATGAAGGCCGTCCCCGTATGGTGGACGTTACCGGGAAGGCGGACACCGCCCGTGTAGCCGTCGCCCGGGGCACCGTCAGGATGCAGCCGGAGACTTTCCAGATAATCAAGCAGGGCAGGGCTGCCAAGGGCGACGTTCTTACCACGGCCAAACTCGCCGGTATCATGGCCGCTAAAAAGACTCCCGACCTTATCCCGCTGTGCCACCCCATCCTCATCGGAAACGTCGATATCGAGTTCAACCTCGACGAAGCAAACAACACCGTAGAAATCACCGCCACCGTTCAGAGCACCGGCAAGACCGGCGTGGAAATGGAAGCGATGACGGCTACCGCCGTGGCCGCCCTGACGATATACGACATGTGTAAAGCCGTCGACCGCGGTATGAAAATAGAAGGCATCCGCCTGGTGAGAAAAAGCGGCGGCAAGAGCGGCACGATAGAGCTTGAATAGTGGCAGATTATTGTTGTATACTAGTCCACCACTAACATTTGGGGGTGCACCATGAAATTGTCATGTCTTCAGGAAAATCTGAACCGGGGACTCGCTATCGTGGGACGGGCAGTCGCCACCAGGACGACTCTGCCCATCACCAATAATGTCCTCCTCGCCACCGACGAAGGCCGTCTGAAACTCGTCGCCACCAATCTGGAAATGGCAATCAGCTGCTGGATAGGCGCCAAAGTAGAAGAGGAGGGATCCATCACGGTACCCGCCCGGCTTCTTACCGAGTTTGTGAGTTCTCTGCCAAGCGATACGATTGATGTTCAGCTTTCCCCGCAGACCAAGACCCTGGGACTGAAGTGCGCCCGCTTTGAAGCCCGCATCAGCGGAGTCGATGCCAAGGAATTTCCCCCGATACCCGGCGTCGAGGACGGCATCGCCACCAAGGTAGAAGTCGAAGCCCTGCGCCAGGCGATTAACCATGTCGTCTTCGCCGCAGCTACGGAAGAGTCCAGGCCGGTGCTTACCGGCATCTGCACCCAGTTTGAAGGTGATAACCTGACGCTGGCGGCGGCGGATGGGTTCCGGCTAGCGGTCTACAAGCTGCCTGTTGCCGACAAGGTCGACCAGAAGACGGAGGTTATCATACCGGCGAGGACCCTGGCAGAGTTAAACCGGCTCATCGCCGAGCAGGAAGAAGCCGTGGATATTACGCTGAATCCCAACAAGAGCCAGGTACTCTTCCGACTGAAGAACATGGAACTCGTTTCCCAGCTTGTTCAGGGCACCTTCCCCAACTACTCGCAGCTTATCCCCCAGAGCTATAATACCCGGGTAATCGTCAGCGTCGCCGACTTTTTGCGCGCCACCAAGACCGCGTCGATATTCGCCCGCGACGGCAGCGGCATCGTGCGGCTGGTGATAACCCCCGGGAGCGAGAAGAACCCCGGCAAGATTTCCGTTTCCGCCCGCTCCGAGGAAATTGGCGACGACGTCGGCGAGATTGACGCCACGGTCGAAGGTGACGAATCCAAGATTGCCTTCAACGGCAAGTACCTGACGGATGTTTTAAGCGTCCTCCACGAAGCGCAGGTGGCACTGGAGACCACCAACCCCTCCAGCCCCGGCCTCATCCGCCCGGTCGGCGCGGACAACTACACGCACGTAGTCATGCCCATGTTCGTGCAATGGTGACAGACCAATCTTAATCAAACCATGAGGGGGAGTAGAGATACTCCCCTTTTTCATTTTCTTACAGAGTAATGTCTTTGTATATCCCCTAGACACCCTGTGTTATAATACCTTAGTCTTTTATACTTAACTTTTGTAGCGGTAAGAGGCTGTGGTGGAAACGTCATTATTGACTACGAAGCTGAATATACCCCCGGCACGTCCCCAGACAATTCCGCGTCAACGCCTGGCGGAACGTCTGCAGCAAGGGTTAGGATATAACCTGACCCTCGTCTCCGCCCCCGCCGGTTTCGGCAAGACGACCTTGCTTTGTGAATGGATTCGTGATAGCCGACCGCCCACTCCTACCGCCTGGCTGTCACTGGAAGAAGCTGATGGCGACCCCCGCCGGTTCTGGGAATATTTCATCGCCGCTCTGCAGACACTTCATCCCGACTGTGGTAAAGATATCCTGCACCTGCTTCATTCCTCCCAGCCGCTGCCTACAGAGGCATTGCTAACCGCGTTGATCAACGACCTTGCCGGTATCGAGCAGGACTCCCTCCTTATTCTCGACGACTACCATTTCATCCAGTCCGAGCCCGTCCATTCCGGCATCAACTTTCTGCTGGAACACCTGCCGCCACGGCTGCACCTAGTCATCGCCACCCGCGCCGACCCTCCCCTCCCTCTTGCCCACTTCCGCGGTAAAGGAACTATGCTGGAGATAGGTGCAGATGAGCTTCGTTTCACCCTTGAAGAAGCTTTCAGCCTGCTCATAGAGCTGAATGCCCCGGCACTGTCAACTGAAAACGTTAAAGCACTGAATGATAAGGCCGAGGGCTGGGTAGTCGGCCTGAAGATGGCGATGCTTTCGATGCGCGGCGAAAAGGACGTATCGGGCTTCATCTCTGGCTTCACCGGCACGCAGCGTTATATCATGGACTACCTCATAGAGGAGGTCCTGCAAACGCAGTCGCCAGAAGTGCGGGACTTCCTTCTCAAGACCTCGGTGCTGGAAAGGCTAAACGGGCCGCTGTGTGATGCCGTCACCGGACGCCGTGATGGTCAGGAAACGCTTATCAGCCTTGAGAAGGCTAACCTGTTCCTCGTCCCGCTGGACGAATCGCGGCAGTGGTACCGTTACGAGCACCTCTTCGCCGAGCTGTTACGGCACCGGCTGGAAATCGAGTACGGTTTAGAAAAATACAACGAGTTACACCGGCTGGCCAGCAGCTGGCACGAAGGCAACGGCTTCCCGGAAAAAGCCGTCGACTATGCCCTGGCGGCGCGAGACTGGGAGAAGGCCATCGACCTGGTTATGTCGATGAGCCCGCTGGTCGCATACGGAGGAGCAACGGTTTACAGCTGGTTGAAGCAGGTGCCGCAGGAGGTGCTGCTCGCCCACGCGACGGCTTACGTCTTTTACGTCTGGTCGATGATAGACGCGGGCCAAGTTAAAGCCGGCGCCGACCTGCTGGACAGCTTTGAAAAGTCGGAGGTTTACGACGAGGAAACGGAAGCATTAATCGCCGGGGCGAGAATGAGTGTCGCCATGGTCCAGGGGTATCCACGCATCGAGGAGTACGCCCGGAAAGTCCACCTGCTGCGACCGCCGGAGGATATTCAGGCGCGAATGGTAATATCTTTCCTCTTGGGAGTCTATTATATGCGGACGCGCCGCTATAATAAAGCCGGGCCGTTCCTACGCAAAGCCCATACCTTTTTTCATCAGCAAGGCGCTACCAGGCTGGCCACGTCGGCTCTGAAGTGGCTGGCCTCTATCGCCTTTTTCCGCGGTAAGCTGCACCAGACCGAACAGATGCTGAAACGAGCGCTCGGGATGACAGGGTGGAATGAGAGTACCGCCTCACTCCATCTGTTATTAAGCGCGGTCTATCACTGCTGGAATGAATTGGAGGGAGCGGCTGCCGAACGGGAGAAGGCGAATTCGTCATTTCCAGCACCATCGGTGATGGGTTCAATCAATTTCTATGCCGCCGGAGCGTGCCTTACACAGGGGGATATTGATGGCGCGGCCGAGGCCGTCGAAAAAGCCGAAAGAGTGCTGACCACGGAAAATGCCACGCCTGAAGACATCGCCCGTGTTGCCGATTATCACGTCGCTCTCGCCCTGGAGCAGGACGATCGGGCGGCCGTCTCCCGCTGGCTCGATAAACTGGCGGAATATGAGGGCCCGTTCCTGTACGATGCACCCCCCGGCGCCAGACACCTTCTCTACGAGAGGTTGGGCGATACTGCTCGTAAGTGTTTACAGGCGGAGTACGAACACTACCACAAAGAGGGCTACCAGTATCTTGAAATGGGAGTACGCCTCGAGCAGGCTTTATTGACCTCTAGTCCCGAGCGAGCTATTTCTTTCCTCGCCGAGGCCCTGGTTATGGCCAAACCAGAAGGCAACATTCGCATACTTGTCGATTTCGGCATGCCGATTACCCCGTTGCTCCGCCGGGCGATCGCCGCCGGCATCGAGCCGGAGTTCGCCCGTAAGGTCCTCAGGACCATCGAAAGTGAAGACCGCCAGCGTAAAATCAGGAAGGGAGAGATACCTTCGGCCACCAGACTACTCAGCCAACGTGAGATGGAAGTCCTGCGGCTCGCGGCGGACGGCCTCTCCAACCAGCAGATTGCCGAAAGGCTGGTCATCAGCCTGAACACCGCTAAAAGCCATGTCCAACATATCTTCGACAAGCTGGAAGCTAAAGACCGCCTCCAGGCGGTTAACCGCGCCAGAGAACTGAAGCTGATATAGACCCCTATCTCATATCCTACCAGAGTATCCTCTAAATCATACTCTCAATCACCCCCTGGTATGATTACGCCCACTTCCTTGGCTGTTACCATTTAACCGAAAGCAAGGAGGGCGACCGATGCAACAGGTCGAGATATGTTTTCGGGGGCATATCAACAGGGACTGGGCGAACCGTATGTATGGTCTACAGATCATCCACAACTCCGAAGGTAACACGGTGCTGTCCGGTTCCCTGCGCGACCAGGCGCAGCTTGAGGGTTTGCTGTCCCAGCTCTTCAGAATGGGCATACAACTCATCTCGGTCTCTTCCGCTAATTTATCCCCGGGTCAAATAAAGGAGGGTGGAAATGTGAAATTAAAATCCAGGCGTCAACACAGCTAAAATCTGATAAAAAGGAGTTTAAAATGAAAAAGCTAATGGCAATAATACTGGCAATCCTGACCGTCGTGGTCCTGATAGCCGGCTGTGCCAAACCGGAGCTTGAAGCCCCGGTGCCAGAACCGGTCCCGAAACCGGCGGTGACAACGCAGCCCCCGGAATCGACGCCGGCGCCAGTGACGGAGACAACACCGGAGCCGACCCCGGTTACCACCGAGTCCACCCCGGAACCAACTCCGGCGCCGCCACCGATACTGACGGACCCCATCGAGACGGAGTACGGGCTTGTTTGCGGCGAGGTCATCACTGGTGCCGACAAAAAAATACATATCTATAAAGGCATACCTTACGCCGAGCCGCCGCTGGGGGACCTGCGCTGGAAGCCGCCCCAACCCCTGGCGCATTGGACAGGCGTCCGCGAGTGTACCGAGTACAGCACAGTAGCGCCACAGGTCGATACCTATAAAATGTATGGGGCGGGAATCAGCGAAGACTGCCTTTACCTGAATGTCCTAACCCCGGACGAAAAGCCCGCCGAAAGCCTGCCGGTGATGGTCTGGCTGCACGGCGGCGGTTATTCCTCGGGCAGCGGCAATGATGAACCTGCCAACCTGCCCGGGCTGCCCGGGCACGGCGTGGTACTGGTGACGGTTAATATGCGGCTCGGGGTGCTGGGCCTGCTGGCGCATCCACTGCTGAGCGAGGAATCGACACAGGGCGTATCCGGGAACTACATGTTCCTGGACATGATAGCCGCCCTGAAGTGGGTACGGGATAACATCGCGGCCTTCGGTGGCGACCCGGACAACGTCACCATCTTTGGGGAGTCCGGCGGCGGTGCCAAGGTCGCCGCCCTGATGGCCTCGCCCCTAGTCAAGGGGCTCTTTCACAAGGCCATCATGGAGAGTGGTACGGCCATTGATGGGCTATTCCCCGGGTTCCCCGGAGTACACTTGAAATACATGGAGAAAACAGGGCAGAATATCTTCGCCCGGCTGGGCGTGGATGAGGCCGCTGATCCCCTCGCCGCTGCCCGTGCCCTGCCCTGGGAGGAGTTCGTCAAAATTTCGGTAGGGACCGATGCTTCCATCGACGGCTGGTTCCTTACCGACAAGCCGCTGAATACGTTTAAAGCGGGCGAGCAGAACCCGGTGCCGTTCATTACTGTCGCCAACCTGGGTGAAATCACCGGACCCGGCATGTTCTTGGCGTTATTCCCGTTATTAATTCCGGGCTATACCCATATGCTCGCCAACGCCGGCGAGGTCGGCGTCGAGGCCTATGCCGCCATATTCGAGTACGTGCCAGCGAGCTGGAAGGCGGACGGCGCCGTCAATACCCACGGTATGGAGATGCCGTATGTTTTCGGGGATATGGACCCGCAGAGCGGTACGTGGAGTTTCCTCAAGGAGCTGGCGAAGTTCTCGGGAGCCAAGCATGGCGACCCCGGATTGGGCGAGGTGGACAGGCAGCTCTCTGAAGATATGATGCAGATATGGACGCAATTCGCTCGTACTGGAAATCCGTCTGTCCCCGGCAAGGTGGAGTGGCCGGTTTACAACGCAGATGCCGACGAATACCTTGCCCTGGGTGTCCCTTTTCAGGTTAAATCAGGTTTTTCCCTGCTCGCTGCCTCCGGTTTACGCGAAGCCAAGTATGTCAATACCTATACTTGGGAAGAAGCCACGGAACATATCGGAGAAACCGTGACGATAACCGGGCCAGTCATCGACTGGGCAGATTACGCTTTCCCTGACGGACGCACCGATCCTGTGTTGGGCGTGGGTGAGTCCAATGGTCCCGGGGCTTTCCTGGTAAGATTGATGATTGACCGGGAATCCTTGCCGGAGGACCTATATGTAGGTAAAACAATCTCGATCATCGGGGAAGTCGGTCCCAACAGTTACGGTGGCGCTAGGATCTGGGTAGACGACATGTCACAGATTGAGATAATCGAATAAACGCCATCTGATAGCCTGAATAACAGCGTACGCCCTCGCCACTGGTTCGAGGGCGTACGTTTTTTACCTACACGGACGTTAGCTAATATTCTAGAAATTTGTTGGATAATAAAATCTTGGATTATTGAATTACTACTATTATCTCTAAATGTTACGATGAAAACACAGATAACGCTATAAATGTATAGTAGAATATTTTAAATCAGAACTTTTACTCCGAGGCTTTCTGTAGCAGGACATGATTTAGTCCAAAATAGCTGATATCCCGATGTTCGTAAAGTGGTAGTGGTTAAACAGAGTCTAAAGAGAAGGGGAGCATTACTTCTCCCCTTTTCATTAATTGGTTAGCATTTCGTTCTTGCTTCAAACATCGCGTAGTCTTTGATAATCTACTCCGTTAGCCCTATACTACCATTGAGGACAG
>CAZPAS010000058.1:6775-12246 GCA_964584575.1 uncultured Dehalococcoidaceae bacterium | reverse complement strand
CCACGGAGAAGGAGAAGGAAGACCTGCTCTTCGCCTGGCGGACGGCCAAGCACGTGAAGTCCAACGCCATCATGCTGGTTAAAGATAAAATGGTGACGGGCATGGGGGCGGGACAGCCCAGCCGGATTATCAGTGCGCAGATTGCCGGGGAGAAAGCCGGTAATAAAGCTAAAGGCAGCGTCCTGGCGTCCGATGCCATGTTCCCGTTCTCGGACGTGGTGGAACACGCGGCGAAGATAGGCGTGACCGCCATCATCCAGCCCGGCGGCTCGATACGCGACCAGGAATCGATAGACGCCGCCGATAAGCACAACATCGCCATGGTCCTGACGGGAGTCAGGCACTTCCGGCATTAAAACTAAGGGGTGAGTTATGGCTAACGCAGTATTAGTGGTGGACATGCTGCGGGGTTTCCTGGAGGATGGATACCCCCTGTCCATGGGCGCCGACGCCCGTAACATTATCCCCAACATCGAGAAGCTGCTTGAAAAAGAGCTTGCTCAAGGTTCAAAGATATTTTTCATCTGCGATAACCACGACCCCGACGACCTGGAATTCAAGATGTTCATGCCCCACTGCATCGAAGGAACGGCGGAGGCGGAGGTCATCCCGGAACTGGTGGGGTACGGGGGTGAGTTAATTCCCAAGAAGCGTTACAGCGGTTTTTACGGCACGAAGCTGGAAGCAAAGCTGAAAGAACTGAAGCCGGACAAGCTGATAATATGCGGCGTGCTGACCAATATCTGCGTCATGCACACGACCGCCGACGCACGAAATCGCGACTACGACGTGGAGATACCGGTGAACTGTGTTGCATCCACGGACGAGACGGCGCACCGCTTCGCCCTGGAGCACATGGACAGGGTACTCGGGGCAAGGCTGGTATAGGAGGTGAGTGATGGCAGCGCCGGAGTTTAGACCGTCGAAAGAAGTGCTCTCCGGGGATACCGCCGATATATACTTCGCCCGTACCATGGAAATCCTGCGGAAAGAAAAGCTCAATCCGGTGACCACCATGGAGGTCTTCGGGAGTCGCGACGGGATACTCTGTGGCATCGAGGAAGTCAAGGCGCTGCTTGCCGAGGCATTGCCGAAAGACAACCGCGAGGTCTGGGCGCTGGATGAAGGCGATGCCATATCTACCAGGGAAGTGGTGCTCCGTATCACCGCCCCTTATCAGAACTACGGCATTTACGAGACGGCGATAGTGGGAATACTGGCGCATGGCAGCGGCTGGGCGACGGCAGCACGGGAATGCGTCGAAGCCGCCGGAGGGTTGCCGCTTATCAGCTTCGGGGCGCGGCACGTGCACCCCTCGGTATGCGGAGTGATGGACTACGCGGCGGTGGTGGGGGGCTGCACCGGCTGCTCCAGCATCAACGGCGCCAGACTCGCCGGCGTGGAGGCGTCCGGCACGATGCCCCATGCCCTGATTATCATCGTGGGCGATACGGTCAAGGCCACCGTGATGTTCGATAAGCACATGCCGCCGGGAGTTCCCCGCGTCTCGCTGGTGGATACCTTCATGGACGAGGACGAGGAGAGCCTGCGGGTAGCCGAGGCGCTGGGAAAGAAACTCCAGAGCGTACGCCTCGACACGCCTTCCGAACTCGGCGGGGTTACCGTGGAACTGGTCAAGAAGGTACGGGCCCGTCTGGACGAGGCAGGCTTCGAGCACGTGGGAATCTTCGTCAGCGGCGGCATCACGCCGGAACGGATAAGGCAATTCCTGGAGCAGGGGGCGCCGGTAAACGGGTTCGGCGTGGGCAGTTATATCAGCGGAGCAAAACCCATAGATTTTACCGCCGACCTCCACGAAGTCGACGGCAAGCCGATTGCCAAGCGCGGCAGAACGCCGGGAATTACGCTTAACCCGCGGCTGAAGCGGGTATTTTAAGATTAGGAGAAGATTATGTGGGAACAAATGATAGGCTTCCTGAAGTCGTTTTTTATCTATGGAGACCTCGACTGGGACCTGATGCTCATCGGCATCGGTCTGGGTATAGTCTTCGGGGCTATCTGGCTCTGCGGACACTGGCCGCCGCTCTTTAAAAAGCACTGGCTCTGGGCGGTAGCGGTGGTCAGCGCTTTCCTGGCGCTGCTGGCGGTCACCTTCGTCCAGATTCCCCTCCAGCATTACGTTGGGGTGGCGCTCAATTATTTCTGGGACCAGGGTACATTAATCGACTGGTTATTCTTAGCGGGAATACCGCAGATACTGCTCAGCGGGCTGGTGCAGGAAGGCGCCAAGATGGTGCCGATGGTTTTCTGGTGGTGGCGCAGCGGCATGAATATCAGCCCCAGGCTGGGGCTGGCTATCGGGGCGATTGCCGGGGCCGGATTCGGCATCTTCGAGGCGGTCTGGGTGCACTGCCGTATGTTTGCCGCCGGCTGGACGCTGGAAGCGATTGAGTACGATGCATTTCTCGGCATCGCCGGGTTCTGGGAGCGATTCTTTGCCGTGGGCTTTCATATCGCGGCTTCCGCTCTCGCCGGTTACGGGCTGGCCAAGGGCAAGGGCTGGCAGTTCTACCTGATTGCCGGGGTGCTGCACGGCCTGTTAAATTACGGAGTGATCTTTTTCCAGAAAGAAGTTTTTACCCTGGTACAGCTCGAAACCTACGCGGCGGTGCTGGCGGTAATCATTACCGCCGTAGTCCTCTGGTTGCGCTGGCGTAAAGGTGAAGAAGATACCATTGAACCGGCTGAAACACCCGGTGTACTTGAGACAGAAGAGAAGATTGACCCGGTCGGACTGGATATTTAGGTACGGGTAAATTCCAGCCTCAGGATTTGTTTCGTGTCCGGGGTGACCTTGGCGCGCGCGTCGATGCGGTAGCCGACCGTCCAGATGATATGCTCCGGCGAGCAAACGATGGGGATACGGCGGCGCCATGTCTGTGGAATACGGGCGTCAATCATAAACTCGTTCAATTTCTTGGACTGCTCCATGCCCAGCGGCTGAAAGCGGTCGCCGTTTAGGCGGCGGCGTACGGTCAGCTTATCGCCCGTAATCGAAAAATCGAGCCAGGCGGTAAAGTCGGCATCATTGGCGCCCGCTTCACCCGTCCTCGACGAAGGCAGGATTGCCGCTTCGATATTCCACCCGGGAATATAAGTCCTGCCGGGGACGTTCAGTAGCGTCTCGCCTTCCAGCGGCGGGAAGGGACACAGTGAAGCTGCGTCCGGGGACAGCACGTACCGGTCGTATTCTACGGTGAAATTGAGTCCACCGCGCAGGCCGATTACTTTCCCCGCCGCCTTGTCCAGGGCGTTCATGATATCTTCGATGTGACTCGCTTCGATGTCTTTAAGGTCGCCCAGTAACTTTTCCACGGCGGCGCGCAGCAGGTGGCGTTGCAGTCCGGACGGCAGGGCGGTAAACGCGTCCTTGCGGATAACTACGGAGTCCTTTTCCGCAAGCGCGATCTTATCCCACAGCCGTTCGACCTCTCTATCAATAAACGCGATATCGTCGGCGGCGAGACGCGCCGTGCGCAGCAGGGCTTCGGCTACCTGGGGATTGTATTTCCTGAGTTCCGGCAAGAGTTGATGACGGATTTTATTACGGAGAGGCTCCAGTGAGAGGTTGGAGGTATCGGTGCGGGGATTCAGACGATGTTTACGGCAGTAGGCATTGGTTTCCTCGCGGGTAAGTTCCAGCAGCGGTCTGACGAGGGTAAGATCGCCATCGGGTGACTGCCATCGATTGATGGGCAGGAGCCCGCGCAATCCCCGCGTGCCGCTGCCGCGGAGCAGGTGCATGATAATCGTCTCCACGTTGTCGTCAGCGGTGTGTCCCACCGCTACTCCCGCCGCCCCCGTTGCCGCGGCAACTTGAGCCAGGAAGGCATAGCGGACTTCACGCGCCGCTTCTTCCAGTGAAAGGCGGTGCCGGGTCTGGTATTCTTTAACGTCCCTCGATTCTATAGTGGCGGGTATGCCGAGTCGGGCAGCCAGGTCGGTGACATATGAGGTATCGGCATCCGATTCCTCGCCGCGTAACTGATGGTTGAGATGGGCGACGTGCAGTTCAATGCCCGGTTCTTCCCGCAGTTTCCACAGGATATGGAGCAGGCAAACGGAGTCCGGTCCGCCGGACACGGCTACGACGAGCCTGTCACCGCCTGTGATCAGGCCGTGCCGGTTGATAAAGCGGAGGGCTTTTTGCTGCGGGTTTAGTCGGTTACCGGCTCCTGACAATTTTTACTCTCGCTTTCCTGTTTTGTTCATTATATTATATCTTACAACACTATCCCCACACCTGCCCTCAGGATTTATCAACCTCACCCCCTTGTGTTCCCCCTCTCCTTGCAAGGCATGGTGAAGGAGAGGGGGGGAGAAATTAGAAAGAGGGGCTTCGCCCCTCTTAGACTCCCCGGTGAACTGCGTTATTTCGTCTGGAGGATGAGCTTGGTGCGGTGTACGGATGTGGGGTATTGGTCAAAGCCGAGGGCGGCGGCGACCTGCTCCGGCCTGCCCGAGCCGTTGCTGTCGCAGCGGAGCCTCATCCCGATGTTACAGGCACCTTCCCGGCAGTCTATAAACCAGATATCGTCGATTAGTTTACGCAGGTCGTAACGACGGGGTCCGGTGTCCCGCTGGTGCTCCCAGGGGAGGCTCTCCTTTGCCAGCAGCTCGTTTATGGCTGATTCGACTTCTTCCCGGGATTTTTCGGTTTCCACCGTGACATTATATTCGGCGAAGCGCACCTGGGACTGCAGCGATGGCATGGTGAGGGCGGTGTTGTATACCTGGCTGATTTCAATGCCGGGCGGCAGCTGGCGGCCGACGGAGGCGGTAAAGGTGTGGGGAGACGACCACTTGCTCAAAACGACGTCCATCAACTCGGCTTCGCTGGTTACTCCCAATGCCAGCGGCGCCGCCAGGGACATGCGCGGGTGGGGATGGAATCCCTCCGAGTAGGCTATGGCTACACCGGCGCGGTTGAGCGCCCGCTGCCAAAGGCGCATTAAGTCCAGGTGGGAAATATATTTTATCTCTTCTCCACGGTTAAATCTGATGCGCAGGCGCTGCATGTTCTACCTCGGGTAATATCGTCGGTGTGGGGATTAACCGTCTTTCTTACGGCCTTTTCCCCCCTCTTCGTCTATCTTTTTACCGTGTTCCCGCTGCGCCGCGGCGGCCTGGAGTTCCTTGGTCAGCAGGATTTGTTCGATTTTTAGACCCTTCATCTCGGTAATGACCATCTTCAAGCCCTTGTAGCGCAGCTGTTCGTTGCGGTGCGGTATATGCCCCAGCAGGCTGAGGATGAAGCCGGCGACGGTCTCGTAGTCCTCCCCCTCCGGCAGGTCGAGCTCCATCTCTTCGTTGACTTCGTCGATGCGCATGCTGCCGTCAATCTGGAAGGTGTATTCGTTAATGATTTCGTAGTCCTTTTCCACCCCGGCAAGCTCGTCGCCGACCTCCCCGACGATTTCCTCGACCAGGCGGGTAAGCGTGACGATTCC
>CAZPAS010000058.1:0-6765 GCA_964584575.1 uncultured Dehalococcoidaceae bacterium | reverse complement strand
GTATTCGTCGACGACCACCGCCATGCGGTAGTTCTCGTCGCGCATCTCGGCGAATAATTCGTCGATATGCTTGGACTCGGGGGCGAAGTAGGGCGTACGTGCCATGTCGTCGATGGTGCTTTCCTCGGTGGCGGTACCCTTCGCCAGCGCCATGAGTACGTCTTTCACCGAAAGGACGCCCACGACGTTGTCCATGTTCTCCTTATAGACGGGATAGCGGGACATGGGATTTTCGGCGTAGAGCGCCAGGAGGTCGGATAGTCTGGAGCCCTCGGTAATAGCGATGACCTCCGGGCGGGGTACCATGACCTCGTCGACGGGGCGGTCGCCGAACTCGAACACCTTATGCAGCAGCTTGGCCTCCGCCGCTTCCACGGTGCCCTCTTTATGCCCCACCGATATCATGGTGCGGATTTCTTCCGGACTCGCCAGCGTCCGGGGACCCGGCAGTCCGCCGAAGAGCCTGGCGAACAGGGAGGCTATCCAGCTCAGTGCCGCCACTAACGGAGTTAATATCCAGGAAACGGCTCCGAGTGGACGGGCGCAGAGCAGGGCCATTCTCTCCGAGTGCTGGGCGGCGTAAGTCTTGGGGGTGGTCTCGGCAAAGATGAGGATAACCACGGTGATAATCACGGTGGCGTACAGGATGCCACTCTCGCCCCAGGCATCGACTGCCAGCGCGGTCACCAGCGCGGCGGCGGCGGTGTTGCATACGTTGATTCCCAGCAGGACGACGGAGAGGAGCTTCTCCGGCTTCTCAATCATCCTGGCTACCAGCCGGGCGCCTTTGACACCGGTGCTGGCGAGGTGCTCCAGCCTGACCTTCTGCAGGGCGAGGAAGGCCGTTTCCGAACTGCAGAAAAAGGCAGTCAGGGCTATAAAGACGATGATTAATATAAGATATAATAATTCCTGTCCGCCCATTACTCCTTCTCTTTTTCAGGTCCGGCTTTCTTCTGCTTCTCGCGCGTGAGGAGGACCTTCTCTATCTTCTGTCCCTTCATCTCCGTAATGACTATCTTCAGTCCCTTGTAACGCAGCTGCTCGTTGCGCCGCGGGATATGCCCCAGCAGGCTGAGGATGAAGCCGGCGACTGTCTCGTAGTCCTCTCCTTTAGGCAGGTCAAGTTCCATCTCCTCGTTAGCCTCGTCGAGGTGCATGCTGCCGTCTATCTGGAAGGTATGTTCGTTGATTATCTCGTAGTCCTTTTCAATGCCGGCAAGCTCGTCGCCGACTTCCCCGACGATTTCCTCGACGAGTCGACTCAGGCTGACGATTCCCGCCGTGCCGCCGTATTCGTCGACGATTACCGCCATACGGTAGCCGTTGTCACGCATCTCGAAGAACAACTCGTTGATGCGCTTCGTCTCCGGCGTGAAATACGGCGGGCGCACCAGGTCGTCGATGGTGCTCTCGTTAGTGATTTCGCCTTTGGCGCGCGCCATGAGCACGTCTTTTACCGAGAGCACACCCGCAACGTTGTCCATGTTGTCCTTATAGACCAGGAAGCGGGAGATGGGCGACTCCGTATAAAGCTTCATGAAGTCCGCGATGGTAGAGCCTTCCTGGAGGGCGACCACTTCCAGGCGCGGCACCATGACCTCGTGGACGGGACGGTCGCCGAAGTCGAAGACCTTGTGCAGCAGCTTGGCTTCCGCCTCCTCCACGGTGCCTTCTTCGCGTCCCACCGATATCATCGTGCGTATTTCCTCGTCGCTGATAATGGACTGGGGCACCGGCGTGCCGCCGACAATCCTGGTGAATCCGGAGCTAATCCAGCTGAGGACGTAGACGAAAGGTGTGAACAGCCATGAAATAAACTGCAGGGGACGGTAGAGCAGCAGCGACAGCTTTTCCGAGTGCCGGGCGGCTACGGTCTTGGGGCTGACCTCGCAGAAGATGAGGAGTACGACGGTTAGAGCGATGGTGGCGATGATGATGCCGCTATTGCCCCACCAGTAGACCGCCAGCGAGGTAGCCAGAGCGGCGGCGGCGGCGTTGACCAGTGTATTACCGAAGAGTACCGTGGAAAGGAACCTCTCCGGGCGCTCAATCATTATAGAGACGTTCCTGGCGTTTTTCACCTTGGTGCTGACGAGGTATTCCAGGCGGAAACGCTGGAGGGAAATAAAGGCAGTCTCCGAGCCGGAAAAGAATGCGGAAAATACCAGGCAGACCACCAGGAGGACGATATAAAGTTCAATATTTGGCATATATTATTGACTAATTATGTAGAGTTACTCCAACTGAATAATGATAACACCGTAATATGGGGGTGTCAAAGGGGGTGGGTGTATGGTGAGTTCAAATGCATTTTGCATTTTGGAACATCGCTTGATAAACTTAAGCAAGATTTCAGGAGGTTATAATTATGGAAGTTAGAATCAACCGGCATGGTCCGGACTTACCGGCGACCAAGGTCTTTTTCAGCGACGAAAGCGGCTTTGAGGTCGCTTCCGTAATCGTGATGGGAAAGACGGACGCTGCTTTAATTGACGCGCAATGGACTCTATCCAACGCGCATAGAATCGTCGCGGAGATACTGGAAACAGGCAAATACCTGAAGACCATTTACGTAACCCATGCCCATCCCGACCATTATTTCGGACTGGGACCGATTGCCGACGCTTTCCCGGAAGCGCAGGTTATCGCGCTGCCCGATGTGGCGCGCGTCATCAACAAGCAGTTTTTCGGCAAGATAGAACACTGGGAACAGACCATCGGGATTACCAATACGCCCAGGAAATCAGTGAATATCGAGCCTCTTACGGAGAACTACTTCGAGCTGGAAGGACACCGCATCGAGATACTGCCGGAAATCATGGGCGACCTTAAGTACAACACGGTGGTCTGGATACCCTGCATCAAGACCCTGTATGGGAGCGACGTTCTTTTCAACCAGGCGCACCCGTTTACCTGCGAGGTTACGGCGGAAGAGCGCCAGCAGTGGATACGGGATATCGAACGTCTGGAGGCTATGGGCGCCGAAGTGGTCATTCCCGGGCATCAGAAACCGGGGATGCCCTTCGACAATAGTTCGTACGATTTTACCAAGGAATACTTGGTAGCCACGGAAGAGGTAATTGCGAGTACGGACGACGAAGCCGGATTTTATTACGCCATGGTCAAGCGTTTCCCCGATGCCAACCTCTTCATCAGCAACGAGATGAACGCGGGCTTTTTCAAAGGGGGAATGGACTGGAACTGGCGCGAAGACTAGCGGGTTCTATCCAGATATTTCTGCGTCCAGGGGCAGGCGGCGATACATATGCCGCAGAAGGTTCTGTCTTTAATTTCACCACCGGTCCTTTTGTTTAATAATTCTCGCGCGATTTTCCGGCAGGAAAAAACGTCGACCAGAATATCTCGTTTTTTTCCTGCGTGCCAGTCCTCTCCGGTAATGGCTTTAGCGGGGCAAACATCAACGCAGTAAGTACAGTCTCCGCATTGGGATATATCTATCGGCGTGCCGGTGGATAACCTGGCATCGGTCAGGATACTACCCAGCCTGATAGCCGAGCCGAATTCCTCGGTAATGAGCAAAGCGCACTTGCCTATCCAGCCGAGTCCGGCTCTCGTAGCCACGGTCTTTTGAGGAAGCCTGGTTTCTAAAGTATCAGGGTACTCTTCACCGGTGGTGGTACGTGGCTGTGCCTCGTACCCTTTTTGCCTGAGGAATTGTACTGCAGCCTGCCCGAGTTTATCCAGGAGAATATCAGCTCTCACGCATTACTCAACATATTTTTTCGTAGGTCCTTCATGAATCTCGGTTATAATCCGAGGATTCAGCGCAACACTGAAAGATATACCAAAGCGGTAATTATCACGAACATCAGGGGGTATTTCTTTTAAATCGGCAAAGCCTATGAGGTCGGCGCCGTTTGATTTCAAAAAGTTCGTTAGTTCATCGTTTAGAGTGTTCATACTATAATTTAGAACGATTTATAATTGATATTCAAAATAATCATTCTCGCAGGGATTCCCCAATGAGATATGGACTTTTTGTTCCTTCGGGCAGCTGATGATACTGGCGACCGTCTTCATTATTTTCCCTATCGGCAAGGGGGCTCTCGGGTTAGGGTGGCGGCAGATAGAGTCCGGATAGTTGTTATGGTCCTGTAAAATTTGTTTCATCACATCAACAGAAATGCTCCCGTGATGACGTTCCATAAGCTGGAATAACCTCTGGGAGCGAACGTATGCATCGGGAAAAAACAGGGAAGCGACATCAGTGCTTTTAAAACGGTCGGCTTTAAAGCAGTTGGCATGCGTGTAGATACCTCTTTCCGCGTATTGAATATCCAAGTCATTCGTGGTTGTTTCTATATTTATAATGTCTCCCTGACCGGTTGTCAGCAGATAGTTCTTGGCAGACCTTCCTTCTGCAGTAGCGATTGCCGTGATTGCCTCCCCGATGTTCTCGCTCATAAATATTTTTCTCAGGATTACGTGCGTGGGTACACCGTTGTGCGGTGTTAAAGAGTTCTTATTCCTGAGCAGGTTAAGGTTAACCGACATGCCTGCTGAACTAATTCCAAGCAGTCCTAGACAACCCGCAGCGGTTACTGCCATGAAGCGGGGACCCTGGGACGGATTCATTTTTAGAAGAAGAACAAAATCGTCCCAGGGTTTGATATAATCAAAATTCTGACCGGCGATAACCTTGCCGTTATGTGTGGCTTCACCTCCGGCGGCATATGACGTGCATCCCTCCATGACGGAAGGTACCGAGATTTCATAGGTAATATTAAGGAAAAATATATCCTCGAAATTTACATTCGCTCCGGCAGCCATACCCTTAATCTCTTCGACGACTTCAGGGGCGTATTTTTCCGTGGCGGTAAGATACAACGGAACGAATTTCTTTAAAAGAATCCCAGTCTTATCACGACCGCCGAACATCTGATGAGTCATGTCCACCATCTTGGAGATCTCCGGGCAGGCAACACCGTACTGGTACCCCATTTCGTAATGGTTTCCGCTGACCTCGACAATCTTGAGCCTTCTTTTATCTTTATCAGCAACCATTTTTCACTCCTTTTTTTAGTAGGGGATGATGAAATAATGATAGCAGCGGGGTAAAGGGGTGTCAAAGGAAGACTAGCGGGATAAGCAGAGAATGGTGCGAGGGCGGTTTACCCGCCGTAGCTCCCGCCTGCCATAGCTCAGGAGGAGCGGCGGACAGGTTAGCACAGGTAGGTGTGGGTGGGAATAGATAACAAGCGAACGCCATTCACTCTATCTTCGAGCGACAAAATCTCATTGCTTTATCGTCCCTTTTCATGCATCATGTAATTGGCTGTCTTGGCGTACTGGCGGCAGGGACAAGAAGAAGACAGCTTAACATAAAACGAATAACGAATACCACCGGAAACGAAGCTAACTTAACATATAACGAAAAACGAATAATCGAAGCTAATTAGCTACGTAAAAAATAAAAATTTTAAAAAACGAATTAACGAATCGAAAAAGGGCACCTGCCGGTCCCGCAATAAGTCTTTAACCCCACCCCTATAATCCCCTGTTTCCGCTAACACTTCGTATAGCCGCAGGCGAGGCAGTGATAACAGCCTTCCTGGTAAACGAGCATGTTGGAGCACTCCGGGCACTGGCCCGCCAGGTTCTTGGCGAGACCGTAGTCCTCCAGCTTGGGCTTGGCGTCCCCGCCGACATGTTTTTCCAGCACGCTGGCAATGGCATCGGCGCAGGACAGGATGGACTTGCCGCCCTCCCAGGCGACGCTGGGACAGCGGATGCCGCGTAATTGCTTCACCACCGACGAAACGTCCACGCCGGAACGTAATGCTAAAGTGATAAGTCGGCAGATGGCTTCCAGCTGTGCCGCCGCGCAGGCGCCGGACTTGCCCAGTGTGGCAAATACCTCGAAGATACCCAGTTCGTCGTAGGCTACGGTGATATAGAGAGAACCGCAACCGGTGCTGACACGGGCGACCGTTGCCGTGGTTTCGGCGGGGCGTTTACGGGGGGTCAACTTGCCGGGGGCTACCTCTCCCGTTTTCTCCTTCTTTTTCCCGGTGGTCAGGACCTGGGTGTCCCGACTGCGGTCGCGGTAGATGGTAATGCCCTTCAGTCCTTCGTCGTAGGCGAGCGTGTAGGCATGGGCGACGTCCTCGCGGGTGGCTTCGTGGGGGAAGTTAATCGTCTTGGAGACGGCGTTGTTGGTCTCCCTCTGGAAAGCCGCCTGCATCTTCACATGCCATTCCGGCGTGATTTCATGGGCGGTGACGAAAGTTCTCTTGGCGTCCTCCGGCACTTCCTTCATATCGCCGAGGTGATCGCCGTCGGCAAGCTTTTTCATAAGCTCGTTGGAGTAGAAACCGCCGTTACGCGCCGCCTCTTCGAAATACGGATTGACCTCCACGAACGGCGTGCCGTCGAGGACGGTCTTGGTATAGCTTAAGGCGAACAATGGCTCAATGCCGCTGGAACAGCCGGCAATCATGCTCAACGTGCCGGTGGGGGCGATGGTGGTGCGGGTGGCGTTCCGTACCCGGGGTCCTTCCGTGACGTCGTAAATACTGCCTTCGAAGGCGGGGAAGGCCCCACGCTCCTTACCCAGTTCCACCGAAGCTTTAGTAGCTTCGTCATTAATAAAACGCATCACATCGGTGGCTACCTGCAGCGCCTCTTCGGAGTTGTAAGGCACGCCGAGCATCAGCAGCATATCGGCGAAACCCATGATGCCCAGGCCGATTTTCCTCGTCTCCCTGGTCATCTTCTCGATTTGCGGCAGAGGAAAACGGT
>CAZPAS010000057.1:9346-12303 GCA_964584575.1 uncultured Dehalococcoidaceae bacterium | reverse complement strand
AGATGGACAGGGATTTACTGTCGGAATTTAAAGAGAGGAGAATCTCCATATACAATCTCCATCACCCCCTGGACAATTACGGGGAGTATTCCACCAGCGTTTCGTTAGCCAGGGTCCTGGGAGCGGGTACGGAGAAAGCATTCGCGATGTACTACGGAGCCCTGTGCGGGGTGTTCGGGAAAACTGACTGTATGGATATCCATGCACTGAATAAGAGATTCTCCGCAGCGATGGGACACCGGACGGCTTTATACCAGTACGGAAAAGAAAAGATAACAAAACAAAAGATTGCCGTCGTTGCCGGGGGAGGTAATGAAGTCTTCATACTTAAGGAGATATTCGCCGAAGGCGTCAATACTTTCGTTACCGGCATCAGCGTCAAAGCCAGCTTTTCAAAGGAATCGCACGAGTACGCCGAGAAATATAGTATCAATATCCTCGGGGGGACGCATTATTCCACGGAAAAGCCCGCCTGCCAGGCAATGTGCGAATACTTCAGCGAACTGGGGCTGCCTGCCGAATTCATCGAAGGCGAACCTATTATGCAAGATATGTAAAGGATATATCGGGAGGTTTCATCGTGATAAAGTCGATAGTCGTAGCGCACCGCAAGCCCGGACTCACCCGCGAGGAGTTCAGCCGTTACTGGAAAAACGAGCACGGGCCTCTGGCGGCCAGACTGATTCCCGGCGTGAGAAGATACGTGCAGAACCACCTGGTGGAGATACCGGGGATGGAATACGAGGGCGACGGCGTGGTGGAGATGTGGTACGACGACGTGGAGGCGTGGCAGGAGTCCATGAAAGCCATTCAATCCAGCCAGGAACTCGCCGAGGACGGCGCCAGGTTCTGCGACCTGCGTGACGCGAAGGTGTGGATAGTAGAGGAGCACGTCGTCATCGATTGATTTCAGCTAAAGAGCGTACTCCACGATAAGAAACCCGACGAGCGAAGCGAAGGCGATGGGGGGTAAAGCGGGGACGGGTTTGTCCTTGAGCCAGAGCAGCTGCACCAGGAAAGCCCCCATCAGTCCCACTAAGGCAAACGCCCCCACGATGACGGCATTACCAAGACCGTTCGCGAAAAAGACCGAAACCGCCAGCATCAGGGGGAAACCGATATCGCCGCCGCCGAGTATGGAATATTCACGCTCGGTGGACTCTTTAGCCCGCAACTCGCCGAACCGCACGCTGGTCAGCTTGAGTTGCCAGTCGGGAAGGTGTTTGGGGAAAATAAACGCCGGCAGCGTATCGGACTCGGACATCCTGTCCGCCATCCAGACCATGAAGCCGAAACGCACGGCGACGACGTCGTAGACGGCGATAATCAGCATGAAAATCATGAAGGTCCACGGGGAAAAAAGAAACCCGAAGACCGAACCCGCCCCGGCAAGCGCGATGAGCAGGAGAATGTCATGGAGCCAGATTCGCGCCCAGAACAGCCAGACGGCGGCGGCGATGACCGCCAGGGGACCGGCGACGTAAACGGGCCAGGTTAGACCGGTGACGATGAACACGCCGTAGCCGAACATGAAGCCGAAGAGTGCCCGGAATACCAGTCGCAGCCACCGCATCGGGATAAAAAAGAGGATAACAGCCATCAGCACCACCACCCCGAAGAAGTAGAGGACGATGGGACCGAGTGAAACATCCGGGGAGGCAAACTCGTTCTCCGCGAAGAATATCTCTTCGAGGCCAGCGGCGTAGAAGGCAAGCGCCAGTCCCAGCACCATGACCACACCGCTCCAGAGAAAAGGGCTTAGTTTAGATTTCATGACAGTGAAATAGTCCCGGGATTTCCCCTAATTATAGAAAAGGGTAAAGCTAAAAGCAATTCAGGCGTGTATCAATTATGGGACGGCGGTTCCAGCCAGTCGTCGCTGTAGGTGACCTCGTCGGGTGAAAGAATTTTATCCATAACATCGAATATGCCATCGATAGTCCAGAGTACGTCCAGTTTCCTCGATGCGACTTTGGGGGTACTCTCCAGCCACGATGTAACGACTTCCTCGGCGGGTCTATCCAGGTATTCCTTGCCGACACCCAGGTCCAGCATTACGCCCGCCGTAGCTTCGTTGTCCCAGGTCTGCCGGAAAAATTCGTCGTAAGCGGTCGCCTGCTCTTCCTCCGTCAGCACGTATGCAGGCTCGAAATCCAGACCGCCGACGTACAGAGTTATATGGTGTATCAAGCCCCGGCAGGTATCGGAGGACAGGCATTCCTGCGATAATTGGGTCACTATTTCCTCGCCGCTTTCCCAGTTGGCTATATAGTCGTATCCCGTAAAATCAAGCTCGAAATAGGGACTGCTGCCCGTCACCCGGTTGTGGGTAGCGAACATGAGTTCACGTGAATACCGCTCTTTTATCCCCGGCAGGATTTCCTGCATCCACTCGCTGACGATACCGCAGACCTCGTCCGCCGCCGCGTCGTCCATTTCCCAGTATACCGTGTCCATCGAAGCCCACATTATCGGCTCGACAATCGGCATGAAAAGCTCCACCTGGAACTCCTCGGCAAATTCCGCCCACTCCATGACGAAAGGCGTCAGGGCGTCGAGGACGGCTTTCCCGTCGACTTCCTTCTGCTCGCCGAAGTAGGCACCGTGCCAGCCCCGCGAATAGCCCGCCGGCGGCCCCTGGCACAGCGTCAGCAGTACCCTCATGCCGCTGGCGTGCGCCGCCTGGACGTACATCGCTATGACCTCCTGCGAAGGCGCCGAAAAATTCAGGTCGGCATCGCAGTCCAGAGGCACGGTTATCATGATAGTATTTGCGCCCATCTTCTTATGTCGCTCCAGGTCCCGCAAGGCCAGCCTTGCCTCCCGGAGCCAGATCCCGGACAAGATGACATACCTGTCCCCTATTTTCTCCGGCTCGGAGAGCCGTAAATTCACAAAATCAACGGGTTGTATGAAAAGTTCTTCACGCAGACCCACGAGTCGCTGTTCGATTTCCT
>CAZPAS010000057.1:8180-9246 GCA_964584575.1 uncultured Dehalococcoidaceae bacterium | reverse complement strand
CCCGCAGGCGGGATTTCCTCGACCGGGTACTCCGGCTCCGGCTCGGTCACCACTCTCCGGGGTATCAGGTTTTTACACCCGGCGAGGAGAACCGTGACGACCATACACGAAATAAGGAACAGAAATACCGTCTTCTTCATGAGCGTTGTCTCACATATTATTATAACACGTTGCTACAGCTACTTGAGATGGAAAAACGGGGGATTGCGGTGGTATTGCCGATACGCGGCGGAAAGATACGGCTACTTTCTGATAAGCAGCAGTGGCGTGTTCCCGGCGAGGAAGACCTTCTGGGCAACACTCCCCATGGACAGCGGGTTACTGCGATTCATACCGCGCGTCGACATAGCCACAAGGTCGACCGTGAGTTCGTCGGCAAGGTCGATAATGGTATCAGCCACAGAACCCTCCGTTACCCGATAGTCCATGGGGATGTCAAGTATGTCCTTGAGCTTGCTGCATACGCCCTCCAGATAACCCGCTGCGTCCGTATCGGAAGTGCCGTTTCGGGATGTCACCCGGAGAAGCGTCATCTCCATCTGGAGTTTCAGGGCGATATTACAGATATAAGGAATGACGGACTCGCTTTGAAACGAACCGTCCAGGGGCACGAGCACCTTCTTGAGCAGACGCTTATCACGTATATCGGCGCGGGAATCGTTAGCCCTGATGAGCATCACCGCCTGGGTCTTGCCCGCCCTTACCACCTTATCGGCGACGCTGCCCACTGTCCAGCGGCTGACGCCGGTCTGACCGTGACTGGCCATGACAATCAGTGGAAAATCAATATTAAGGGCATATTCGATGATTTTCCCGGCGGGGTCGCCGTTGCGGCGTACCGAAGAGACTTTACAGGCTCTCTCGGCTTCGTTTTCCACATACTTACCGGCGTAGTGAACGGTGGCTTCCCGTATCTTCTCGATATAGCTGTAATAATTCGCCAGTTTTTCGTGGTCGCCGGAGCCGATAACGCTCAACAGAATTATCTGGGAACCCATCTTGGCGCCGAGTTCCTCCGCGTAAGGGAGCGCGGCTTCGGCAAGCTTCGAGCAGTCCAGCGGGACAA
>CAZPAS010000057.1:0-8080 GCA_964584575.1 uncultured Dehalococcoidaceae bacterium | reverse complement strand
CACGCACATTTGCCCTAAATACTATATTGCAGTATATTGAAAGTGAACTCATGTTACTTATAAGACTTGCCGTCAGGAACCTGTCGCGACGGCGCGCCCGCAGCATCCTCACGATTATCGGCGTCGGCATCGCTATAGCCTTCACGGTAACCATTCTGAGCATCAGCGAAGGGCTGATGGTATCCTTCGAGAATTCCATAGCCAAGCAGGGCGCGGATATAGTCATCGTTCCCAAGGAAGCGGAGGCATACCCCTACCCCGACGTCGCCGCGTTCGTCGGGAGTTTCCCGGAGTCGCTCCTCGACGATATAGAGCAACTGGATAACGTGAAAACGACGTTCCCGGTCTTTACAGCGATACCGATGGACTTCATGCCCGATAAACCCGGGGCAATGCCCATCCTGTATGGGGTTACGCCCGACTACTTTCCCGAAGTGGCGCCCTATCTGCAAATCGCCGAGGGACGCTATATAGGACCAGATGACGAATTTACCATCGTCGCGGGTTCCGGGATAGCCGCTGTTACCGGAATAAGCCCGGGCGATTCGATGGAATTCAGGGGAAAAGAGTTCAAGGTGGTTGGCATCCTCGATTCCAGCGGCAGCATGGACGACGGTATGCTGTACACTCCCCTCAAGGGACTTCAGGAAGCCTATTCCAAGCCGGGACAGCTGACTTTCGTGCCGGTAAAGGTAAACGATATCTCGCTGGCGGAAGAGACTGCCAGGGAAATAAGCGCCAGATGGCCCATCATCTCGGCGCAGACCCAGAAGTCCATGGTGGATAAATTTACCGACCTCATGGGAATCGTCGAAGCCGCCAACGTGGGACTATCGACCGTCGCCCTGCTTATCGGCATTCTTTTCATTCTTTCCACGATGATAATGGCTGTCGGCGAGCGGGTTAAGGAAATCGGCACGATGCGGGCGATAGGCATACACCGCAGTTTCATCTTCCAGATGATTATTACCGAGTCGCTGATAACCAGCCTGATTGCGGGGGCTATCGGCTGTCTCTGCGGCTATTTACTGTCGCTGGGGATAAACTATGTCCTGTCCGAGTTCTTCGGCTTGAGCTACTTTGCCCCGCTGGTCAATGCCCGCATCTTCCTGACCGGCATCATCATCGCCATCGTCGTGGGTGCGCTGGCCGGACTGTATCCGGCGTGGCGGATATCCAAGACAAATATCGTGCAGGCGCTTCGCTATGAATGAAATAATTATAGAAACCAGAAATCTACACAAGGTCTTCAACATCGGCGGGCAGGAAATCAAAGCCCTGAACGGAGTCGACCTCAAGGTAAACCGGGGCGAGTTCATCAGCATCATCGGACCCTCCGGCTCGGGCAAGACTACCCTGCTTAACCTCATCGGTCTGCTGGAACAGCCCAGTGAAGGCACCGTGCTCTTCGAAGGTCAGGACGTATCCGGGTTAAAGGAAAGCGAACTGGACGACCTGCGACTGAAGCAGATGGGCTTCATCTTCCAGACGTTCAACCTTATGGCCACCTTTACGGCGCTGGAAAACGTTACCTTCCCCATGGAGATGACACGTATGCCGGAAAAAGAACGGACCGAGCGCGCCGGGACATTGCTGGAAAGGCTGGGGCTGGGGGGACGGATGCACCACAAGCCGAGGGAGTTATCCGCCGGGGAAAGCCAGCGGGTAGCAATCGCCCGGGCTATCGCCAACGAGCCGACGCTGCTCCTTGCCGATGAACCGACCGGCAACCTAGACTCGAGCACTACCAGAGAAATCGCGGAGCTTTTACAGCGCCTGAACACCGAATACGGAATCGCTATTATCCTGGTAACCCACGATAACCAGGTAGCTCAGGCTGCCGCCCGAACGCTACGCATGGTGGACGGACGATTCGACAGCGACCCGGCATGATTACAGGAAGTCTTTAGTAAACCTGAAAGCCCCGTCCCCGCAGTGGTGTTCTTTCAGTAACTCTATCAGCCGCTCTGTTTTAGCCACCCACCCGTAGGAACCGGCTACCTTACTGACAGTTGCCCTGCCAATCTTGGGCCAGGAGGAAGCAGTAGCGTCATCAACCAGGATAACATCATAGCCGGTGTTGAAGGCATCCGTCAGAGTGTTTTCAACACATATGGCAGTATCCACGCCGGATACTATCACCGTGTCCACGTAGCTGCTCCGGAGCCAGAGGTCGAGTTCCGTATCCTGAAAAGCGGAGTCTCTCCGCTTGATTACCACGTGGTCGGTATCCAGCGGCTTCAACTCGTTAATCACCTCGGCGTCCCATGTCCCGCGGATGCATGCCGGTATTCTCAGGTATTCCGCCCTTCTTTCCGGTATGATGCGGTGCAGTCTCGTGAAGAGGTCTATCCCCGATTCTTCTCTGACCTGCATGGTATAAAACACCGGTATTTTAAACTCACGTGCCATGGTTAAAAGATGAGCGATACGGGGAATGATATGCCGGTAAGTATGAAGGTCGGCGCCAATAGTCCCGCCGTATTTTTCATAGGAACCCCCCGGTGAGCAATAGCCGTTTTGCATATCTATCACCAGCAGGGCAGGATGAAAGACAGATGGTTTGATACGTACCACGACCACGAACCTCCGTTCACTATCACTGTAAAGTCGGATAAGTCCGACCTACCAAAGGCATTTTACCATATACCGAGGAACAGGAAGGAACTTCGAGAGTTGCCGGGATGTTTTTTATATGGTTTGCGACTAAACGGCTACTGCCCGGGCCTTGAGGTCCGTCACTGCGGTGCCGTCCACCATCTCGCAAAAGACATCGACCACCGCGGGGTCGAGCTGGATGCCGGACTGCTCTTTAAGCTCGGCGATGGCCGTTTCATGGCTGAGCGCCTTACGGTAGGGACGGTCGGAGGTCATGGCGTCGTACGTATCGGCGACGGCGAGAATCCTAGCACCCAGCGGAATATCCCCGCCTGATAAGCCGTCGGGATACCCCGAGCCGTCGTACCGTTCGTGATGGTTCCTGACGATTTTCAGGATTTCCTCGTCGTCGATTACCGAGCGCAGGATGTTCTCGCCGATGACGCTGTGCGCCGAGATATGGGCGTATTCCTCGTGCGTAAGTTTGTCCTGCTTGGTCAGGACCGACTCTTTTATGCCCACCTTGCCGATATCGTGGACGAGGCCGGCTAATTCAATCTTCTTGATATGCTCCTGTTTGATTTCAAGTTTCCGGGAAATCATCAAAGCGATATTCGATACTCTCTGCGAGTGACCGCTGGTGTACTTGTCCCTCGCTTCCAGAGCCAGCGCCAGCGGCGTAACGAAGTCGGTTTTACTCATGACAGTCTGATGATACTAGCTACGAATACCCCTGCAAATAGGGGAGTCGCCCATTTCTTTTGAGTGCTGACACCGAGTTTACCAATACGGCGGACACGGACATGTGTAGCTGCTACATAAATATGATAAAATGCAGGAGAATCTAAAAAAATATAACTGACTTGGAGTTAATCAAACATGGCAAATGAATCGACAGAACTAACACCGGATGAAAAACGCGAGGAGAGGTTCAAGCGCTGGCTTTCCCCGCCCGATATCAAATTCTCCAGCCCGGAAGCCGAAAACGGATACAAGAAGAGAGTAACCAGATTTATCAAGGCCATCAAGCTCGAAAAGCCCGACCGCGTGCCGGTCATACTCCCGGCGGGGGGGTTCCCCCTGTACAATTCCGGCATGACTCTGAAAGAAGCAATGTATGACAATAAAAAACTCGTACAGGCGTACCGTAAATTCTTTAACGAATTCGAATCGGACACCTTCAGCAGCCCCATGATGGTGTTCTCGGGAAGGGCTGCAGAAATCGTCAACAGCCTCTCCTCCAAGTGGCCCGGACACGGTCTTCCCGACGATGCCTCTATACAGCAGTTCGTCGAGGGCGAGTATATGAAAGCGGACGAGTACGATATCTTCCTCGATGACCTGTCCGACTACTGCCTGCGCTACTACCTGCCACGTACCCTGGGGTCGCTGGCGCCTCTGGCCCATTATTCTCCCCTGCCGTTTATACTGGGCATGCCCAACCGGTTTCTCATGCCGGCTGTGATGCCGGAAGTCCGGACAATGTTCCAGGCAATAATTGATTACGGTAAAGAATCGGCTGATTGGTCGGTGCCACTAAATGAGTTCAACCGCGAAGCCCTAGCAGCCGGATACCCATCGCTGCTGGGGGGCCAGTCGCATGCCCCGTTCGACATCCTGGGCGATACGCTGAGGGGTACGCGGGGAATCATGCTGGACATGTACCGGCAGCCCGATAAGCTTAAGGAAGCCATGGAGAAACTAACCCCGATAAACGTAGACTGCGGACTGCAGATGGCTAATATGTCGGGAAGACCGATGGTGTTCTTCGCCCTCCACAAAGGCGACGACACCTTTATGTCCGATAAGCAGTTCGAGGAGTTCTACTGGCCGACATTTAGGAAGGTTATCATTGGACTGGTCGAGGAAGGGTGCGTACCCTACCTGTTCGCCGAGGGGAAATACAATAACCGGCTGAAGACCATTAAAGACCTGCCGAAAGGAAAGGTAGTCTGGTACTTCGATAAAACGGACATGTTCAAGGCGAAGGAGATACTAGGGGACGTTGCCTGCATTGCCGGAAACGTGCCTACTTCACTGATGATGACGGGCACACCCCAGGCGGTCAAGGAATACTGCCGCAAACTCATCGAGGTCTGCGGCGAGGGCGGCGGGTTCATACTAACCGGCGGCGCCAGCGTGGAAAAAGGAAACCCGGACAACCTGCGCGCCATGACGGAAGCCGTCGAGGAATACGGCGTGTATAAATAAGGTCAAGCGCTTTGACTTGAACCTGAAAATGTGGCAGCGGGTGCATTCGAACCGCCGACCGACTTATTCAGTACTTCGTTCTTGGGGCATACGTTCTGTTAATATTTCTTCAGGTATCCCATCAACCACTTCGGCTACGGCTTCCGGGCCGATTACCTCAGCCGCCTGTAAAGCTCCTTCCGCCGCCTGGATAACCGCTGCCTTCTCCGAGACTCCCGTGGTCGCCGCTATTTCTCTGGCGGCTTCTATCGTTTGGACTGTCGCTTCACCGAGGTCCATACCGGTTTCCGATGCCCCCTGGATAACACCACGGCTGGCTCCCAGTAAGCTTTCGAGCGGTTCTACCCCGGCCTTGCCGGTAACCTCCACGACGCCTGATGTTACCGGCTTGACCAGTTCTTCAACGGGTACCGGTTTATCGTCAACAACATGCATAGCACCCCGGGCTGCTTCTTGAGCGATTTCGACGGCGTGCTCCTCGACTGCTTCCCGCGTTTTCCATACACGCGAAAGCCTTGTCTCCATCGTTCTGGTCAGCTTATCGGTCAGTTTCTTCCCCCGGGCGGCTGCCAACGTAGCGGCTCTGGCCATCTCGGCAATCTGATAGGCAGTAACGCCCAGTACAGCGTCTAGCCCGGGGAGCGGTATGCGCTTCAGGTACGCAAAAGGAAAGTTACTGAAAATATTATACGCAGGTGTAGGGCTGACCTTTTTCTCCAGGTCCCGTGTCGGATAAAAAAGCGATTCCAGAACGGCTTCTCTTGAGGCTTCACCTTCCTCCCTTATCGCTGCCAGCGTTCCCAGCGTGATAACCCCGATGACAAAGGCAATAAAGAAAAGAAAATCATGTCCGATTATACTCAGCGCCGGGAGTTCAACATGGCTGGCCGGAGACATCCAGGATAATGTCAGATTGAGCTGACGCACGGCAAAGAAATCTGCCAGGAACCCGCCGCATAACGGGCCGATTCCCGCCCCGATATTTATCGCCAGTGAAGCACCGGCAAGATATGAGGTGGATTCTCCTTTCGGTGCCAGTTTAAAACCTATCGTGCCTACCGTCAGGTTGACCCCGGCGTTGGCAATCCCGGCGAAGATGTGCAAGATGACCAGCAAGGGAATAGTGAGGAAATAACGCTCCGGCATGGTGGTAAATATCCACCCGAAAATGACCAGCAGGTAGAGCGAGACACACAATGAAAGAACGGCCTTGCTGCCGAACCGATCGACATAGCGTCCCCATACCCTTAGAAAGAGAATATTGAAAAACTGGCTTAGGATACTGAGAGCGATGACCGAGGCAAGCGGAAAGCCGAGCCGCACCAGCATATAGACGGCGAAGAACGGTATGGCGAGGTTGGAAGCGAACCCCCAGAAGAGTAAAAACTGCAGGAGCCGGCGGAAATTACGGTCGCGCAGCGGCGCGGAAAGGCGCTCCCACAAAGATGGCTGCGGGGCGGGCGCCGGCTGCATCAGCGGCTCAGGAATCAACGACATCATCGTCGGACTTACCAGCCCCAGGAAGATAGCCCCGAAAAGCAGGACGTATACATAACCGTGTATTACCCTGCCGCCCTCGACAATCGACCCCCAGTAGTCTACGAAGAAAGCAGCACCGAGGCTGAATATCATCCCGATGACTGTGGCGAGAATCAGCCTCCGGGAGAAGAAACGACCCAGTATCGTCTGCGGCACCAGGTCGCGTATCCACCCGTTCCAGGCGGCATTGCAGACGGCCGTTAGTAAGCCGCGACAGGTCATCAGCAGGAGTAGCATGGTTATGGCGCCGCGCCCCGGGGTGTCCATAAAAAAGGGGATAAATGCCATGGGTATCCAGAGTATCTGGGCCGGGAACCAGCTGGAAACAGCGATAAACTTACGCCGTCGCACCTTTTCCACGAGCCAGATGGTGGGCAGTTGCACGACTTGCATGGCGAAAGGAATTGCTGCCAGTATGCCGATTTGCAGGTTGTTGGCGCCGAGAGCCAGCGCGAAAGCTGCCAGAAAACCGCTGGTGGTGATACTGAAGAAGCCCATTGAAAATCCGCCTTCCAATGCGAGCCAGTGGAGTCCTTTGGAAAGGTCCCGGTCGGATATCGTGGGCTTTGGGGTCAGGAACTTAGGTAATTGCATGGCAGTATGAAATTGATTATTTACAGTATTTTAAGTTTGGCATGGATTGACGGAATCGGTATAATATCCCGTTACTTATCCTGAGCTTTTAGGTTTGCGGCGTCTCTTCCAGCCCAGGATTTCTAGCAGGTCGCCGATGGCACTATCCTGCTGCATCTCGTGCCGGAGCGGCATATCGGGGTCGATTCGGTATCTTAGGCGTCTGCCCTCTCTCTTTTTCGCAATATAGTCGTCAGTTTCCAGGTCGTTGATGATATTACGCGTGGCTTTTTCCGTAATCCCTATCGTCGCTGAAATCTCGCGGGCGGTAATGCGTGGCTGCTGGGCTATCAGGCACAACACCCGGGCATGATTGGTCAAGAATTTCCATCCCGCCATGATTACACCTCCTCGGTTTTACTCCGGTCACCTGGTAAATTTTTACTATAAAAATTAGTGATAAAACCTATTGACAATTTCCACCATAGATGTATAATTATATTTAGGAATTATAATTCCTGTATATTATAACAGGAATTTAGGGTTATTTCAAGAGTATTTAACAAATAATCAGAAAAATAACCGTCCGGCTATAAAGAAGGAGTGTTGAGACATTAACAAGTGAATACAGTACCGGTGGCCGTCAAGCCTGAAAGTACCCCCGCATCCCCCGGAGTCACCACCAAATCCCGGCTTAGCAAGGAAGCCGAAAAAGAACCTCCCGGTAAACCGGTTATTATCCCGGAGACTGAAGAGGAACCTCCTAGTAGAAGCGCCGCCGGTAGAAGCAGGTTCTTCCCCGGCGTGCCCGATGTTTGCTGGAACGACTGGAAGTGGCACTTCCGTAATCGTATCACCACGGTTGAACAGATGAGTCGCTTGATTCCTCTATCGATTGAGGAAAAGAAGCAACTCGAACTGGTCACGGAGCGTTATCCCCTCTCCATAACCCCCTACTATCTATCGCTCATCGACCCGGATACCCCGGATGACCCCATCAGGAAGCAGGCGGTCCCGTCCGTACTGGAGATGACGATGAGTTCCGTTGGTATGGAGGACCCGCTGGCGGAAAAAGAGGACTCCGTGGTGCCCGGCCTGGTACATCGCTACCCGGACAGGGTCCTGATGGTGCTTACCGATATCTGCCCCATGCTCTGCC
>CAZPAS010000056.1:5479-12339 GCA_964584575.1 uncultured Dehalococcoidaceae bacterium | reverse complement strand
GCCAGGTGCACCCTTATCTGGTGGGTGCGCCCCGTCTCCGGCTTGATTTCCAGCAGGGAACAATCGCCGACGTATCTGACGACGCGGTAATCCGTGCGCGCCTCCCTCCCCCGCGAGACCACCGCCATGCGCTGCCGGTTGCGCGGGTCACGGCCGATTGCCGCCTCGATGATGCCGCTCCGGGGGGTCAGCTTGCCTTTTACCAGCACCAGGTAGTACTTGGAGACCGAACGCGACTTGAACTGCGCGGAGAGGTTTGCCTGGGCGACCCGGTTCTTCGCCACGACAATCAGACCCGACGTATCCTTGTCCAGCCGGTGCACGATGCCGGGTCGGAGTGAATCTTCCCCATCCGCCAGCGAGGGCAGGTAGTTCAGGACGGCGTTGGCGAGGGTATGGGAAGGGTGTCCCGGGGCGGGGTGCACCGCCAGTCCGGCGGGCTTGTCCACCACCAGCAGGTCGGCGTCCTCGTAGACGATATTCAGCGGTATGTCCTCGGGGATAAGCCGGGAGGGGGGTTCCGGAGGCACGGTGACATCCACGCGGTCGCCCGTTTCCAGTTTGAAGGCGGGCTTAGCCGGAAGCCCGTTCACCGTGATAAGCTCATCCTCAATGAGCCGGCGGGCATGGGTGCGGGAAAGCTCAGGGCACTTCTCCCCGACGAACTTGTCCAGGCGCGCCCCTGATGAATCGACGACGAAGCTGTACTTACCGGTCATTCCTCTTTATCGACTGCTTTCATGAGGAAAATCAGGCAGAAGGCAACTATGATAGTGCCGACGACAGCCGAAGCGTCGGCAACGTTGAACACGGGCCAGACCTTGAAGTCCAGAAAATCGGTAACGTGGCCCAATCGAATGCGGTCGACCAGATTGCCGATGGTGCCCCCCGTAATCAGGGCCGTACCCACGCGCACCAGCATGCTGTCGTAGAAAGACCAGCGACTCCGCAGCAGGAAGACGAGGATAAGAATAACAACGATACCGACAATATCGACTATCAGCAGCGTGAAGGCGTACTCTTTGAACAAGCCGAAAGACGCCCCGGTATTGTAGACGTGGAGGATACGGAAGAACCCGACATCGCCAACCGACTGTCCGAAGGCGAGATTTGCCCTAATCCACGCTTTGGTAAGCTGGTCAGCGAGAACCACGAGCAGGACAATGCCGCCGAAGACGACGTCCCGCCAATTATCTCGAGGGCGGTGTACCTTTTGCATTCTTCGCCAGCAACGCCTTACAGTCCATGCATAAAGAAGCCTGCGGCAGCGCCTCGAGGCGCTCGGGGGCGATGGGTTTACCGCAGTTATCACACAATCCGTAGGTGCCTTTCTCTAACTTGTCCAGGGCGTGCTCGATTCCCGCCAGTTCCTGGCGGATGCGGTTCTCCAGGGCGAGGCGCTTCTCCAGCTCCAGGGTCTCCGTGGCTTCCTCTTCCCTCTTGCCGAAGGGACTGCCCTCGCGGCGCTCCTCGGAAGAGGAAGCGTTGGTCTGTATCTGCGCCAGTTCGTCGGTCAGGCGTTTATATTCGCTCTCCAGTTGTTCGCGTTGTTTCTTGAATTTGGCGGTCATTTCTTCCTCCGTCCGCTTCCTCACCGAACTTGAGAAAGGCTCGTTCTAGTTCCTGCCCGCTTTAGCTAAGGGTGTATGCTATTATACTCCAAAACTGAAAAACTAAATAGTAGGAAAGAAACGCGGGCTAATGCATTGCTGCCCCGGGACGGTACGCACGCTCAACAGCCTGCCCGTGCCGCGGACAGGCATAAAAGATGAAAGTAGTTTCATTTGCTGCCGTCACAGGATTGAACATACCACCAGTGTAAACTATTTGCAGCGTTTGGTCAATGGGTAATAGGGACTATTTTATGGGAAAATAGTAATGGCAGGAGATAGATAAAAACGACGTTCAGTCGTCGAAGATAAAAAGCTCCTCAATGGTCGCCTGTAAAGCCCGGGCGACGCCGTGAGCCAGTCCCAGCGAGGGATTGTACTTGCCCTGTTCCAGGAAGATGATGGTCTCGCGCCGGACGCCTACCATCTCGGCGAGTTTTTCCTGCGTTAAGCCCTGTCTGGCGCGATATTCCTTAATCCTTGTCTTCATCGTAAAATAAATTATTTCTATGAGGTGATATAAAATTTAAGTAGATTTTTTAGCGAGTCCCATGAAAACCAGCACCAGGCTGCCGATAATGCCGGCTGCCAGGGCCAGCGGCGAAACGATAACGGCGATGATGAAGAACACGGGCTCCTCTATGCCTATCAGCGCGCACAGGATGTTGTGCAGGAAGACGCTGATGATAAACACGCCGATAGACAGCCCGACTATCAGCAGAAACGTCTTCTGCAGCTTCAGCATGCCGGGGGTCATCTTGGGCTGGGCGCGGTCGTAATAGAAGTAAGAGAGCATGTAGACCACTCCGGCGGACAGGAAGAGACCCGCCAGGACGTGAACGGTCTGGGAGTTATCGGTGATAATCTCGGTAAAGGGCAGCATGAGGAGGACCGTTGCCGCCGCGAAATAGACAAAGCCGTTGCGTATGGCTTTACCCGTGTTCTCTTTAACTCTTTCATCCACCGGCGGCAGCTTTCTCTTACGGAGGAAGGACCAAAGCTCGCGGTGCCACATAATGACCGTGCCGATTACCAGGGCTACGGCGACATAGTACTGCTCCCCGGCTATCAGGATGATAACCATCAAAAGCGCCGCAATTAGTATGACCCATGACAGTTTTTTCATTTCCTCCACCCCTGATGTTGTATATTTCTAACGTTATATATATCTAACATACACCATTATACTCCATTTGTCAATAGTTATTAGATGAATTTGCGGGGTATTTTGACAAAGCAATACCGGTGCGAGGGAGAAGCCCTAAATTGGACGAGGGCAGACCGGGGGGAGGAGATACCTTAGTGGGGGTAGTGACTCCCCAGAGTAAAAGCCATTCGTATTTGTTATAATATGTGTAGAGTCACCTGTTAAGGAGATGGTTTGCTCGCAGCTTTAGGAACAGTCGTCGTCACTTCATTATCAGGCGTAATGATGCCGGGTCCCATGTTTACGGTGACCCTGGCTAAAAGTCTTAAGTCCCAGTGGGCGGGCGTATGGGTCTCGCTGGGTCATGCCGTCATCGAGGTGCCCCTGATACTGCTAATATACTTCGGCGTGGCGCAGTTCTTCGAGAATGAAATCGTACAACTGATACTGAGCGTACTCGGCGGGGGCATGATTGTCTGGATGGCGGTAGGTCTTTTCCGCGCCCGCAGGGAGCTTGCCAGGGAGGGCAAGGACACCACTTATAACGCCTTTACCGCCGGTATCCTGATGAGCGGGCTTAACCCGTTCTTCCTGGTGTGGTGGGTAACGGTGGGGAGCCTGCTCCTGATGAACTTCCTCGACGCGGTGGGAGTGTGGGGGCTTCCCCTGTTCATCGTCGTGCACTGGCTCTGCGACCTCGTCTGGCTGTCGCTGGTGTCCTTCACGGTCTACCGGACACACTCGTTCTGGGGAGAGAAAGTGCAGGAGTGGGTGTTCATTATCCTGAGTCTGGCGCTGCTATACTTCGGGGGGCAGTTCATCGTCAAGGGGATTATGGCGTACGTGTAATATCAGCCCAGTATCTTCACTCCGATAATCCCGACCATGAAGCCGAGGGCGGCCATGAAAGCCGGGACCCGGTGGGTCCTGTACTTAATCATCGGGGCAATATCCTGAAATACCAGGTATAATATTCCGCCGGCGGCAAACAGCATGAGCGAACTCACCACAACGTCATTGTTACTTAAGAATGAAAAGCCTAATATAGCGGCAATGATACCGATAAAACCGAAGGGAACCAGAATCAACAGTGATTTGTTAGGTGAAAAGCCGCTTTTCAGAAGGTCGTCGAAGGCGTTGTACGACTCCGGCAGGTTCTGCAGACCGATGAACAAAGCCAGCAGCAGGCCCGTTTGCGGGTCGTATGAAAATACGGCGCCCAGGGCGATAGCCTCCGGGATATAGTCCATAGACATAGCCATTAGCTGCGCCAGTCTTCCGCCGTGCTTACCGATTAATCTGTCCAGCAACAGAAAGATAGCGGCTCCCGCCAGGAAAATAACCACGATAACCGGCAGGGACAGCAGTTCAATCCCTCTGGGTGTCAAGACGAAGGCTACCGCGGCAACGATGACACCGGCGCCGAAAGCAACAATGCTGTGGGACGTTTCTCTGCCGAGCTCGCCTCCGGGAAGTATCCTGCTCCTGGCAAGAAGCCCGCCGATGATTACCGTCACGCCGGAGGCGAAAGAATACAGAATTACCTTGAGAATATCGTTCACAATGTCCAGTATAGCACAGCCGGTGATAACGGGATTGGAGACATGATCCAGCTCGTTACTGCTTCCGTTCCTCGCAGGTAAGGTCGCAGTTATCACAGTCGTCGTCGCAGGGTTCCACGTGTATGGTAACGTCCGTGTGGACGAGTTTTTCCTCGATGTCCTTCTCTAAATGGTCGCACATGTTGTGGGCTTCCTCCACGGTAACGTGCTTGGGCATAACCAGATGCAGGTCTATATAGCGATGGCTGCCGGCTTTGCGCGTGCGCAGCTGGTGGAAACTGACTACTTCCCTGCCGTAATGCTCCGTGATGGCGTCCCGGATTCTCTGTTCCTCGTCCTCGGGCAGCCTGGTGTCCACCAGCCCCCCGAAGGAACGCCTCAATACGTCGTAGGCTACTTTCAGGATGAATAGAGCCACCAGGCCAGCCAGAACGGCGTCGATGATACCCAGTCCGGTGATGCGTACCGCGATGAGTCCGGCGAGTACCGCCGCGGCGGAATAGACATCGGCGGCGATGTTGTGGGCGTTGGCTTCCAGAGCCATCGAGTCTTCCTTTTTAGCCACCCTGAGCA
This sequence comes from uncultured Dehalococcoidaceae bacterium, assembly GCA_964584575.1. Taxonomy (GTDB): domain Bacteria; phylum Chloroflexota; class Dehalococcoidia; order Dehalococcoidales; family RBG-16-60-22; genus JAFGPF01. Next base: position 7,447 of record CAZPAS010000056.1, on the reverse strand, counting down.
GGAAACGGGACAGGAACAAGCTGGCGGCGATGGAGAACGCCATTACCGCCATACCTGCCTCGGTCATTTCCAGGGCGGCGTCGGTCTGGATGCGGCGTACCGCCGAGTAAATGATGGAACCACCGGCGATGAATATCAGCACCGCCTGTATGATGGCGGCGATGTTCTCTGCCTTGCCGTGCCCGAAGGGGTGTTCCTCGTCGGCGGGCCTGGCGGCGATGCGCAGCGCCAGGAAAGTAACGCTTACGGCGAACAGGTCCAGGAAACTATCGACTGCCTGCGCCAGGACGCTCAGGCTGCCGGTGATAATACCCACGGTTACCTTGAGTACAATCAGGACAACAACGATGACTATGGAGAGTCTGGCTGCGCCGCTTCTGCCGGAAAACATTGTAATAATCCGTTAAGAGGCTTTATTGACGGAAGGCTTGCGCCCCGGGATGAACCTGCCCCATTCTTTCTTGTCCCATACCACCAGGAGGGACGGCGCGATGCATACCGAACTGAAGGTGCCGGCGATAACGCCGATGATTAGGACGACGACGAAGTTCTGGATGGTCGCCCCCACGAACAGGAGCAGCGCCAGGACGACGACCAGCGTGGTGAGACTGGTATTCACGGAACGGCTCAAGGTCTCTACCAGGCTGTTATTCACCACGTCCTCGAAGGTGGCGCCGATTCCCTTGGTCAGGTTTTCCCGGATTCTATCGAAGATGACAACGGTGTTGTTGACACTATAGCCGATGACCGCCAGCAGACCGGTGATAAACATCAGGTTCATTTCCCAGCCCAGTATCGCGCCGACGATAGAGAATACGCCCATGGCAATCAGGGCGTCGTGCACCAGGGCAACGATGGCACAGGTGCCGTAATGCAGGGGTCTGGGCATGCGGCGGAACGCCCAGGTGACGTAAAGGAGTATACCCACCGCCGCTATAGCTACGGCGATAGCGGCGTTATGTACCGTTTCCGAGGCGACCTGCGGAGAGACCGAGGAGAACTGTGCCTCCGTTAACTCGCCGAAAGAGCCTGATAGAGTCTCTTCCAACTCCGTCTTTTCCGCGTCGCTGAGTTCATGCGTGCGGATGAGGAACTGCCCTTCGCCGGCGCTCTGTATAATGGCGTCGGTATAGCCCATGTTATTGAGTTCATCCTTAAAATGGTCGTATTCCACCGGCTCTTCGAATTTTACCGTAAGCATGGAGCCGCTGCTGAACTCAATCCCGGACGGCAGACCGACGGTTAACAGCGATATGATACCGACGAGAATCACAATCCCGGATATCGCAAAAAACCAGAACCTCTTGCCGATTATATCAAACATTATTTCTTGCCCCTGTCTAGGTTGAACAGCGCCGTTTTCTTGGCCAGAGGACTATGAATAAACAGGCGCAGCAGTGTGCGTGTCACCGTGATGGCGGTAAACATGCTGATTATCACGCCGATGCCCAGTGTCAGGGCGAAGCCCATGACCGGCGCGCTGGCGATGATGCTGCTGCCCAGCCAGAAGAGAATAATACACACGATTACCGTGGTTACGTTGCTATCTCTGATAGCCGACCAGGCTCGATTGAACCCCGCCTCTACCGCCGCGCCCAGCGTCCGCCCTGTTCTCAACTCTTCCTTCATCCTCTCGAAGATAAGGACGTTAGCGTCGACAGCCATGCCGATAGAGAGGATGAAACCGCCAATTCCCGCGAGTGTAAGCGTGACCGGAATAAGCTTGAATAGCGCCAGCACCAGCGCCCCGTAAAATATCAGGGCGAGGCTTGCCAGCAAGCCGGGCAGGCGGTAATAGGCAATCATGAAAAGCATCACCAGCACAATGCCGATTAGACCCGCCAGCCAGCTCATCTCGATGAAGTTGGCTCCGAGGGTGGCTGAGACTTTCTCCTGGTAGAGCGGGGGTTGCTTTAAGGGCATGGGCAGGGCGCCGGACTTCAACAGGTTGGCGAGTTCATCCGCTTC
>CAZPAS010000056.1:0-5379 GCA_964584575.1 uncultured Dehalococcoidaceae bacterium | reverse complement strand
TATCTTCTACCTGGCCTTCTGCGTTCGTCACACCCGCGACGAATACGCGGGCGCCAAGCTCTCTCACATCAATGAACTGCAGGTTGGGCTGTTCCAGGTAATCGTTGAGTGTAACGGGGTTTCCCAGGTCGTCCAGTTCAACTTCCCGGAACTCGAGGAAGCCGGTCTGCTCGACCAGACTCTTGGCGGCATCGATATCGGTGAAGCCCGGCAGCTGTATCAGGATGCGGTCGTCTCCAAGCTGCTGAATCACCGGCTCGGCGACGCCGTACTTATCGATACGTTTTTGTATGGTGGTGACGATCCGCTTCATGTTCCTGTCCATCTCGGTGGCGTTCTCGGTGGCGTCGGCCTGATATACTAAATGCACGCCCCCGACGAGGTCGAGTCCGAGGTGCAGTCCCTTCCTGCCGAGTTTCTCCCCATCTATGGGCAGCACGGTCCACAGGGCAAAGGCGAAGACGACAAGAATTATCAGAAGTCCTATGGCGTTCTTTCTGGTCATTTCTCTCCCCGGGAATGGGATGTTCGCTTATGATTATTCAACAAATTCTTCACGTAATCAAGTGCCTGCTGCCGGTCGGTCACTTCTCCGGCTGCCTGTGCTTCCCGCAGGGCTTCCAGAAGCTCGCCGATGGCGGGTCCGGGACTCAGTCGGAAGATTTTCATAATATCGTTTCCGTCGATAAATTTGGGCGGTTCGGTAATGTTTGCTTCTTCGTTCCGTTTTTCCAGCACGTACGCGGTCATCTGTGCGTGCGCCTGCCACTCGCGCAGGTCCAGGGTTTGTCCACGGGTGGCCAGGTGGTCGGCGAGGCACAGGAAAAGAAGGTCGATGCCCGCTTCGCCGGTATCCCGAAAATAGCGATAGATAGCCCGGCGGGTAGGAATGCCCTCGTTGCTCATCTGGGTAGGTCTGAGGTGGTAATTAATCAGGAGTTCCGTCAGCTTGATTTCCCGCTTGCTGAAGCGCAGCCTTTCCATGATAGCGGCGGCGATGGCGGCGCCTTCCTGCTGGTGTCCCAGAAAGCGTGCCCGTCCGTCGTCCATGGTCTTGGTCTGTGGCTTAGCGATGTCGTGGAGCAGCGCCGCCAGCTTGAGCAGCGACCGGCCCGTGCTGCCGTGGCTGATTTCACGGTCGAAGTGCCGACTAAGTTCCGCCGACCACGGCACAACCGCCAGTACTTCCTCGCCGGCGTATTCCAGCGGGCTTTCCCTGAGGACGAACTCGACGGCTGATACTGTTTGAATGGAGTGTTCGAAGACGTCCCAGACATGCACCCTGGGCTGGTCGACTCCCCTGGCGGGATTCAGTTCCGGTATCAGGGCGGTAAGCAGGCCAAGCTCGTCGAGATAGGCAAGCCGGTGTCCGGCGCCGGGTATTGTCATTAGCCGCAGCATTTCTTCCCTCACCCTTTCGCCGGCAACGTTCGTAATCAGCTTGCTGTTCCGTTTGATAAGCTTCTCGGTATGATTATCGATATTAAAGTCGAGTTCCGCGGCGATGCGTACCGCGCGTATCAATCGTACGGCATCCGCCTCGAAGACCGCATCATTTACGGCTCTCACCACGCTCTGGTCCAGGTCTTCCCGCCCGTTAAAGGGGTCGATTATTTTTCCTATATCTAATTCCGTTTCGAGGGGGACAGCCATGGCGTCGATGGTGAAATCGCGATTCGCCAGGTCGTTTTCAATGCCGCCCTGGAGCGTGGTAAAGTCAATCTGCCATTTACCTCCAGGCAGGACGACCCTGGCTACTCCGTTCTCTTCGTCGAGGGTTATGCATTTACCGCCGAGAACGGCAGTGGCTTTCCTGGCAGTCGCGAGGGCGTCGGCGTCTACGGCGATATCGATGTCGGCGGTATCGCGTTTTAGCAGTATATCACGCACGAAACCCCCGACAACATATGCGCTGATACCTTCTTTCGAAAGGAATCGGCTGATTTTTTCCAGCAGTCGGGAAGCCTCGGGCTTGACGACTAATCTCAAATCTTCCATTGTTATTAGCGGTGTTAGAGGAGGCATCTGTTAAATGATACTATCAAGCGTGAAATTTATCAAGTGGCGGTTTCAGTGTACGCAACCTTGACGCTGCCGTAAAAAGCGGTTTAAGATTAGCCTGGAAAATATTCCGGGTCGGGGAGAGAAAATATGGCATACAGCACCGTTATTTATACGAAGAAACAGCACGTGGCAAGCGTGGTCTTGAACCGACCCGGCGAAGGTAATGCCGTGGACGGGCGTATGGCGCAGGAGCTTGCGGAGGTCTGCGAACTGATAAACCGGGACGACGATGTATACGCGGCGATGCTGACCGGCCGCGGCGGCGCTTTCTGCAGAGGGGTGGAGGTGGGGAGTGATATTTACCGTAACGCGGCTTCGATTGCAGGCATAGAAAAACCGATTATCGCAGCTATCAACGGCGATGCGCTGGGGGAGGGACTGGAAATAGCCCTCGCCTGCGATATCCGTCTGGCTTCCAGTAACGCGCAGTTCGGCCTGCCGCAGGTTACGCAGGGACGTATGCCGTCGGACGGGGGCACACAGCGACTGTCCCGAATCGTGGGGAGGGGCAAAGCCATGGAACTACTCTTGACCGGCGATATAATATCCGCCGATGAAGCTCTGGAAATGGGACTGGTCAGCCGGGTGGTGCCGCCGGAGGCGCTGGAGGAGGAGACCCAAGAGCTGGCGGAAACCATCGCCGGCAAGGGGCCCATCGCCTTGCGGTATCTCAAGGAAGCGGTCAATAAGGGGATGGACATGACGCTGGAGCAGGGGCTGCGACTGGAAGCCGACCTTTATTTCCTGCTGCACACTACCGCCGACCGCACCGAGGGTATCAAGGCCTTCCGCGAAAAGAGGAAGCCCGAATTTAAAGGGGAGTAATTACAGGGAGTTTTAAAGGGACGAAGCCCCTCTTAGATATACTTCCCCCTCTCCTTGATAGGAGAGGGGGATACAGGGGGTGAGGTAGAAAATATAGATGAGCAGTTTTGAAGTCATTATCTATGAAAAACAGGAAGGCACGGGCTGTATTACCCTCAACCGCCCCAAAGCCCTCAACGCCTACAACATCCGGATGCGGGACGAGTTATACGAAGTGCTGGGGGCAATCAAGGACGACCCGGAAGTCCGCGTGGTTACCCTGAAAGGGGCGAGTGAGAAGGCTTTCTGCGCCGGCGCCGACCTCACCGAATTTCTTACGGCGCCGCCCCCGGTAATGGCGCGGCGGGCGCGCTTCGACAGGGACATCTGGGGGCGTTTCCTGAGTATAGATAAGCCGTTTATCGCCGCCATGCACGGCTACGTGCTCGGTTCCGGCATCGAAATGGCACTATGCTGCGATATACGGCTGGCTTCAGAGGACGCGCAGTTCGGTCTGCCGGAGCCGGGTCTGGGAATCATCCCCGCCGCCGGCGGCAGCCAGACCCTGCCGCGGACGGTAGGGCAGGCGGCGGCGCTGGAAATGCTGATGAGCGGCCGGTGGCTTACCGCGGCGGAAGCTCTGAAAATAAAGCTGGTCAACCGCGTCGTACCGCGCGCTGACCTGCTGCCCGAGGCGGAAAAACTCGCCGATAAAATAAAGTCGTACAATCCCGCGGCGGTACGCTATATCAAGCAGTCAGTGATGAGGGGACTCGACCTCCCCCTGGCGGAGGGACTGGAACTGGAAGCCCGACTGGCCTCCCGTCTTGAGGCTGTGAGTGACTGAAATGGACGAGCAGGAACTGGAAGCGCTGGCGGAAAAAGCCGCCGACCTTATTCTGGGGAGCCGGAGGCTGGTGGTCTTTACCGGCGCCGGCATCAGCACGGAGTCGGGCATACCCGATTTCCGCAGTCCGGGCGGCATCTGGGACCGATTCGACCCCGATGATTTTACCATCGAAAGGTTCTTAAAAAATCCCGATTCGCGTCGCAAGCAGTGGTACATCCTCAAAGAGGGGATAATGACCGATAAAGCACTCCCGAACGATGCCCATCACGCCATCGCCGAGCTGTACCGCATGGACAGGCTGGACTGCGTTATCACCCAGAATATCGATAACCTGCACGAAAAAGCGGGCGTCCCCGCCGAAAGGGTGTTCGAACTTCACGGCAACATGCAGTGGGCGGTATGCCTGCAATGCGGACGGCGATATTCATTGGACAAGATAAAAGTGAGGCTGGACAGCGGCGAGGAAATACCGGACTGCGAGGAATGCGGCGGTATGCTCAAGCCGGATATCGTCATGTTCGGGGAGCAGCTGCCGGTAAAGGTGCTGGAAGAAGCCAGCCGCCGCGCCATGGCTTCCGACCTTTGTATCGTCGTCGGCTCTACGCTCATTGTATACCCGGCTGCCCTGATGCCGGTGTACGCGGTGGAGTCCGGCGCCAGGCTCATCATTGTTAACCTCAGCGCTACCCCCATGGACGACCGGGCGGATGTCCTCATCAACAACAAAGCCGGGGAAACCATGTCTGCAATAGTACGTAAGGTTAAGGAAAAAGCAGGCCGATAGAAAATTTCGCAGAGTAAAACCCCGCGTTAAGGTTTGATTTTTCCATCGTAAAAAGGTTAAAATTAACCCGCAGGAGAAATATTCCACATCTGGAGGTACGGAGTGAATACTACCGATTTTCTCAACATCGCCACCGCTATATGCCCCGATAAAGCAGCCATCGTCTACGAAGACAAGAGGTACACGTTCAGCCAGCTCAACGAGCGCGTCAACCGCCTGGCGAACGGACTGATGAAGCTGGGTGTACAGAAGGGAGAGCGCGTAGCTTTTCTGCAGGTCAACTGCAATCAGTGCGTGGAAACGTATTTTGCTGTAGCCAAGATGGGCGCCATCTATCTACCGCTGAACTTCCGCGCCAAGGAAAAGGAACTCGCCTACATGCTCAATACCGCCGATGCCACCACCATTTTAGCCGGCGACCGCTACATCCCCATGATTAAGTCCATACAGCCGGAGGTAAAGTCGCTCAAGAACCTGATTTCCATCGAGAAAAAGTACGACGACATGCTGTATTACGAGGACATTGTCCAGTCATCCCCGGCCGACGACGTAGTGACCGAGATTGATGATAAAGATACCACCATGCTGATGTATACCGCCGGCACCACCGGCTTCCCCAAGGGGGTGATGCTTTCTCACAACAGCTTCAGCTCCTATATGCTGGAAAACGTTTCCCCCGCCGACCCGGATTCCGATGAAAGCAATATCCTGACCGTGCCCCTTTATCATGTCGCCGGCATCCAGGCGATGATGGCGGCTATCTACGGCGGGCGGACGCTGGTCATGGAGCGCCAGTTCGAGCCTGAAGAATGGATGACGCTCGTGGAGAGGGAAAAGGCCAACCGCGCCATGATGGTGCCCACCATGCTCAAGCAGC
>CAZPAS010000055.1:0-12842 GCA_964584575.1 uncultured Dehalococcoidaceae bacterium | reverse complement strand
ACGTTGGTATTACCTATGTCTATGGCTAACAACATGGCATTTCCCTCAACTTTCAACACCATTGGTTGCGTTTTTCAGCTGCTTGATGGCGACCGGCAGTGCCGTCAGCAGGTCGGAGGCTATTATGCCCGCGTCGCCGAGTAAATTACAGACTATCTCGCTGGCTTCGCCGCCCACGCGCACGCCCAGTCCGGCGGCGTCGGCAAGCGGCAGCCCCTGGGCAACCATGCCGGTGATTACCCCGGCAAGGACGTCGCCCGAGCCCGCCGTTGCCACCCCGGGGTGGGCGTAGGGACTTACCCGGCAGTAGCCGTCCGGGCTGGCGATTAATGTATAGCCGCCCTTCAGGACGATGGTCTTGTTCCATTCCCGGGCGTATTTCCTGGCTATGCCGATACGGTCTGACTGTATCTCATCTATTGAAAGACCGCACAGCCGGGACATCTCGCCGGGGTGCGGTGTCAGTATGGCGTCGCCGGGCAGCAGTTTCCATCGGTCGGGCGTTTTAGACAGTATATTCAGGGCGTCGGCGTCCAACACCAGCGGCGGCAGCCTCTTTTCCAGAAGCAGCGATATGATAAATTCCGCCGTCGAACGATTCTGCCCCAATCCACAGCCGAGGAGAAGCGCATCATACTGGCTGTAGTTTTGGTTGATAATATCAATCCCTTCTGCGGAGATGTGACCGGACGGCGACTCTGGCAGCGGCAGGTAGGTTGCCTCGGTCAGCTTGGATGCTATGACGGGTTGCAGGCTGGCGGCTGTCGCCAGCGTTACCAGTCCCGCGCCAACCCGCATGGCGCCGCTGCACGCCAGGTAAGCCGAGCCGATGTAGTTGATTGACCCGGCTATGACCAGTGCCTTCCCGAACGTGCCCTTGTTGGCGTTGAGCGGGCGCTTCGGCAGCCTCTCCCTTGCCCATTCGGCGGTCATAAGCTCGGTCATGACGGATGATGCCAGCTTTACCGGAATTCCGATATCGGCTATCTTGAGTCTGCCGACCCTTTCCGCGCCGGGGAAAGCGTAGTGTCCCAGCTTGGGGAGAGCCAGCGTCACGGTGACGTCGGCGTAGGGGCAGGCGGGGTCGACCACGCCCGTATCGGCGTCCATCCCCGAGGGCAGGTCCACCGCCACTACGGTGAGTTTGCGTTTGGCTTTTGTGGCGTTGACCTTTTCCAGTACCTTTTTATATACGCTTTCCAGCGGACGCATCCTGCCGGTACCCAGCAGGGCGTCGATAACACAGGTAGCCTTCGCCAGCAGGTCGTTGTATTTCTTCAGGTTTTTATCATCGGCGGCTTCGATGCAGGTAATGTTGTGTTCCTGCACCAGCTTGAGGTTTTTATCGTCGGGTTTTCGCTGGCTGCACAGGTAAACGCTGACTTTCGCCCCCCATTCGTTGAGGTAGCGCGCCGCCACCAGGCCGTCTCCGCCGTTATTCCCCGCGCCCACCAGGCACAGGATATTCTGCCGATTCATGGGTCCCAGGGCGGAGCGCGTCTCCTCGGCGACGGATTTACCCGCGTTTTCCATGAGCGTGCTCTGGGGCGTGCCCCCTTCGATACATGCCCGGTCTATCTGCCTCATCTGTTCGGCGGTGACGATTTTCATACTGATTATGTTTACTCCCGTTGCATTGAGTGTAGCAATATATTCAACTTCGGTCAATACGTCTGAGGCTAAAACCCGTTCCGGTGCACGATGTCTCGCAGCCTGCGCTTGGGGATATGGCGCACCAGCTTATCGTCCAGCCAGCCGTCCACGGAGTCGGTAGCCACCTCCGCCACCGGAAATTCGTCCGGGTAGCCCATGGCAATCACCAGGGCGATGTCGTGCGTATCCGGTATGTTCAATATGGGCTTGATGTTGCTCTCGTTAAACATCAATATCGGGCAGGCGCCGAGTCCCTGTTCGTAGGCGACCAGTATAATGTTCTCCGCCGCCATGCCCACGTCGTACAGGGAGATTCTCCGGCGGTTCTCATCTTCCCAAGTCTTGTTTATCAGGACGATGATATACGCCTTGGGCGCCTGTTCGGGGCGCGGTCCGCCTTTCTCCGGCGACATCTTAACCGAGCCCCCGATATTCTCGAATATCCCGGGCAGCACCTCGGCGTCGTCGATGACGACGTACTCGCATACCTGGTGGTTGCGTCCGCACGGCGCCAGCCTGCCCGCGTTGAGGCATTTCTCCAGTACTTCGTAGGGCACGGGTTTATCTTTGAACCGTCTTACCGACCGTCTTGTTACAGCAATATCGTAAACACCCATCTGTTTTCCTCCTTGATTTCCCTAGTTATCGTTCGTTTTCGCCAGTTTTTCCAGTTTCCGCGTCATGGCCTCCCAGTGCGTCCCCCGCCAGTAGATACGCCGGCAGGCGGGGCATTCCATGTACTGGGTCTGTGTTTGATACACGTGGGGCGGCACGCGGTCTTTTACATCTTCGCGGCTCCTTTCCACCAGCGGGTGATTGCATTCCAGGCAGAGTGTGAAAGGACGCAGGTTGGTGTTCAGGTCCAGCCGGTTTATGACCTGCCGCATCTGGCGCTCCGGCTCCTCGCTCTCGATGAGTATCGCCTTGAGCCGCCCGTTATTGACCACGCGCCTCTTCATAATCCCGGCGTCCCGCGTAAGGATCATCCTTCCCTCGGCGAGCGCCTGCCTGACCATCTGGGTATCGTCTTCGCCGTCGAAGAACAGGCTGTCGTAACCCATCATCCTCAGCCACTTCGCCAGCTTGCCCACGTTATGGTCGACTATGAATTTCATCTCGCCGATGGTACTGCTTCCGTTCATTTCTAAAACTCTATTATCATTCCCTCGCAGCCGAGTTTTATTTCCGTATTCAAAGCCGCGGCTACCGCGTCCAGTTCTTTCTTTATCTCCGGCTCGTCCAGCGGGTTCATGTGCACGGTGACTATCTGCGGCAGTCCGCCTTTAAGTTTCCGCAGGCTTTCCAGTTCCTTGTGCAGCATCCCGGCGGTGAGGTGTCCCGACCCTAAGGAGAACTGCGCCCATTTGTTGAGGGCGGTGACTTCGATGATAAGCAGGTCGGGCGATACCTGCCGCCAGCATTCGTCCAGTCCCGGACCGGTATCCGCCGTATAGAACAGCTTCTTACCGTCCGGGGCGGTTACCTCGTAGCCGACCGTGGGCACGGCGTGATTGACGGAGACCGGCAATACCTTATACCCGACAACTGATTCCGTGCGTCCCGGTTTAAGTTCGTTGAACTTAATCGACGGTTTCTCCGGGGGCTTTTCCATGAAATTAGGATAAAGGCTGTCATTCAGCAGGTGTTCCAGCAGGGCATCGCGTACGGGTGCCGTGGAGTAAACATCAATAGTGCTCCCGTGCATGAAGAAATTCATGCCCAGGGCGGGTATATCGCGCGTGTGGTCGTAGTGCTGGTGGGTCAGCAGGACGGCTTTTAGCTTCTGCTGTGCCGGGAAGGACAGGCTGGAAGTAAGGGCGCCGGCGTCTATCGCCAGAATGTCGTCGACCAGCAGGCTGATACACCGCGTGTCCTGCGATTCTAAATTATGCGCGCCGAGAATCTGAACCTTCATTGTTACTGCCCCTTTTCCGTTATGATAAATGGATTGTACCTGGTATCGTAATCGTAAGTGTCGATGCCTTCTTTCTTTTTCAGCCACCTTACGATTGCGTAAGTCGCCGGCGTGCATACCGCCTCGATGCCCACCTTGAAAAACCAGTGGTGCAGAATCATCGTTGCTACGGGGGAGCCGGTGCCGATATACGCCAGCGTGATGAAGATGGACGTATCCAGTCCCTGCCCGACAATCGTCGAGCCGATGGTCCGACTCCACAGCCAGCGACCTTTCGTGATAATTTTCATTCTCGCCAGGATGAAGGAATTGACGAACTCCCCGACCAGATAGCCGCAGAAGGACGCCGCCAGCAGCCGGGGCGCGAACCCAAGGATGCGCTCGTAGGCTCCCTGCCCCTCCCAGAAAGATGCAATGGGGAGTATTTGCCCTATCCAGGTGAAGAAAACGAAAATCAGGTTGCAGCCGAAAGCCAGCCAGATAACCCGCCTCGCCACGCGGTAGCCGTAGACCTCGGTAAGAACGTCGCCGAAGATATAGCTCAGCGGAAAAACGAAGATTGCCGCCGGCAGGGTGAACGGACCGAGGTCGATTACTTTAACGGCAATGATATTGGCGGTGATAAGGCAGGTGATAAATACGGCGATGATTATCACCAGGCGGTATGAGATGCTCATTTCCTAAATCCAGCGGCGGCGGCGGAAGAAGAAAAGCATACTTCCGGCGATAATCAGCATTATCAGCAGCAGTATCAGGAACGATTGTGTGCTTCCCCTTTCCACTCCTCCCGGCAGTACGACGTTCATCCCGTAAAGGCTGGAAACGATTAAGAACGGCAGGACGATGGTAGAAAAGATGGTCAGCAGTCGCGTGACCCGGTTGATACGGTAGGTAGCCAGGGTATAGTCCGTATCCTTAAACACCTCGATGACTTCTTTAAGCTCGTCCAGCGTCTCGCATATCTTGGTCATATGGTCCATGAGGTCGCCGAAATACACGGTCAGGTCAACCTTGGTAAACCTCTTCAGCCTTCTTTCCAGGGACATAAAAAGCGTGCGGGTCGGGAACATGACGCGTCTCTGGGCGATGATATCCCGCCGTAAGATGCTCAGTTCTTTAGCCGTCTCCACGTCCTCGTCGAAGACGTTGTCTTCCATGTCTTCCATCAGGCTGAGGATTTTGTCCAGGACGGGGAAATAGGAGTCGATGGAGCGGTCGAGTATGCGGTAGAGCAGGTAACCGGAGCCGTTGCTGAAGTACTCCTCACGGGAATCTTCATTTACCTGGCAGTCGCGGAACAGCGCCGTCAGCGTCCTCAGTTCGCCGGTGTGGAGGGTAATGAGGAATTTCTCTCCCACGAACGCCGACCATTGCCGCTTGGTGGTAACCCTAGTCTCCTTGTCGAAAACCGGCAGGTGGAAGATGACGAACAGGTAATCGGGATATTCGTCGACCTTGGGAATCTGCTTGCGGCTGAGGCAGTCGTCCAGGTCAAGGGGATGGAAATCGTAATTTTCTTCCAGGTACTTCGTTTCCCGCTCGGATGGGGGCATGATATTTACCCACGTGAGGTCGCCCCAGGTAATCGTTTCGATGTTGAGCGGTTTTTCCTGTGCCTGTTCCTCTATAATTTCCTGCTTGCGGTCTTTCCCCTTTTTCCTTCCCGGTAGTTTCGCCATGGCGTTGTACCTTTCGAGTCAGGTTCTAACGTATTGTAGCACAATTATTGCCTGATAGCACCATGTTTGCTAAACTAAATTGTATCGGAAGGATGTATTGTGAAAAAGCAGGCTGGTCCGGGCCGGAAAGACAGGTTTATCCTAGGCGTTAAGAAGTGGCTGGGGATGAACGTAGTTCTCTGCGACAGCTGTAAGTGGAACTGGCGCGGCGCCTGCCGCAATCCGGAACGTCCCAATGCCACCTGGTGCCCCGAATATAAGAAGAGAGGATGATATTACATGAATCTTGAAGAAATGGAAAAGAGGCTCAAAAACCTGGAGGATATTGAAGCTATCAGGCAGCTCCAGATACGCTACGTCAACGACCTTACCACGATAGACTGGGACGACCTCGTGGACTGCTTTGCGGAGGACGCCGTGGTGGACCTGAGCGTGGGTAAGGTTGAAGGGAAACAGGCTATCGAAGACCTATTTAAAAAGAAAATTTCCATTACGCACGTAGGACAGGAAGGCAACTACGTGGTGCATCCTATCATATCCGTGGAGGGAGACAAAGCCACGGGAAGCTGGCTGCTCTACACCCATTTTTCCCTCCCCCACAAAGTCCAGCGTGACCCCTCGCCGGTCGCCGACGTGGACGCGCCGGACTGGATGGGGGGATATTACGAGATGGAGTATGTCCGGGAGAAAGGGGTCTGGAAAATCAGCCTGCTGCGCTGGACGCGGAGTCTGTACTCCCCGCGGTTGCCGGGCGAATGAGCTTTATCCTGACAGTTCCTTTTGTGTCACCCTGAGACCGTCGGAGACGGGCGTGATGGTCTCGTGAGGAACTCGCCTGACATGACCCCACCCTGGGATTCTCACGGCGCCCTGATAAAATCGGGGCGCCTCAGAATGACTTTTAAGGCATAGTCGGGCGAATGATAAATCCCTGATTACGATGTAAAGAAAAAGACGGCATCTTGAGAGATGCCGCCTCGTTTTTTAACTAGTTATATAGACTTACTTACGCTCGATAATCGTTGCCATTCCCTGTCCGCCGCCGATGCAGAGCGTCGCCAGACCCAGCTGAAGGTCGCGCCGCTGCATCTCGTGGGCGAGCGTTACCAAGATTCTGGCGCCGGTGCAGCCGATGGGGTGCCCCAGTGAGATTCCGCCGCCGTGCAGGTTCGTCTTGCTCATGTCGAAGCCCATTTCCCGGATGCAGCCAATCGACTGCGAGGCAAAGGCTTCGTTGAGTTCTATGTAGTCGATGTCATTCAGGGTAAGTCCGGCTTTCTCCAGCGCTTTCTTGGTGGCTGGTATTACGCCCAGTCCCATGTAGGCGGGGTCGACGCCGCCGCTGGCGTAGGCGCGGATGGTCGCCATCGGTTTCAACCCGAGTTCTTTAGCCTTTTCCGCCGACATTATTACCAGAGCGGCTCCGGCATCGGTGATGGCGGAGGCATTACCGGCGGTCACCGCGCCGTCGGATTTGAAGACGGTCGGCAGTTTGCCCAGCAATTCCATTGATGTCTCCCTGGGGTGCTCGTCAACGTCGAACATCTTCATCTCGCGCTTGATCTTTACTTCTACCGGCACAATCTCTTCCTTGAAGATTCCGTCCCGGGTGGCCGCCAGCGCGCGATTGTTGCTCTCCAGGGCGAAGGCATCCTGTTCCTCACGGGTGATGCCGTACTTCTCGGCGATGTTCTCCGAGGTAACGCCCATGTGGTAGTTGTAGAAAATTTCCCAGAGACCGTCATGCACCATGCCGTCGACCATCTCGGCGTTGAACATCCTGGCGCCCCACCGCATCCTGGGGACGTAGTAGGGGACGGCGCTCATATTCTCGATTCCGCCGGCTATGATAATATTTGCCTCGCCGGCTTTGATTGACTGCGCCGCCAGGGCTACCGCCTTCATGCCGGAAGCGCAAATCTTGTTAACTGTGTAGGCGTTGACTTCCTTGGGGACGCCGGCGTAGATGGCCGCCTGGCGGGCGGGATTCTGTCCCTGGCCTGCCTGGACGACGTTCCCCATGATTACCTCGTCGACGAGGACTTCCCGGAGGGAATCGTCCCAGGTATAGTATTTCTTCTCCAGCTCGATGAGTCCTTCACCCTTGAGCGACTCCGGCGCGTAGCTGGCGTCGCCCTTAGGTCTCAGGCCTGCCTTCTTCATGGCACCCTGTATCACGATGCTGCCCAGCTTTGACGCCGGGACGTCCTGTAATGCACCTCCGTAATTGCCTATGGCAGTTCTGACACCGCTGACGATAACAGCTTCACTCATGTATTTTCTCCTTTCGTTACTTCAGTTGTTTTTATTCTGTCATTCCAGCGGAAGCTGGAATCCAGTGGTGGGGACACTGGGTGGTCTGGATTCTGGCCTTCGCCAGAATGACATCATTTATAATTAAAAGGTAAAAAGCCCGGCGCCGCCGCTGACCTCGATGGCTTCGCCGGTAACGTAGCTGGATTCCTCGGAAGCCAGGAAGAGCAGCACGTTGCTCAATTCCTGGGGCGTGCCCGTGCGGCGCAAAGCCATACGCTTAACGATGCGTTCCTGGAATTCCGGGGCGACCTCGTGCCAGCTGCCCCCGTCGAAGACTCCGAGCACGATGGCGTTGGCGGTCACGCCCTTGCGGGCCCCTTCCAGCGCCGCCGTCTTGGTAAGCCCGATAAGTCCGGCCTTGGTGGTGGCGTAGCTGCACTGTCCGGCGCCACCCATGGTGCCGGCGATTGAGGAGATGTTTATAATCCGTCCCCACCCCCGCTCCAGCATCCCCGGCAGGCAGCACTTGATAGTATTGAACGGGCCCGTCAGGTTGACACTCAAGTCCTTCGCCCAGTCCTGGATTTTCATCCTGGCGATGGTCACCGCCCGCACGATTCCCTCGGCGGCGTTGTTGACGAGGATGTCCACGGGACCCAGCGCCTTTTCGACTTTCTTCACGGCGGCTTCCACCTCGTCCCAGCTGGCGACGTCCATCGCCACCGCCATTGCCTGCTTGCCCATTGCCTTGATTTCCTCGACCACCGCCTCCGCCTTTTCGATGTTGTTGTGAGCGGCGACGGCAACCTTGCAGCCCGCACTGGCAAGCGTCAGGCAGTGTACTCTCCCCAGTCCGCCGGAACCGCCCGTGACCAGAGCCACTTTCCCTTCGATGCTCATCGTCATTCTCCTTTTATCGATTGTACTCGTAAAAGCCCTTGCCCGTCTTCCGCCCCAACTGCCCGGACTCGACCATCTTTTTAAGGAGTTCCGGGGCGGCGTACTGCTCGTCCTTGAGCTTGTCGTATATCCCGTTGGCGATGAACAGGACCGTGTCCAGCCCGATGAGGTCGGCCAGCGCCAGCGGTCCCATCGGGTAGTTCACCCCCAGCGTCATCGCGGTATCGATGTCTTTCGGGGTGGAAATGCCGGATTCCACCATGCGGATAGCGTTCATAATCTGCGGCGTTATGAGACGGTTGACGATGAATCCCGGCGAGTCCGGGATGATAACATAGGTCTTGCCCAGCTTCTCCCCGAGTTGCCTGGCTGTATCCAGCGTGGCTTCGCTAGTGGCTTCCGTCCGGACTATCTCCAGCAGCGTCATCACGGGCACCGGATTGAAAAAGTGCATTCCCAGCACCCTGTCCGGTCGGCCGGTTACACCTGCCATTTCCGTGACGGAAAGGCAGGAGGTGTTGGTAGCCAGTATGGCTCGTTCCGGGCACACCTTATCCAGCTCGCCGAATATCTTCTTCTTAAGTTCCAGGTTCTCAACGGCGGCTTCGATTACCAGGTCGCACGTGGAAAAATCACCGGTATCCGTCGTTCCCTTGAGACGTGCCAGTGTAGCGTCCCTTTCCGCCTGCGTCATCCTTTCCTTCTGCACGTTCCGGTCCAGGGCGGACTGGATTTTCCCCAGCCCCTTCTTCAGCAGTTCTTCGTTGATTTCGGAAACGACCACCTCATAACCCGCCCGGGCACATACCTGGGCGATTCCGCCGCCCATTTGCCCGCAGCCCACCACGCCGATTTTTCTAATATCCATAAGCGCAGCTACTTCCTTTAGTGATTGGATTTATCTATTCGTGGGGCGTTTTTTCAGGAAGAAGATTGCCGATTTCAATTGTAACACAGGCCATAAAGCGCGTCAAAGTCGCCGTCCCGGCAGGGGATTGAAATAATCTATTTGTACTATTGCAATTATAACAAATTGGTGATATCATAAATAAAAACAAAGGAGGGAGAACTATGTACTCGATGCTGAAAAAGGGAAGGAAGGCGACGCTGGCCCTACTGGTCGTCGTGCTGCTTGCCAGTCTGGTCCCGGCGGTAATCGGCTGTACCGAGCCGGAGGGGGAAGCGTCATTCCCGCTGCACGACCCCATGGTGAGATTTAAAATCGCCACCACCACCAGCCTCTACGATACGGGTCTCTGGTACCACCTGGAGCCGATATTCGAAGAGCTGGCTAACGTGGAAATGGATATTGTCTATGCCGGTACCGGCATCGCCCTCGAGTACGGCAGGCGTGGTGACGTCGATGCCATCATCGTGCATGACCGGGCGAGGGAAGACGTGTTCATCGCCGACGGTTACGGCATCAACCGCCGTAACTTCGCCTACAATTTCTTCCTGATTGCCGGTCCTCCCGATGACCCCGCGGGTATCACGGGTCTGTCCGCCGCTGCCGCCTACCAGAAAATCTACGATGAAGGTATGAAGGGCAACATAAAATTTGTGTCACGCGGTGACGATTCCGGCACTCACTCCAAGGAAAAACTCATCTGGAAGGAAGCCGGGTTCGATTATGAAGAAGTGAGGAATTCTGGCGACTGGTACGTGGAAGCCGGCAAGGGTATGGGACCCACCCTGCTGATGGCCAACGAAATGCAGGCATACACCATGGCTGATATCTCCACCTTCCTGGCGTACAACCTGAAAGCGGACCTGGATATCGTGTCGCTGGTGGAGAAAGACCCCATCTTCATCAATATTTACGCCGCGATAGCCATCAATCCGGAGATGTACGCCAGCACTAAAATAGACATCGCCAACCAGTTCATCAACTGGCTAATCTCCGACGAAGTCCAGGATATCATCGCCACCTACGGAACGGCGGAATACGGGCGCTCCCTGTTCTTCCCCATCGCCAGTTGCGATATGCCGGGCTGTCCCCCGGTTGAGGACTACACGACCCCCGTGCCGCCCTACGCAAAATAGTCAACAAACTTCGTGCCTCCTCTATTGCATTTCCCCTCCCCCCGATACCCACTGGGGGGAGGGGATTATACCGTAGGGGTGGTATAATATTCACGGAGCGAACGTATTGGAGAATATCTGGAACGGTCTGGTAAAGGCCGTAGAGCTCATTGTTACCCTTGACCCCGAGGTGATGCAGATAGCCGGAAGGTCGCTGTTGATTGCGGTATCCTCGGCGGTCATTGGCTCGGCTATCTGTATACCAATCGCCTGTCTCATTCATTTCAACCAGTTCGGCGGCAAGCGGTTCCTGGTCAGTCTGATTCAGACCTTCTACAGCGTGCCCACCGTAGCCGTGGGACTTTTTGTTTTCGTTTTCATTTCGCGGTCGGGACCTTTAGGGGGACTCGGCATTCTTTTCACGCCCACAGCTATCGTCGTGGGCCAGGTGATACTAATCACCCCGATACTACTCGGATTGACCATCTCCGCTCTCAGTAACGTGGACAAGGCAATCCTGGATACGGCGCGTTCCATGGGCGCCGGCGGCTGGCAGATGGCGGTACTCGTCGTGAAGGAGGCCCGATTCGCCGTCATCGCGGCGGTTATCATGGGGTTCGGCCGGGCTATTTCGGAAGTAGGCATTTCCCTCATGGTCGGCGGCAACATCCGTGGTTTCACGCGCGTCATCACCACGGCCATTTCTCTGGAGACTTCCAAGGGTGATATCGAGCTGTCCCTGGCGCTGGGCATCATCCTTATTATCATTGCCCTGATTGTTAATATCATAATGAACAGGATACAGCAGAGGTAAAAATATGCCCTTGATAGAAACGAGGAACCTGACACAGCGGCGGGACGGGCAGACCATCCTGAAAAATATCAACCTGCGGGTGGAGCGTGGTGAGATATTTGCCCTGATAGGTCCTACCGGCGCCGGCAAGACGACTCTTCTCCGGCTTATCGACGTTCTGGATACGCCAGCCAAAGGGAAGGTATTTTTTAACGGCGTCGATGTCAATTCCTCGGACAGGGTGAAGCTGGAGACCCGGCGCCGCATGGCGTTCGTGCTCCAGAAGCCGGTGGTCTTTAATACCAGCGTTTATGAGAACGTCGCTTATGGATTGAGATGGCGCGGTATCGATGGCAAGCATGTCCGCGGAGAAGTGGAGAAAATCCTGAAGACGGTGGGTCTTACGGGGTACAAGAACAGAAACGCGCGTACGCTGTCCGGGGGAGAGGTGCAGAGGGTGGCCATAGCCCGGGCGATAGCCGTCCAGCCGGAGGTTTTGCTCCTCGATGAGCCCACCGCTAATCTCGACCCCGTTTCAGCAGCGAAAATCGAGGATTTGATAGCTGATATCATCAGGAAAGAGACCATAACCGTTATTATGGCGACCCATGACATGTCGCAGGGACAGCGCCTCGCCGACCGTATAGGCGTACTGGTCAACGGCGAGATGGTCCAGTCCGGCGACCCCCGGGAGATATTTGCTTCCCCGATGAACCGGCAGGTCGCCGAGTTCGTCGGTATGGAAAACATCATCGACGGCATCGTGAAGTCCAACGAAGGCGAGACGGCTGCTATAGACGTCAACGGCAGGATTATTGAGACAGTGACCGATTTCCAGGCCGGGGAGGAGGTCTCCGTATGTATGCGTCCGGAAGATATTACCGTGGCGCTTTCCAGGATTTCCAGCAGCGCCAGGAACTCTCTGGAGGGTAAAGTGACCTGGACGGTATCCACCGGACCGCTCTGCCGTGTGGAGATAGACTGCGGATTTCCGCTGGTGGCGCTGGTGACCAAGAGGTCAGCCGAGGAAATGGGACTGAAGAAGGGTACAGAGGTTTACGCTACCTTCAAAGCCGTTAGTATCCACGTCATCAAACGACATTGACACTCCGACGGCGTTGATGATATATTTTTCAATGCGTGGCAGCGTAGCTCAGTGGTAGAGCAGGGGACTCATAAGCCCTTGGTCGGCGGTTCGAATCCACCCGCTGCCACTTTTTTTAATATAAAATAACTGATATCTAGATTCTGCTTTGGTCATTGGACAATCATTCATTCTCTGCTATTATTTGTCTTGATGTTTCTATTCAACTATTCGAATCTGGTAGACCCTCTACTCAGCAATATTAGAGATTTTGTAATGGACTACGCTGGTATGACTGCTGAAGACAGGGTGCTGGACATTTGCTGTGGTACTGGAGCGCAGGTTATCAGATACGGCATGAATGGCATTGAGGCGGTAGGAATTGATAATGACCCAAACATGCTCAAAGCAGCCTCGAAAAACAAAAATAAAAGACAGTTAAAAAATATATCATTCTACTTGGCTGATGCAACTGATTTGCCGTTTTCTAACGATTATTTCAACTATTCATCTATAATGTTTGGACTACATGACAAGGAG
>CAZPAS010000054.1:0-12920 GCA_964584575.1 uncultured Dehalococcoidaceae bacterium | reverse complement strand
TGCCCCCGCACGATAATCGCCTTGAGGTTCTTGGCGCCCATGATAGCCCCGAACCCCGTCCTGCCGGCGTTCCTTCCCCAGTCCGTATTGACGCAGGCGAACTTAACCAGGTTTTCACCGGCGGGACCGATGGTGGCGATGTGCGCCGTCTGGACGTCCAGTGTTTCACGGATAATTCCCTCGGCTTCCAGCGAGGTCTTGCCCTTGAGTTCCGGCATGGGGAGTATCCGGGCATCGTGGTTATCGATAAGAAGAATCGATAGCTCCGGTGCTTTACCGGTGACGGACAGGACATCGATTCCCGTCTGCCTCATTTCTACCCCGAAACCCCCGCCTATTGACGAATCGCCGTAAAGTCCGGTGGCGGGAGATATGCCGACGAACGAGTTCTTGCCCGACGAAGGCAGGTAAGCACCGGTCAGCGGTCCGGGGGCGATGGCTATCAGGTTCTCGCTTCCCAGCGGGTCTATCTTGAAATTATGCTTCTTGAGGTTATCCCAGGTAAGCTTGGCGCCGAAGCCGCGCCCGCCGATGTATTTTTCCAGGAAAACGTCCGGCAGGTCCAGGTAATCAGTACTACCTTCTGTAAGGTCTACGGCGAGGTGTTTTTTAAAGTATCCGCTCTTGATGCTCATAGCTCTTCCTTGCCTATCTCCGCGTAGCGGATGGTCTTCTTTTCACCCTTCTCGTAGAACTCTATCTCGCGCATCTGGGTATAGCTGAGGATGTTGCTGATTCGCTTGGTCTCGCCGAGGGCGTGCTCCGGTATCAGCCGTAAAGCCCCCAGCGGGCAGTACTTGACGCATTCGGGGTCGCCGCCGCACATATCGCACTTGATGGGCAGGTTGCAGTCCTCGTGGGCATAAATCGCCCCGAAGGGGCATGCCTCCGCGCATTTAAAACAGGAAATACATAACTCTTCATCCAGCTGCACGATGCCGTCGACCCATCGCAGGGCGTCGGTAGGGCATACCTGGGCGCAGGCAGGCACGCGGCACTGGCTGCATACCACCGGCATCCTCATTACCGGATGCGGATAGGCATTGATTATTCTTATCGCCGATTTCTTCGGGTTATTTACACCGAAGTGCTTGATGGCGCACACCAGTTCGCAGATACGGCAGTCGGAACACTGTTCGGGAATTACCGTAAGTTTCTTCATGCAGAGCCCTCCTCAAGATATACGGTTCTATTATAGCACTTTCGTTTAAAACGTACTTTTATGGTATATTATTTATACCTGAAATAGTTGAAGGAGCTAACGATGGTTGAAAAAGCCAGACTGGCGAAGATAGTGGGTACTGCCGGTGTAACCAGCCAGCCGGATGTGCTGGACGAATATTCACGCGACGGCAGTTTCGTCAATCCGGTCAAGCCGGCGTACGTCGTCAGGCCGAAGAGCGCGGAGGAAGTGGAGAAAATCGTCAGGCTGGCTAATAAGACAAATACCCCGCTCGTGCCGGTAAGTTCAGGACCCCCTCATTTCCGCGGCGATACGGTCCCCGGAATCGGCGGCGCGGTAGTCGTCGACTTAAGCGGCATGAAGAGAATAATCAGGATAGACCGCAAGAACCGCGTTGTAATGATTGAACCGGGGGTGACCTTCAGCGAGTTGATACCCGCCGCGGCCAAGGAAGGACTTCGACTCAACATGCCGCTGATGCCGCGCCGGACGAAGTCGGTCGTCGGGAGCATGCTGGAGCGCGAGCCGGTCATCATGCCCAAGTACCACTGGGACATCGCCGACCCGCTTGCCTGCGTCGAGGTTGTCTTCGGCAACGGGGAAATGTTCCGCACCGGCGCCGCCGCGGGACCGGGCACGCTGGAAGAACAGTGGGCGGCGGGGGGTTCTCAAAAGGAGGCGGCGGGTCCGGGTCAGACGTCTCTGTACCGGGTAATCGGCGGAGCGCAGGGGACGATGGGAATCGTTACCTGGGCATCGCTGCGGTGTGAGTTATTCCCGACCATCGAAAGGCCTTTCGTGGTCGGCTCCGACGATATCGATAAGCTATTTGATTTTATTCACTGGATAATCAGGCTGCGGCTGGTCAACGAGTGCTTTGTCATGAATAGCGTCAACCTGGCGGCAATGACGGCTAAGAAATCGCAGGCTGATTATCAGGAAATCAGGGACAGCCTGCCCCCTTACGTGCTTCTCTATAACGTGGCGGGCTACGAGTACCTGGCGGAAGAGAGGGTGGAATATCAGGTCAAGGACGTGAATGACGTCGCACAAAAGGTCGGCGTGGAGCCGACGGGGGCTGCAGGGAAAATAACCGCTACGGAACTGCTCAAGGCGGTGAATCAGCCTTCCGCCGACCCGTACTGGAAACTGCGCGGCAGGGGCGCCTGCCAGGACGTATTCTTCGTGACCGTTTACGATAAATTGCCCGGATTGATTGCCGCCATGCACGACCTGGCAATTGCCGCCGGTTATGACGCGTCCGGCATGGGTATCTATCTCCAGCCTATCGTGCAGGGGACTAACTGCCACGTCGAGTTCAACCTGTTCTACGACCCGTCCAATCAGGAGGAAGCGGAGAAGGTCAGGAAGCTGTCCGAAGACGCTGTTAAAAATCTGGAAAGCCACGGCGCTTTCTTTTCAAGACCTTACGGCGAGACTGCCCGATTGGTGGTTAACCGGGACGCGGCGACGGTCGAGGCACTGAAGCGGGTAAAGTCGATATTCGACCCCAATAACATCATGAATCCGGGCAAACTCTGTTTTTGATTCCAAGGAGGAAAAGGGATGGCGCTGGAAGACTATCGGGAAGACATGGAGTTCTGCAACAAGTGCAGTATCTGTAAATTCATACCACTGGAGAAGGTCAAGGGAAACCAGCTAGCAAATATTTGCCCGAGTATCTCCAGGTATGACTTTAACGCTTACTCCGGCGGCGGGAGGATGGGTATCGGGGTGGCGATGCTGGAAAACCGGATTGAGTACACCGATAAGCTGAAAGATATCATCTACAACTGCCAGATGTGCGGCGGCTGTGATATCTCGTGTAAATACGCCATGGACATGGAAGTCCTCGAGCCGATTTACGAGTTCAGGATAAAAGCCGTCGAGGAAGGGCATACCCACCCCGCCCTGGAAAAAGCCATTAACAGCCTGCGCAAGCAGGGAACCATGGTACCGGGCGCCAGGGTAAAGCGCGCCGACTGGGCGAAAGGACTTGACATAAAAGATGCAACTAAAGAGAAAGTGGACGTCCTTTATCACGTCGGTTGCCTGACCAGCTACGATAAGGATATGTGGAAGCTAGCGCGGGCGACGGCGAAGCTGCTGCAAAAGGCAGGCGTGGATTTCGGTATCGCCGGTAACAGCGAGACCTGCTGCGGCGGCAGGGCGTACCAGATGGGGTATTTACACGACTTCCTGGACCAGGCTGAAAAGAACGTGGCGATGATTAAGCAAACCGGCGTGCGGACGCTGGTGACTTCCTGCGCCGACGGCTATCAGGCTTTCAAGGTACTCTATGATAAATATAACTTGAGGGGCGACCTTGAAGTCCTGCATATCACCGAGTATCTTGCCCGGCTCATCAAAGAGGGCAAGCTCAAGCTGAATAAGAAAGTAGAAATGAATGTTACCTACCACGACCCCTGTTATCTCGGCAGGCTGGGAGAGCCGTGGATACACTGGGAAGGCAAGCGGCTGCCGGATATCCAGCGCCGGTTCGACCCGCCTAAAGAGTTCCGACGCGGCACTTACGGCGTTTATGAGCCGCCACGCGATGTTCTTAAAGCGATACCGGGTGTCCGGCTCATGGAAATGGACAGGATAAAGGAGTACGCCTGGTGCTGCGGAGCCGGCGGCGGTGTCAACGAGTCCAACCCTGAATTCGCGATATGGACGGCGATGGAAAGAATTAAGGAGGCGGAGGCTACCGGAGCGGAGGTAATCGCATCCGCCTGTCCGTGGTGCGAGAAGCTCCTGGGCGAAGCCGCCAAGTCAAGCAACAGCCGCCTCAAGGTATACGACATCGTCGAGCTTGTTGAAAAGGCTTGCTAGATTATATCAAACACGAAAGCTGTTCCCGAGTTTGATTTCCCCGGGAACAGCCTTCGTTATTTTTTATCAATCGCGTATTACGTTACCAGCAGGACAACTCCCACTATTATCGCTATTATACCCAGTGCCAGGAGTCCGTATAAGACCTTCATATCAGTTCCTCTTTCCTCGGAGTCCTGCTAGGGTAACACGGCAGCCAGACCGAGACCTATCATGGTGGCGGCGGCAACTACCGCGACGATAATGATTCCCATTTCCCAACTGGTAAGCAGTTTCTGGGATAGACCCTTGATTTTGTCGAGGGCTTCTTTAGCCATGCCGAAGGCTTCATCCACTCTGGCGGAGAGGGTCTTTACCTCTTCGATAGTTGCCTGGTGGGCTTTCTCTATCCGTGAAGCCATCTCCTCGGCTTTCCGGATGGCGTCGGCGGCGAGCGACTTGGCGCCCTGGGCGGCTTCCTCCGCCTTCTTGGAGGCGCTGAGCGACGTCTTGCCGGCAAGCTCCGAGGACTTTCTGGCTTCTGCAGCGGCTCTGGATGCAGCATCCGCGGACTCTCTGGATTTACGCGCCAGGTCTTCCGCCTGCTTCACCAGCTTGTGCAGCGTCTGGGTAGCGGCATCAATGGCGTCGTCACCGGCGGTATCAGCGATTTTAGCTTTCTTTTGTACTTCTTTGGCTGTCTCCATGCCGGTATCAGTGGTAGCCAGCGATTTCTCACCGGCGGATTTCACTCTTTCCGATATCTTGCCCGTTAACCTGGAAGCGGCGTCGATGGCTTCCTCGGCGGCCATGGCAGCCGTATCCGCTTTTCTTTCAAGCTCTTCCGTGGAGCGATAGGCGGCAGCAGCGGCGTTCTTGGCTTTTTCACCCGCTTCGTCCGCTTTTTCAGCCGCAATCACAGACGGGACTTTTCTCGTCTCCTCACGGGCTTCTTTAGCGCCCGCAGCGGTTTTATCTGCCAGGGTCCCGGCCGCAGCAGCCTCTTTAATCGCGGCTTCGACGGCTTTCTGGGCGAGCTTGGCGATACGTTCTGCCCTGACGGCTTCCGCTTCCGTAACCGCGGATACGCTGGTGCTGGCTTCTTTAGCCTTTTCCACCGCTTCCGCGGCAGTCTTCTTGATTTCTTCCGCCTTGGTAACTACCTCTTCTTTGGCAGAACGGCTGGCGGCTTCGGCGGCTTCTCTCGCCTGCTTGGCGGCTTCTTCCGCCTTACGACCGGCTTCCTCGGCGATTCTCATCGCTTCCTCAGCTTTACGGGCGGCTTCTTCACCGGCAGCCCTCATAGCTGCCTCGGCGGCTTCAATGGCGCGCCTCGCGGCTTCTTCCGCCCTGCGTCCGGCTTCCTCGGCGGCACGCTTGGCTTCTTCTGCTTTACGGGCGGCTTCTTCACCGACGGCGGTCATAGCGGCTTCGGCGGCTTCTCTCGCCTGCCGGGCGGCGGTCTCCGCCTTGAGTCCGGCTTCTTCAGCAGCTCGTTTGGCTTCTTCAGCCTTGGCAGCAGCTTCTTCGCCGGCAGCTCTCATAGCGGATTCGGATGCCATTCTGGCGGATTCCGAAGCCCTGGTGGCAGCATCGGAGGCTGCCTCGGCGGCTTTGGCGAGTTCCTCGGCGCGACTTACCAACTGGTGCAGCGCCCTCGCCGCAGCTTCGATGGCTTCGTCTCCGGCAATGTCGGCAGCCTCGGCTTTCTTGCGGGTCCTGCCGGCGGTCAGGAAGCCGGTGGCGGCGGTTTGTTTCGCCTCTCTGCCCGCTTCATCTACTCTCCCCGCCAGTATTCCCGAGACCCGGGTGGCCGCACTAATAGCATCGTCTCCGGCTATCGCCGCCGCTTCTGATTTACGGTCGGCTTCTTCAGCCACCTGGTAGGCGGCAGCGGCAGCCCTCTTGGCTTTTCTGCCGGCTTCGTCCGACTCCGTGGCAGTATCAGGCGTGATTCGTTTTTCCAGCGCGGCACGGGCG
The DNA here is from genome assembly GCA_964584575.1 of uncultured Dehalococcoidaceae bacterium. GTDB lineage: Bacteria > Chloroflexota > Dehalococcoidia > Dehalococcoidales > RBG-16-60-22 > JAFGPF01. The sequence continues at coordinate 6,943 of CAZPAS010000054.1, read as the reverse complement.
GCACCGGCGGATTTGGCGCTCTCGTCGGCTTCCTTGCCGGCGGCGTTGGCTTTTTCGATTGCTTCTTCTACCGCTTTTTTAGCGGAAACCGCCAGTTCCTCGGCACGGGAAGCCGCTTCCTCAGCTGATTGTATGGCAAGCGCCGCCGCCTCTTTGGCGGCGAGGCTAACCTCTTCGGCTTTCTGGGTGGCTTCCTCGGCGGCGTATTTGGCTTCGTTGGCAGTCTGTTCGGCTCTTAAAGCAGCTTCTTCGGCACGGAGGGCCGCTTCATTGGCAGCTCTAAGGGCATCCTCGGCAGCCTTCTTGGCTAAAGCGCTGGCTTCCTCGGCACGCCGGGCGGCTTCTTCCGATACCCGCCTCGCTTCCTCGGCGGCTTTTATGGCTGCCGCGCCTTCTTTCATTGCTTTTGCAGCCGCTTCTTGAGAACCTTTGGTAGCCGCTTCAGCGTCTTTCTGGAACGCAGCGGCGGCTTCCCTGGCTCTCCTGTCCGCCTCTTCGGCCTTGCGCGCGGCTTCCTCGGCGGCATCTCTAGCCGCATTGGCAATCGCCTCGGCTTTGGATGCGGCGTCGCTGGCTGCTTTAGTAGCTTTAGCGGCGGCGCTTTCACCCGCCACGCGGGCTTCTTCGGCCCTCTTAGCGGCTTCCGTAGATGCAGTAGTAGCGGCTCCGGCGGCTCCCCGGGCGGCTCTGGCGGCTTCTTCAGCCTTTTTTGCCGCAGCGGCAGCAGCCAGGATATTCGCCTCCATCTCGTCGAGGATTTGCGGAAGCGGCTTGGTCATGATTTCGGGAGTTTCTTCAGGTTTTTCCACCTGTTGGGTACGTGAATGTTTAGTAACCATTTTATTCCCCCCTTCCTAAAGGTCTGGATACTAACCTAGTAAGTTATCTAGCTATAAAAAAAGACACCAACCTGATAAAACAGGGCAGCGCCTTGTTACACGTTATTCATAGATGCGTTCACAGGACGATGCCTTGCGGCATTCCCGCCGGTACCCGGACAGGTATGATGTGAACACATCTAACTCCCAAAACGGGTTAAAACTGGCTTTCAATTACCATGATATTATGCATAATATGGCTTGTCAATAGTTTTTTACCCAAAATAGCATAAAAATTTTTCATGAATTAATATTCATGAATAAATTATTCTTTTAGACTTGGCTGGCAGGGCCCGGATGCAAACTGGCTATCTCTTCCCTGAGTCCTGCTACCTCTTTGAGTAGCTGCTTTATCTCCCTGTTTTCTTTATCTGTATCTTTTCTTCTTATAAGGAAAGACGCCAGGTTGGCGGTTACGCCGCTGAAGAAGGCGATTCCTCCCAGCATCAGTACCACGGCGACGGCCCTGCCGGCCCATGTCACCGGCACCATGTCTCCATATCCGACAGTGGTAATGGTGACGATTGACCAGTAAACGGCATCGGCGAAGGTGCGGATAGTAACGTCAGGGCCGCGTTCAACGGTGGCGACGATGGTGGCGGCGATGATAACCAGTCCTATCCCGTAGACAAGCAGGAAGTCCACGTTGACGAGGCGTCTCATGCCTACCCAGGCGCGGGAACCGAAGATGAACACGCGCAGGATGCGGAGCGGGCGGACGAGGGGAAAGACGACTACAAGGACCTCCAGCCAGTGGCGGCGCAGGTATTGGAGGCGGTGTGGGGCAATGGCGACTTTAATTATCAGGTCGATGGCGAATATCGCCCAGATAAGCAGGTCGAAGGCGTGAAAGAGGCTCTCCTGCTGCGGGGGCAGTTTCCACAACCAGGGGCCTATCAGCAGGGGAATCATGAGAAACGCGAGAATCAGGAGGGGTAACTCCGTGTAGCGTTCCACGCGGTGGAGAAGCTCTTCGCGGCGGGCTGTATCCTGTGTTTTGTCTTTAGTTTTCTTGGGCATCATCCTTCTCCTTGTTTATCGTTTGTCTCGGTCTCTATATCCGCCGATTTACTGTCATGGTGTTTCGGGGTGGGGACAAGATAACCCCGGATTTTTTTAGTCTCTACCACGAACGGCTTTACCCAGGACATCCTGCGCTTGCCCCAGGCGAACCAACCGCTTGCCCAGAACCTCCATACCAGTACCAGAATAACAAATGCGATAATCCCCAGCACCATGAAATAACCCCATCGCCATTTCAGTTCCGGCATGTATTCGAAGTTCATGCCGTAAATACCGGCGAGGAGCGTCAAAGGCAGAAAGATGGTAGCGACCACGGAGAGGACTTTCATGGTCTCGTTCTGGCGGTTGGCGACGGAAGACAGGTAAGTCGCCAGGGCATTATCAGCGCGATCGAGTACCGTCTGGTTAAGGTCTTCGATACGGACGACATGGTCGTAAACGTCGCGGTAAAATATGTGTGCCTCGGTCTTTATCAACGGGAATTCGCCGCGACTGAGACGGTTAAGCACCTCGCGTTGTGGAGCCATGACACGGTGCACTCTCAGCGTGGAACGTTTGAGTTTCAGGATGCCGTCAAGGACGTTCTGCTGGGGATTATGGATTACTTGCATCTCGATTTCTTCGGCGACATCAGTCATGCGGTCGATAGTGGGCATAACGTTATCGACAAGGGCATCAAGAATAGCATGCGCGAGGAAATCTGAGCCACGTTTCATCAGGTGGTCATTATCTTGAATAGATTGTTGTACGGCTTGAATGCTGAACAAGGGGACAGTGTGACCGCTGATGACGAAGTTTTCACCGAGAAAGATACATAACTCGGCTGTTTCAACGATGTCTGTTTCCGCCGCATGGTTGACGCCATGGGCGATTAAAAAAAGATAGGGACCGAAGTTATCAATCTTCGGTGGGTGAATCTGGGGGCTAACGAAGTCCTCGACGGCGAGATGGTGGAAACCGAAGTGTTTTTCTATGAACTGTCCGTCTTCTTCCGTCGTATCGGGTGAATCTATCCAGAGCAATCCCTGTTTGGAATCCCGGGCTTTGATAATATCGCTTTCGGATAAGTCACACTGCAACTGTCCATCCGGAGTCAGGTAGTATGCTTTAATCGACATGATATACCTCCCCGCAGTCGTTATAATGGGTAAATTCTGGCACCTGAACGCGAATACGTCAAGTCCCCCAACTGCGGGAAGCTTTTAGTCCCGACCGGATGGGCTAATGCGCCGGTGGTGGCTCCGGTGGCCAGAGCTCTTCCGCCACGTCGTCGAGCCCCAGTTCCAGCAGTTTTTTCTTGCTGGGCCTGGTGGTGCTACGACTCCAGTCGAGCGCGCCGAGACCCCAGTACGCCTGTGCCTCGATATCGGCGGAGGCGCCGGCCAGAGGTCCGGCCGTAAGCGGCGGCCTGCCGATAATCCGGGGGTGTACCTTATGTTTCAGCGGATTGATACCCTCGCGGAGGTTGAATACATGCCGCATGTTGAGAATCCTCTCGCCGCATTTCAGCAGCTCGTCCTCGGAGCGGTCCCAGCCGGTCACGGCACGCATGAACCCGGTGAGGTATGTCAGGGTATTCCCGCCGACGAGGTCGCTGAACATGCACCAGCCGGCGGCGTTGACCAGCTGCATGGTGAAGCTGTCCGGGCCAAAGCTCATCTGGGTATGGCGGCCCGGGGTGGGGTCCATCAGGTAGCGCGCCGCAGACGTGGCATCCGGGAAGTTGGCTAACCGTGGGTCGTGCATCCCCAGTTCCTGCCCGCCGATGTGAACCGCGAACTCCTCGGCGCCCTTGCCGATTTTCCCGGCGGCGTATTTTACGCCATTAGCCAGCACCGCCCCGATTCCTTCCCCTTTGACCATCTTTTCCGTCATGGCAACGATTGCCCGGTGGTTGCCCCAGGTGAGTTCTATGCCGTCCGTATCCGCCCTGGTGAGAATGCCGTTCTCGTAGCACTCGATGGCGAATGCCATGACCGTGCCGCCTGATATAGTATCCAGACCGTGGCTGTTGCACAGGTGGTTAATCATATTCAATGCTTCCGTATTGGCGTTAAGGCACATCGTCCCGAAGGCTGCCTGGGTTTCATATTCCACGCGTCGGGTGCCCGCCGGGTACTTATACTCGCCCTCTCCCGCGCTAAGCCTGCCTTCACATCCGATGGGACAATGCCAGCAGCCGGTACGCGTTTCGACGTTGGCAATGGCAGCGTCGCCGGAAAGACCGGAAGCGTCCGGTAAATCGATGACGCCGACCCCTCCCCAGTTTTTCACCGGGGTATTACCGCTGTGGGCAAAACCCTCGGCAACGTGGGAGGTGCCGTACTTGTGAAATCCCTCCAGTGTTTCCATGCCGCTATAACTCTTCATGGCGGATACGTGTTCTCTTCTTAATCGATTAGCTTTTTCGATATCGTAAACAGGGATTTCCTGATTGCCCCTCGCCGCTACCGCCTTGAGTTTCTTGGAGCCCATCACCGCCCCCAGTCCGGAGCGTCCCGCGGCGGCGCCACGCCGGGTAATTATGCAGGAAATCAGGGACTGCCTCTCGCCGGCAGGGCCGATACAGGTGCTTTCCACTCCTTTGCCGACCTCCTCAACCAGCATATCCTCCGTCTCGAAGCAGTCTTTGCCCCACAGATGACTCGCGTCCCTCAGTTCGGCTTTACCGTCGTCGAGGAGGAGGTAGACAGGCTTATCCGAGATACCGGTAAGGAAAACGGCGTCGTACCCGGCGAACTTGATTTGAGGCGCGAAGTGACCTCCGCCGTTGGAATCTCCCCACCCTCCGGTCAAAGGCGATTTCCCTACCACGCCGTAGCGTCCGGCAAATGTGGAGGGTGTACCGGTGAGAGGTCCCGTGAGAAATCCCAGCGTGTTTTCCGGACCCAGTGGGTCTACTCCGCCTTTCTGGCGACTGTAAAGAATCCTGGCGCCCAGCCCGTACCCACCGATGAAGTCGTGATACAGGCTTTCCTCCGGCTGTTCTTCTTTCAACTTACCCGTGGAAAGGTCCACGAAGAGTATTTTACCCATATAGCCTCTGGTCATGTTTCGCCCCTTTCAAGTTCATTTACTAAATTTTATTGTCGCACTTCGCGGAGTGTTATCCCAGCAGCCTGACGATTTCCGTGGCGTCGTCCAGATGTTCAAGCTGTGAAATCATTTCTATTACCTTTTCGACCGTATCAGATGGAAGTGGCCTGACGGAACTGGGGGCGCATTCCCGGAATTTCACCGCGCAATCCTCGAACGTCATCGGTCTTTCCACGCTGCCCAGACAGTGCTCCACCTCCTCGGTGTACTCCGTACCGTCGTTCATGACGATTATCACCCCGCCCGGGCCCACGCCGTGTCGGTTCATGGAGGTATCCAGCACGGCGGACACCTTGCGGGAGATATTCAGGACTTCCGGTCTTTTCAGGGCTTCATCCGTAAAATCGTCCACGGTGACCTTACGATTCGCCAGGGCGGTGGCGACCACCCAGGGCACGCTGAACTGGGCGTCGGTAATCGTGCGCGGGTTACGCTTGATCTCCGGAGGATTGGACAGCCCGTACACCGAGTCGCCGCCGTAAACCGTTATCTCCTTGATATCATCGGGATTGATATCATGCTGCATGATTAGTGCCAGCGTGGCGTCGATGCAGGCATGGGTAAGTCCGCAGCAGGGATACGGCTTGTCCCCGATATTCACGCCTTCGAACCTCTTACCCAAATCTGCGATGAGTATATTGATGTCGTAATCTCCCCCCATGTAGGTATTGAACAGCCCGGTGCGTCCTTCCAGGGGGTCTCTGTCGCCGGTAATGCCTCTCTCCGCCATGAGGGCGGCGGTGATACCGGCGCTTGCCGCCAGACCGGGTCCCATCCTCTTCGCCAGCGCACCGTCACCGACGCCGGAGCCGGCGCCGCCGCACTGGTGATAGGCGAGTCCCAGGGCGTTTATCATTTTTTCTTCGTCGAGTCCCATCAATTTGCCTGCCATGGCGGCGGCACCCAGGAAACCGAACAGGGTAGTGGGGTGCCAGCCGGAAGAAAGGGCGCTGCTGCCCGGCTTACTCGCCAGTCCAAGTCTCGCCAGGAAGTCGCCGCCCAGCGCCAGAGCCGTAATCAGTTCTTTGCCGCTTACTTTACCCATCCGTTCCGCTACCGCAAAACAGGTGGACACCGCCACGCAGCCGATATGCACCAGCGCCACCTGGTGACCGTCGTCGTAGTCCAGGGCGTGAATCATGGTGCCATTCACCCGGGCGGCACTCGGTGCGGGGCACTTGAGTCCGTACGCTATAATGGTGCTTTGGGGTCTGCCTCCCCATTCCTTGACCATGTCCACCAGTTCACTCACGCCCGCCTTTGTAGAACCGCCCAGGGCCGTAGCCAGGCTGTCCAGTACCTCACGCTTGGCGGAAGCAACGGCGCCGGCGGGAAGGTCTTCATATCGTGTACCGGTAAGGTGTTTAACTACTTTAGTTATGGCGGCCATATTTGAGCCTCCTCTATTTTCGGGCAGCGGGAAAGGTTAAGTAACGCCTCCGCCCAGCGCCACCACCTCGCCGGTGATGTAGTCGGACAGGTCGGAGACCAGGAAATAGGCAAGGTCGGCGGCTTCCTCGGGCGTGCCCAGCCGACCCCACGGTATACGCTCGGACAGCATGTCGTGGTCTTTCTGGCGGGCTTCGTCCCAGGTAATGCCCTCAGTCTCTGCCATCCTGGTGAAGGAGTCGTCTCTGAGATTGGTGACTATCATGCCGGGATTGATGCCGTTGACATTGATTTTATGCTGCGCCAGTTCCAGCGCCAGGCTCTTGGTCAGGCCGATAGTGCCGTATTTCGCCGCGGAGTAAGCGGCGCTCCCCGGCACGCCGTGCGTACCCGCCAGTGAGCAGAATATTACTATCTTACCGCCTTTTCCTCTGGCTATCATAGCCTTGGCTGCCGCCTTGCAGATTAAAAACGAGCCTACCAGGTCGACGTCTATGACCGCCCGGATATCCTTCTCCGAGAGGTCGACGACCGGCACGCCCACGGGACCGCGGATG
>CAZPAS010000053.1:6385-13028 GCA_964584575.1 uncultured Dehalococcoidaceae bacterium | reverse complement strand
GTCCTGCCCCACATGATAAAGCAGAAATACGGACGGATTATCAATACCTCCGGCGGGCAGGGCATCCCCAGTATATCAATTTACGGCGCCGCCAAGGCAGGGGTGGTCATGTTCACGCAGGCGCTGGCGCGGGAAGTGGCTTCGCAGGGGATAATCGTCAATGCCGTGGGTCCCGGACTCGGCAAAACGGGACTTGTCTACCGCGCCCCGCAGGAGTTCCTGGAAGGTGAGAGGCAGCGGTCGTTATTGAAGCGACTCTGCGAGCCGTCCGACGTCGCTCCGGTGGTGGCTTTCCTGGCGTCGGATAAGTGCAGCTACATGACGGGTCAGCTCGTGCAGTTGAGCACGTCTTAGTCGTTTATCAGCGTGTCCCAGGGCGTGTCCAGCTGGGGTACCGGGATTTCTATTACCACCGGGCGGTCTTGCTTTAGTGCCGAACTAAGACTTTCACCGAGTTCCTCATGGCTGGAGAGCCTGATACCGATTGCCCCGAAAGCTTCGGCGAACTTTACATAATCGGGATTATGCAGCCTGTTCCCCACGTACCTGCCGCCGAACTGCCGGCGCTGTATGCCGGTGACCGTTCCGTAAGCCTTGTCCGAGAATAAAAGCACGACCACGTTTATCTTTTCCTGTACGGCGGTGGCAAGTTCCGCGGAGGCGTACGGAAAACCTCCGTCGCCGCAGATGGCTATCACGTTCTTTTCAGGATTACCGATCTTGGCGCCGAGGGCAGTGGGAAAAGCGAACCCCAGCGTGGCGAAGTACGAAGAATCGACGTAAGTGAGTCTTTTATTAACCGGGTAGGCAATATCGCACCAGTAGCCGATGTTGGTGATATCCGGCACGAGGATGCCGTCGTCCCCCATGACTTCGCGGATTGACCGTATGACGTTCATCTGGAGCGGCGCCGCTTTTTCAAACCGGGACCTTATATCCGCCCTGATTCCGGCTATTTCTTTTTCCTGCCAGAGACTGGCGGAGGAACCTGATATCTCTTGCAGCAGGGCGGTAACGGCGGCGCGGGCATCGGCGGTAATACCGAGGTCGATTCTATGGTTTCTCCCCAGTTCATCGGGGTCGTGGTCTATCTGAATTATTTTCTGGTCGGGTTGCAGTTCCAGTCGCGTATTGCCGGAAGCGCGCAGCCGGCTGCCCACCACCAGGATGACGTCTGCCTGCTTGAATACCGGATTCAGCCAGAGCATGAAGTTCCCGGCGCAAAGCGGGTGGTCGCAGTGGATTACTCCCTGCCCCTCCGTGGTCATGACCACCGGTGCTTTAAGGGACTCCGCAAGCCGGGTGATTTCTGTGGAAATATCCGCCTTGGCTGCGCCTCCCCCGGACAGAATAAGGGGACGGCTGGCTCTGCCGAGAATCTCGGCGGCTTTCCTGATATCTTCGGGGTCTGGCCGGGTGGGGGAACCTGCCTCGACCGCTGGCAGGGCCATCTCGGCTTTTTGCGACCATATATCGTAGGGGACTTCGATTTCCACGGGACGGGGTCGGCCGTTTTTCAGTTGGGTAAAAGCCTCCCGTAAGACCTCCGGGATTTCTTCGACTTTTGAGGCGCGACCGCACCACTTGGTCAGGTACTTAAATATTTCACTCTGTGTATCCAGCTCGTGGAGGACGCCGCGGTTATGACCGAGGTGTTCGCTCTCCACCTGGCCGGAAATCAGGAGTACCGGCGTCGAGGCGGTGTAAGCGGTGCCGATGGCGGCGGCGGTGTTCAGGGCGCCGGGTCCCGGCAGCACCATGGCAACGCCTGTTTTGTCCGTGGTGCGGGCGTAGCCGTATGCCATGTAAGCGGCGGTCTGCTCGTGGCGCGTGGATATCCAGCGTATGTTCTTCTGGCGGTAAATGGCATCGACGGCATCCATTATCTGCACGCCGGGCAGTCCGAAGACCACCTCGACGCCTTCCCGCGCCAGGAATCCTGCCAGGGCTTCGGCGCCGCTTAAGTAAGGCATCTTATACTCCGTATCCGGGATACGTCTGTATTTAATAGTATAAGAAAAGGGAGAGTGTGGCAACCGTGAAAATACGGCTGGGCTGTATGTAAAAGAATAGCCTGCCGTTGAGCAGGCACTTTCAAGGCGGCATTATTCTAACGCCGTCTTCATACGGGCGTGAAACGATGTTTCACAATTGAAATATCGGTGTATTTCCGGGATGTATAGCGACCGGTATTATTTTCCCGGGACAATTATCAGGACCTGGCGTTTCTTGCCATCATGCCGAGCCTGCTGTCGTACACCCTGTTGAGGAGCGTCTTGATTTCGCGGAGTCTCTCGGTGTCCTGGGCTATGCGACTCAGGCGATGGGTCGCCCATCTCTCGATTTCCCTGTCGGCAACGCCGAGGGCCCGGGCGACGTTTATAGTCTCATCGGTGACTTTTTTGGAATATCCGGTGCTTTCTTCAAACCGGGCCTGAACACCGCTGGCAATAGCATCCATCCTGCTAAAATCTATCGTTCGGTTCCGTACGGTGTGTCTGTCCAATTGAGATATATTTGAAGTATTCATGAATCGTCTCTCTTTCCGGGCTATGGCTGCTCCTGGTATTGTCCTGCCTGCATGAAGGAGCCATCACCCATAGTCAGTGTAGTCAGAGGTTTAAATTTTACTTTTCTTACTGGCGTTATCCTCCTTCCTTGTCATTTTCTTCTTCGAATATCCATCCCCGGATGGGCATATCCCATTGCTCGAGGAATGCTCTGAAGTCCTGCTTATCAATACGGTAGTGACCGCTGGGCAGCCTGAAAGCCTTTAACCGACCGCTCTTTATCCATTCGAGCACCGTACTCTTGCTTACCTGGCAGTACGTGGCGATGTCCTGTGATGTCAACCTGATATTCGTGCGGCGGTCTTTTCTGGGCAATAGATTACTCCTTCCGGGCAGTTACACTAGTAATGCACTTTGTGTTTTAAGTGATTCGTTCAAAGCGAGCGTATCACACATATAATAGATATACGTCATTACATTCACATCACAAAACACGGCGAAAAAGTCACAAAAAAGTCACAAAATTCGGTACTTATAGATGGGAAATAGGTCATTTTTACTCGTGATTTCATCATGTACTGGGAGCATACAGGATAATGAAAAAATCACAAAATATAACAGATATCGAGTTTTGATATAGTCAGCGGGTTTATGGTTTGACAGGGCGTTATATTGTTGATAATATAGAAAGTCTGGAGCGTTGGTGTAATGGTCAAGAAAAAAGAATCGGAAAGCAGAGTACCGGATTTTGGTGTCAAGCACAGGACGCGCTCGGGGCGAACCCCGGAATCGGGCATTGTGGTTAGGAGCAAGGTCTGGCTGGAGAAAGACGGCAAGCTGTTCATGGGATGGGGAAGGATGACGCTGCTGGAACGCATCGACCAGTACGGCTCGATATCGGCGGCGGCAAAGTCGATGAAGCTGGCTTACCGGAATGCCTGGCTGTGGGTCGAGGCGATGAACCGTCTGGCTCCCAGGCCGCTGGTGGAGAAAGCGACCGGCGGGAACCGGGGGGGCTACGCGAGGCTGACCGAGGAGGGGCGGAAGATTATCAACGACTATAAGGAAAAGCGCGCCAGCGTACGCCGGATGATAGACTAAAAATTTTTTATCCGGCGTCATATCCACAATGATATAGCGTTTCATGGAATGCGCGGGTGTGTATCAGGGAAAACATACGAATGATTAAGAAAGCCCTGTTGTTAATATGTGCGGTGCTGTTAATCGATTTGGTGGGTGGCTGTACCGGAGGTGCTGTGAAGTCGATTACCGCCTTCTGCGGCTCCGCCAGCAAGCCTGCCATGGAGGAAGCCGCCCTGGCGTTCGAGGGGGAAACGGGGATAAAGGTGTACCTCAACTTCAGCGGCTCGGGCACGATGCTCTCGCAGATGAAGGTATCGCAGAGCGGGGATTTATATATCCCTGGCTCACCGGACTACATGGTAATGGCGGAAAATGACGGTGTGGCGGACCCGGATACGGTGCGGATAATCGCTTACCTGGTGCCGGCTATACTCGTGCAGGAAGGAAATCCGAAAAACATCCAGAAATTAGCGGACTTAGCCCGACCCGACATCGAAGTGGGTATCGGCAATCCGGAGGCGGTATGCGTCGGCTTGTACGCCTGCGAGATACTGGAGTATAACAACCTGCTGGCGGAGGTGGAGCCGAATATCGTGACCCATGCCGAGAGCTGCTCCAGGACGGCCACGCTCGTGGCACTGAAAACGGTGGATGCCATCCTGGGGTGGCGTGTCTTCGCTTACTGGCACGAGACGATTGACGTCGTTTACCTGGAACCGCAGCAGATACCCCGGCTGGCGTATATCCCCGGCGCCGTATCCACGTTCGCGGAGGACCCTGAGAGTGCCGGGAAATTCCTGGACTTTCTGGCGTCGTCACAGGGACAGGAAATATTCCGTAAGCAGGGATACCTCAGCACCGAGGCTGAGGCCAGGGAGTTCGCTCCCGACGCAAAAATCGGCGGAGAATATCGCCTGCCCGCCGATTATAAACCGTTGATTAAGTAAAAAAATGTTGGAATATAAGGTATGTTCAGAATTCTAAAAGGTGCCGGCGGCGAAAGGGTATTCAGGGTGGCTACCATCAGCGCCCTGGTGCTGCTGGCGCTGTTCTTCATCGGCATCATCGTTTCCATGCTGGCTTATACCAGATGGGACACCTTTATCTCGGCGCTGGTGTCCGAGGAAATCCTGTTCGCCATCCGGTTGAGTTTAATTACCGCCACTGTATCCACCATTATCTCTGTCCTGATAGCCGTGCCGGTGGCTTACGCCATCTCGCGTTCCAGCTTCCCGGGCAAGGACATCGTCGACAGCCTGCTGGACCTGCCCATCGTAGTATCGCCGGTGGCGCTGGGCGCGGCGTTGCTGGTGTTCTTCAACACCCCGCTGGGCTCGGCTATCGACGATAATGTCATCAAGTTCGTCTTCGCAGCGCCCGGCATCATACTGGCGCAGGTTACGGTTATCAGCGCCCTGGCCATCAGGCTGCTCAAGTCGACCTTCGACGGCATCGACCCCCGCTACGAACAGGTCGCCCGCACGCTGGGATGCAGCAAGCCGGAGGCGTTTTTCCGCGTGACCCTGCCGCTGGCAAGGGACGGGCTGATTGCCTCCACGATTCTTACCTGGGCGCGAGCTGTTGGCGAGTTCGGCGCTACGGTTACGCTGGCGGGGGCCACCGCCATGAAAACGGAAACCCTGCCCACGGCGATATTTCTCAGTCTGGCTACCGCCGACGTCGAGAAAGCCATTGCCGTAATCATCGTGCTGATTATCATCGCCGTCCTGGCGCTGCTGGCAATCAGGAAAATCATCGGCAGAAGGTACCAGATATGATTGAAATTAAAAATCTATCTGTGCACCTGGGGGATTTTCACCTGAAGGATATTAATCTCTCCGTCAACGAGGGAGAGTACTTCGTCATCCTGGGACCCACCGGCGCCGGCAAGACCGTTCTCATGGAGTGCCTCGCCGGACTTCAACGTGTCAGGCAGGGCGAGATATGGCTGGGACAACGTGAGATAACGCATTTCACCCCGGAAGAAAGGAACGTGGGCTACGTACCACAGGACTATGTGCTGTTCCCGTTCCTCAACGTGATTAACAACATTGCCTTCGGGCTGGAGCGTACCGGGTCTTCCAGAGAGCAAACTAAAGAGCGGGTACACAAGCTGGCTGAACTCATGGGTATCTCCCACTTGCTGCACCGCGATACGCGTTCCCTGAGCGGCGGGGAGAAGCAGCGGGTGGCGCTTGCCCGGGCGCTGGCGCCGTCTCCCGGCATCCTCCTCCTCGACGAACCGCTGGGCGCCCTCGACCTGCGTACCGCCAAGTACCTGCGACTGGAGCTTAAGCGCGTTCACCATGAGTTGGGACTGACTACCATCCACATCACCCACGACCTCATGGAGGCGCTGGAGATGGCGGACCGGGTGGCGGTTGTCCAGGGCGGCACGGTGGAGCAGGTGGCGGAGCCGGAAGAAATGCTCTTTTATCCCGAAGGCGAGAGCGTCGCCGATTTTATCGGCGCGCCGAATATTTTCGACTGCGATTACTGCCGTGACCTCGGGCAGGGGATTATGGAGGTCGGCTGCGGCGGACTCAAACTTACCGTACCCCACGAAGGCGGCACGATTCATAAGGTAGCTATCCTGCCGCGCCATGTCTATGTATCCGAGACGAGGCCCCCCGGTTTGAGCGTCAACGGGTTTCAGGGAAACATCACCTCCATAAAGCCCGCCGGCAATACCGTGCGAATCTGGATAATGGTCGACGGTGTCAACATCATGGCTGAGGTGCCCTCGTACATGTTCGAGGAAATGGACCTCACCGAAGGGAAAGAGGTCTTTCTCATATTAAGGATGAGAAGGATACGCTGCTACGAGAGCGTCGTCAACTGATATTTCAGGTAATTTTTAGAAAAATCCGGAAATGCACCCAACCTTTTCTTGCTTTTAGCGTTATAATATAGTGAACGCATGTATAACGGGAGGTTGTTATGAAAAGGTTGATATTAGGACTGCTGGTAGTATTGCTGTTACTGGGGACGGTTGCCTGCGCCGAAGCGGAAAGGGTCGAACCCACTCCGGCCCCCTCGCCTGTGCCGGC
>CAZPAS010000053.1:0-6285 GCA_964584575.1 uncultured Dehalococcoidaceae bacterium | reverse complement strand
GCCGGCACCGGAGAGTCCCGGGAAAGGTAATTATGACGGCATCGTGGTGCAATCGCCGCCGCCGGCAATCAGTATACCGGAACCCGCCCCCGCACCGGCGCCGAGACCTGTTGATGAAGGCTCCAGCCAGGACTGGTCCGGCGAACGCCTGATTATACGCTCCGCATATATGGCGCTGGTGGTGGTGGACATAGACTCAGCGATTGAGCAAATCACCAATCTAGCTGCCACTTACGATGGCTTTGTCGTTTCATCGAATGTCTGGCAGGACAATGACAGGACGTCGGGGAGTATCTCCATTAGAGTCGATTCCAACCGCTTTAACGAGTCGCTGCAGACCCTGCGGGCGTTGGCGGTCGAGGTTAGGTCGGAGAGCACCTCCGGGGAGGACGTGACCGAGGAGTACGTCGACCTTGCCGCCAAACTGCGCAATCTCGAAGCTGCCGAGGTGCAGCTGCTTAAGCTGATGGAGCAGGCGGGGGACGTCAGTGATATCCTGGAAGTCCAGCGCGAACTCGTCGATACCCGGGAAGATATCGAACGGACCAGGGGACGCATGCAGTACCTGGAGGAGAGCGCCGCCATGTCGCTTATCCAGATTCAACTGGAGCAGTCCAAGCTTACGGCGGAGTTGAACGCCAGTTCGCGTACGGTTAAGGAAGGCGAGAAGGTACAATTTTTCTCCATCGTCGCGGGTGGATTTACCCCTTACAGCTATGAGTGGGACTTCGGCGACGGCAAGACCAGCACGGAAGCCAATCCGGTTCATGCCTACGATACCGATGGCGATTATACCGTGAAGCTGAAAGTCACCGATGACCGCGGCAACGTGGCGCCCTACGAGAGAGAGGACTATATTACGGTTCTTCCCGGCTGGGATGCCGGTGGCATTGCGGGCGCCGCCTGGAACGGACTCGTCGGATTCTTCCGCGTTATCGCCGATATCATCATCTGGCTGGGTATCTTCAGCCCGGTATGGATAATCATCGGTGTCATCCTCTACTTCACCTGGTGGCGCAAGAGGAAGAAGCAGTAAATCAAAGACCTGTAAATAACCGGAGAGGGGGCTCAGCCCCCTCTCTTTTTTCGTTGTTATCTTTTCCCACCCTGGCCGCCATCGCATCATCTTCTGCTATCCCTTAGATTTTCCCTCACAGTTTCCCCCTTTGAAAAAGGGGGACTAAAGGGGGATTTTCATAAAGCGGGTGTCTAAGAGGGGCGTAGCCCCTCTTAAAAACACATTTACCCCTCTCCAATCAAATTATCTCCCGCTGCAATCTCATGTTGCTGATTGGAGAGGGGGTCAGGGGGTGAGGTGTAATAACTAAAGGGTACTGGATACTAGACGCCTTAGAATAACATCCTGACTCATACCTTCGACAGCGATTGTCTTGCTGCGGCTGGTCTGACCCTTTACGATAGTGATTGCCGACTTTTTTACCCCCAGCGCTCGACTCAGAAAATCGATAAGCTCCCGGTTGGCTTTACCCTTGACCGGCGGTGCGTTGATTTTCACGTGCAGCACGCCATCTATATAGCCGGTAATTTCATTACGTCCGGCGTTGGGCGTAACTCTCAGCGACAGCAGGTTGCTCTTACCCCGGTTATTTGCAGTCAAATTACTCTGTGCGGTCCGGTTTCTCTATTCGTAGCCGCCCTCGCCGCCGCCTCCGCCGCCGCTGCTGGTCGTGATAGCGATTGTTCCCAGGAGCAGTACCGCCGAAAGCACGAACCAGAACATATAGCCGAGGTCGTTAACATCGAGTTCGGGTGCTACGTCGAAACCTATCAGTATGCCCATGATGGCGCAGAGTCCGCCGATACCACCAAGTATCCCTGCTATGATTCCCATGAAGTGTGACCTCCTTATCGGTTTATTGCCCAGCTTCGATGGTATATAATTATATCGGACGCATTATACTATTCGTTTGGAGATAATATAGCATGAAACTGACAAATAATCTATATACTTATCCGGAGGAGGGGATGCTGGACTGCAATACTTACGTTATCACGGGCAGCCCCGGCATCATCATCGACCCCGGTAATCCTGACTATTTAATGTCGCGCGTTGCCGGCATGAAAAAAGACGGCATCGACCCCGCGGACATTGGCATCATCGTCAATACGCACCTGCACATGGACCACTGCGGCGCTAATGAAGACTTCAAGAAGTTATCCGGGGCGAAAATCGCCCTTCACTCCATCCAGAAGGAAAATTACCGGCTGGTGGTTGTCGACGGCGCCCGGGTTTTCGGCATGGAGCCCATGGAATTTACCGAAGACGAGATACTTGAGGGCGATACTCTAGGCAACGACAGTGTGGAAATGGAGATGATTGTCTCGCCGGGGCACTCGCCGGACTGTGTCTGCTTTTTCAATCGCCAGGACAGGGTGCTGGTCTGCGGCGACGTGCTTTTCGAGATGAACACGGGGCGTGTCGACCTGCCCGGCGGCAACGGCGAGGACTTGAAAAAGTCCATCGAGTCGCTTTCCCAACTGGACATCGAATATTTGCTGCCGGGTCACATGGGCATCGTGTCCGGCGCGGAAAAGGTGACCGCTAACTTCGATTTTATCAGGAGCAATGTCTTCGCATGGCTGTAACGGGCGCGCCGACGGAGTCCTACGAACTGGGGCCCATCCGACCCCCGAGCGAGGCATATTCGCTGCTGATACGCGTTACCCGTAACTGCCCCTGGAACCGCTGCAAGTTCTGTCCTATTTATAAAGGCTCTAAATTCCAGCTGCGTACGGTCGAGGAGGTCAAGCAGGATATCGATACCGCTAAAGCCGTTCACGATGAGATTATCGAGATGGCGCAGAAGTCCGGTGGAGGTGACGTCCGCCGCACGGCGGCGACGTTCTGCAACAGCGCCACCACCGATGCCGCCCGTAACGTCGCCCTCTGGATGTACGCCGGCGGCAGGCATGCCTTCCTGCAGGACGCCAATACCCTGATTATGAAGACACCCGGATTAGTGGAGGTGATAAAGTACCTCAAGCAGACTTTTCCGGACATCGACCGTATCACCAGCTACGCCCGCTCGAAGACGGCGTCTCAAAGGACTTTAGAGGAACTGGTGGAACTGCGTGAAGCCGGTCTCTCACGGATTCACATGGGGGTGGAATCGGGTTACGACCCCGTCCTGCAGTTCATGGACAAGGGCGTGACCGCCGCTGACCATGTAAAAGGCGGAAAGAACGTGGTAGCTAGCGGTATTTCCCTTTGCTCGTACGTCATGCCGGGGGCGGGCGGAAAAAAGATGTGGCGGGAGCACGCACTGGAGACGGCGAATGTGCTCAACGAAATCAATCCCGATTTTATCCGCTTGCGTACGTTGACCATCCAGCCCCGGATGCTCCTTCACGAAGACGTTGTCAGCGGCGAGTTTGTCCGCCTTACGGACGAAGAAATAGTAGCGGAAATAAAGCTGTTCATCGAGAACCTCGATTGTACGGCGGAGATTGTCAGCGACCACATGATGAACCTGCTGCCGGAGGTCGAGGGGAAACTGCCGGAAGATAAAGAGAAAATCCTCACGCTCATTGAACGTTTTCAGGCGCTGCCGCCGGAGGAGAGGGATAACTACAAGCTGGGACGCCGACTCGGCATATATGATAAACTGGATAACCTCGACGATACTTACCGCCACGGAGAGGTTGAGAAAGTCATGGAGCGAATTAGCAAAGACGACCTCGATGAACTGCTGTTCAATCTGATGGAGAGGTATGTGTAGATATGAGCCTGGAAGCGGAAATCGGCGACTTATTGAGACAGAAGGGGCTGACGTTGGGGACGGTGGAATCGGCCACCGGCGGATTAATATCCAATCTCATTACCAATGTACCCGGCAGTTCCGATTATTTTAAGGGGTCGGTGACCTCTTACGCCAACGAGACCAAGATTAACGTCATCGGCGTGAAAGCCGCCACCCTTAAAAAATACGGGGCGGTCAGCCCGCAGGTCGCCGGAGAGATGGCGGCGGGAGGTAAAAAAGTGCTTAATGCGGATATCTGTATTGCGGATACCGGCATTGCCGGACCCGGCGGTGCCACGCCGGGCAAGCCGGTGGGTCTTTTCTATATCGGCATGGCGAACAAAGACGGTGTGTTCACTCGCCAGCACGAGTTCCACGGCGACCGTGACCAGAACAAGCGCAGCGCGGCGGAGGCGGCGTTAAACTGGCTGAAGGAATACCTGATTTCATTGGCATAGACGGGGGGTGGAGAGTGGATATAACCTATTCGTACGATGGAATCAGCCGCGAATATTTCCGCATTAGGAAGGGGACTCCAAGATTTGCGGAGTTCGTTATTACCCGGGCCGGACTGGACAAAATGCCTCCCGGTAGCCCGTTGACCATCGTGGAACTGGGTGTCGGCGGCGGTCAGCAGACCGAGTTTATGGAGAAAAAACTGGACTCCGCCGGAATTTCCCGATATAAAATCCTCGCCTATGATAAATCGTCCGACCAGTTGGACCTGCTTAAGGAGAGGATGAAAAGGGGAGAAATCAGCGAAAAAGTTATCCCGACGCAGTTCGATTTCGACGGGAAACCTCTGCCGCTGGAACCGGAAAGTATAGACCTCACTTACATGGCGTGGGTATTGCACCACCTGTCTCACCAGCAGGACGTACTTAAGGAAATCGCCAGGATAACCCGCAGAGGGGCGAGATTTTTCATGTACCAGGTGACCATAGAAGACCTCGTAAACCATCAGCTTGATGAGTGGTTCCCGATGAAGTACGGGTACGATGAACGGCGATATCCCACGCGTTCGCAGTTGAGACAGATGTTTTACGACGCCGGATTTACTTACGAAGAGCCTCATATAATCGGGGGAGATAACGCGAGGCTGATCGACCGGACGCTGCTTGAAAGCGTGGAGAACACGAGCATCGATTCCGCGCTCAGGATGATAAGAGATGACGACCCCGCCGGTTTTACCGAAGGGGTGAACAGGCTGAGAAAAGAAGTGGAACGGGCGGAGCGCGCCGGGAAGTATCGCGACTATCGTACTGTGGATAGAATAATCTTCTGGGGAATAAAGAAATAGATAAGCCCCACCCATCGTAGTTATCTTTTCCCGCCCAAACCCACCTGCGTTAACCTGTCCGCCGCTCATCCTGAGCTATGGCAGGCGGGAGCTTCGGAGGGTAAACCGCCCTCGTATCATCAACGGCTTATCCCTTAGTATCCTCCCAACGGGGTGTTTGAGAGGGGCGAAGCCCCTCTTTTTAAAATATCTTCCCCCTCTCCAAATAGAATATCAAAGTCTTTTACTGATGCTGAGTTTGGAGAGGGGGATTAAGGGGGTGAGGTAAGCAATATAAAAACGGATTATTAGCAGTAATCAATTTTTCCATTTTTCCCTTGATTGCCATCCTCCACCATCAATGTTATACTCTGACCATATTCTTAGCTGGATTGGAGATTTTCCGTGAAAAGAATCGACGGGCGTGCCTATGACGAACTGCGACCCATCAAGATAATCCCCGGTTACCAGAGCTTTGCCGAAGGCTCGGCGCTTATCAAGCTGGGCAAGACCCATGTGCTGTGCTCGGTCAGCGTCGAGGAGAGAGTGCCGTCTTTTCTCAAGGGTAGCGGCACCGGCTGGATTACCGCCGAGTACGCCATGCTTCCCCGCGCCACGGTAACGCGCACCCAGCGCGATTCCACTATGGGGAGAGTCGGGGGGCGTAATCAGGAAATACAGCGTCTTATCGGGCGTTCCCTGCGCGCCGTAGCGGACATGGATGCCCTGGGCGAGAGGACACTGATGGTGGACTGCGATGTCCTCCAGGCCGACGGCGGCACGCGTACCGCCGCTATTACCGGCGCCTATGTCGCCCTGTACAAGGCGATGGAGACGCTGCAGAATATGGGCGTGATATCATCGATACCGCTGAAAAGCGCCGTGGCGGCAACCAGTATCGGTATCGTCAATAGCTATATGATGGTAGACCTGTGCTACGACGAGGATGCCCATGCAGGCGTCGACTTCAACGTGGTGATGACCAGCAAGGGTGATTTCGTCGAGCTTCAAGGCACCGCCGAGGGCAAACCGTTCAACAAGCAATCAATCGACGATATTCTCTCACTGGCGGAGAAAGCTATCCAACAGCTTTTCCAGGTACAGCAGGACGTCCTGAAAAGCAAATAGTAACCAGAGTCGTTATTTTTCGGTGTTTATCTATTCCCACCCTGACCGCCCAGTATCATTCTCTGCTTATCCCGCAGTATAATTCCCCACTCCCCAACGGGGTGTTTAAGAGGGGCG
>CAZPAS010000052.1:0-13144 GCA_964584575.1 uncultured Dehalococcoidaceae bacterium | reverse complement strand
CAATGATTTAGTTATCTTCTATTTCGTCGCTAAAGAGAGGAGCCTGAGCGCTGCAGCCGACAAGGTATATCTTACCCAGCCTGCGGTAACTTACCACATACAGGCTCTGGAGGAGTTTACCGGGGTAAAGCTGCTTGAGTTTAAGAAGCGCCAGATTGTCCTTACCCCTCACGGGGAAGCGCTGTTCAAGTATGCCGAGGAGGTGTACCGGCAGTTGACCAACGCCGAGGGGTTCATCAAGTCCATAAGAGAGTCGTCTCTCCGCGCCGGCATCGCCAGCATGTACATTTCCACCATCGGACCCGTAATCAAGAGAATGTACGAAGAACGCCCGGAAGTTCAACTGACCGTGAAAAGCGGCGATGCCAATGAAATGGTGCAGGGCGTCCTCGATGCGCAACTCGACCTGGCAATCGTCCCACAATACGAATACGATAAGAGCAAGTTAAACAGCATCGTGGTCTCCCCTCCCCAGCAGATTGTCTGTTTTGCCTCTTTTAACCAGTTTGTTCCAAAAGAACCGCTGTCATGGAAAGACCTAAGCAACTATCCACTGGTATCCGGCCCGGAAACCTCTATTATCCGGAAATTGATATCCGATAAACTAAAAGAGCAGGGACTGGAAATGCAGCGGTTCGTGACCGAAGTAAACAGCACCGAATGGTGTAAAACGCTTGTTGAAGACGGCAAGGGTATCAGCTTTACCATCACCGGTGATATAGAGAACCAGGTCACACAAAAGCGACTGAAGTTAATTCAGATGGAAGAGAACCTGTACCTACAGGCGGAAGTCATCATGCGTACCGGCACCTTCATGAACCCCGCCACTAACGAATTTATCTCAATGGTCAAGCAGGCTTTCGGCTATAAGGAAACAGGAAACCCCGGCTCCAGCAACTAATCGTCAAGCAGTACCCGCCTTTGTTCGTCGTCCCGCAGATTACTACGGTCGTCCTACTTGCGGTTAATCGGCATCAGCGGCACTTTCGGGTCGGGGAAGCCCGGGCCCATGCACGCGAACATCAACGACAGCACCATATCGTCGATACGCTGGAAATCGGACTTCGGCACTGTCTCCGGCTTGGGGAACGGCCAGTCCATCTGCCGGAACGCCTGGTTTATCATTATCCCCGAGCCGTGCAGCTCGGCCGCCCGCGTGATACAGTATGCCAGGGCGGCACCTCCGTCCTCGGCGGGAATATTCCCTTCGTAGCCGGGCATGCTGGGCATTTTGAAATTCTTAAACTTTTCCATCATCTCGGGAGGTATCGGACCGGCGCTGCGGGGAAAGCCGACACCCGCCGGGATGAAGGAGAAGACTGCCACACCGGATTTTTCCACCGGTCCCAGTTCCGCCGCCAGGGACATTAACATGGAGGTAGCCGCCGCTTTTGCCGCACAGTAGCTGCTCGGTCCCACCGGGAAGCGGAAAGCCGTCGACATGAATGTCACCACGCCGTGATGTCTTTCCTGCATGCCGGGCACGAAGAGCTGTATCCCGATGAGCGTACCGCGCGCCGCTATCTCGTACTGCCGGTCCAGCTGGTCAACCGTTGTACTCAAGATGGGCCGCCCGAGGGACATTGCCATGGCATTATTGACCAGAATATCCACTTTACCGAATTTATCGAAAGCCTTTTCAGCCATGGCTTTCATGGAAGCCTCGTCGGAAACGTCAGTTTCGACGAACAGGGCGGTCCCGGGCCCGTTCTCACTATCGACGAGTTCCTCGGCTGCCTTTCCCGGCTCCGGGGTGACATCGGCAATAACCACTTTCGCCCCCAGCCACGCCAGGCTTCTTACTGTTCCCAGCCCCACGTTGCCCGCCCCACCCGTAACCACAGCCACCTCTCCCGCCAGTGCATCTTTCTTCAGGTTTGTCTTGTCCATGGTGAGTGGACCGACACCCGGTATCTTGTCCATACCAATACCTCCGCTTTTACTAGACTTTACAGTTTAACTAAAACACCCAGATTCTAGCATTTTTCGGGAACGAACGCCAAACCGCGGGTGCTCGCGAATCCGGAATTTGTGGTAATATATTACAATGCCGGAAAATATTCTCACCAGTGTCGAGTTCCAGATGAGCCTGCTGATGTTCGTGGCTCTAGCCGGTTATCTGCTGGCCTACGGCATCAACCAGTCGGCGGTCGTCGGCATTATCATCGCCGGAGTCATCGTCGGGCCCAGCCTGCTCGGTTTCATCACTTATACCGACTTCGTTTCCAGCCTGGCACACCTCGGCGCCGTCGTGCTGCTTTTCACCATCGGACTGGAATTCGAGCTAAAGGATATCACCAAGCCCAGATACCTGGTAATCGCCCTGGCGGGCATACTGGTTCCCTGGGTGGCGGGGTATTTCCTGGCGGAGGCATTCGGCTTCGACTTCAATTCATCGATATTCATCGGCACGGCCGGCACGGCTACCAGCATCGCCATTACCGCCAACGTACTGGAAGAAATGGGGAAATTACAGACTTCCGCAGCACGGGCAATCATGGGGGCAGCCATCATCGACGATATTCTGGCCCTGCTGGCACTGACCGTCTCCGAACAACTGGTGACCGGCTCGCTGGAGTCCCTGACGATATTGGTCGGACTGGGCAAGGCGGTGGCATTTCTGGTAATCGGCGCGATACCGGTAAGGATACTGCTGCGCCGCGTCATGCTCTGGTTCGACGACACGCGCGTCGCCAGGAAGTTCCCGCAGTCGATTTTCATCTTCGCCATGATGATAGCCTTCTTATACAGCATCGGCGCGGAAGCCGCCGGGCTATCGCCGGTGGTCGGCTCCTTCCTGGCCGGAGTAGCCTTTGCCAGCATGGAGCTCAAACAGGGCGCGATGTTCCACCGGGGAGCGGAACATTTAAAAATCATCTTTGCGTCCATCTTTTTTATCTCCCTGGGCGTCCTGCTCGATGTCCATGTCATCGACGGACATATTCTCGTTTTCATACTGGCTTTGAGCGCCGTCGCCGCCGCCACGAAAATCATCGGCTGCGGGCTGCCGGCCAGGTTGTTCGGATATAAATTAAGGGACTCGGCAGTTATCGGGGTCGGCATGATGCCCCGGGGAGAAGTAGCCATGATTGTCGCCCTCATCGGTCTCTCCAAGGGATGGATACAGCAGGACACTTACGCCGCCCTGGTAACGATGAGCCTGCTGACCACGATTATCCCGCCGCTTTTATTGAGAAACTGGCTATATAAATCGCGTACCAAGGATACAAATCAAAAATAATATAAAGGAGAGTAAAAAATGGCCGAATCAAAATACGACCAGTATTTCTTTTCGGACTTCAAGGAACCTTCCAACCTTTCCGCCGTAGCGGGACCACAGGCATACTTCCGCGGCGCCTGGCAGATACCCGGCGCCAACATGAACATGGGCTGGCAGCTCTTCGTCGAGCCGATATACCTGGAGAGAGAACCACACACCCACGACGTAGACGAGTATCTGATTTTCCTGGGCGGCAAACTCCCGGACCTGTTCGAGTCCTTCCAGGCGGAAATAGACTTCTGCATCGGGGAAGAACAGGAACCGCACCTGATAAATAAGCCCACGATTATCTTCATCCCGAAAGGCATGGTGCACTGCCCGCTTAACTTCAGGAAAATCGATAAGCCGTTATTGTTCCACGCCCTGCTGCTCGCGCCCCGGTTCACCAAGACCATGGGAGGCAAGGAGCTCTCCTACGACGGACCCACCGCGCCGGGAGCCAAGGGACCCGTCGTACTGGACCTGTAGCCGTCGGCTATGACTATACCTGTTCCCAATGGTATAATAAGCCCCGGGCGGAGGGAAAAATCGGCATGAGAAAAGGAGGGAGTTGAAGGGACTCAAATACTGGTTTCTGGAGACCCGCCCGCAATTCCTGACGCTGACCGTCGTGCTGGCTTTTCTCGGCACCGTCATCGCCTGGTATTACGACTATTTTCACCTCGGGCATGCCATACTCGCCGGGGTCGGACTTTTATTAGCCCATATCAGCGTGAACACGCTGAACGACTACTTCGACTACCGCAGCGGCATAGACCTGGTGACGAAACGCACCCCCTTCAGCGGGGGCAGCGGCATCCTCCCCGAGAAACTGCTCAGTCCGCGGCAGGTGCTATGGCTGGGACTGGGCTCCCTGATACTGGCGGTGCCCATCGGTATCTACTTCAGTGTCATCGTCGGCTGGCAGCTGCTGCCGCTCCTTGTGGTAGCTGCGTTTTTCATACTGCTTTATTGCCCCTTAATCCTTAAGCGTCCCTGGCCCGAGTGGGCGGCGGGAGCCGGCATGGGCACATTGCCGATACTGGGCATGGCATTCGTGCAGATAGGCTCCTATACGTGGGAAGTAGTAATCGCCGCCATTCCCTCCGGATTCCTGGTACACAACCTGCTCCTGCTGAACGAGTTCCCCGACGCCGAAGCCGACCGCCGGGCGGACCGCAAGACGATGGTCATCACCGCCGGCAAGAAAAGCGCCGCCATCCTCTACACGGTTGTTGCCATCGCGGTATACGTCTGGATAGTCGCCTGGGTAATCGCGGGTTTCATGCCCGTCTGGACATTGCTCGCCCTGATTACCCTGCCGCTTTCCATCAGGGCTATTAACGGCGCCTTCCACCCCGACGACCCCTCTAAACTCATGCCGGGGATGTCAGCCAACGTCATGGCGCTGCTGGTAACGCAGCTCCTGATAGGCATCGGCTTTATACTGGGTCGCGTATTATAATATGACCATGGAAAGTACCAATCCCTCCCCAAAAACCGAGCCGCTGCACGGCGTATTCACGGCGGTGCCCCCGAGTTACGACCTGATAAACCACCTCGGCAGCCTGGGCATGGACATACGGTGGCGGCGGCTGGCGGCTGAAGTCTGCCTGGCGGAGAAGCCCCGGCGCATCCTCGACCTTGGATGCGGCACGGGTGACCTGACCATCAGCTTAGCCCGCCTGGCCGACGAAGGAACAGAGATAACCGGGCTGGACTACAGCCTGCCCATGCTGGAACGGGCAAAAAAGAAAGCGGCACGCGCCGGGGTGGAAAACAGGATTAAGTTCGTCCACGGGGAAGCCACCAGGCTGCCCTTCGAAGATGGTACTCTCGACTGCGTGGGCATATCGTTCGCCTTCCGCAATCTCACTTATAAGACCCCCCTTTGCCAACCCCACCTCGCCGAGGTGAAAAGGGTGCTGAAGCCGGGCGGCAGGTATGTCATCGTGGAATCGAGCCAGCCGGAAAACCGGGTAATCAGGGCGCTGTTTCACCTGTATATGCGCGCCGTGGTGCAGCCGCTGGGTATGATTATCTCCGCCAACCGGGGCGCCTACCGCTACCTGGCGGAGTCGATGATACGTTTCCATACGCCAGCGGAAGTAAAGGAAATGCTGCTGAAAGCGGGATTCAGGAGCGTGAGTTACCGTCCGCTGTTACTGGGCGCCGTGGGGCTGCACACGGCAGTCAGGTAAAGCTAAATCTGGTGCTCGATACAGTGTTCGCGCAGGGTATTGAGGGCGGCGAAAAAGTCCCGCATCGCCACACTCACCGGATACATCCCTTTATCGGTAACACGCAGCATGCCGTTACCGGAAACCAGCCCGAATGTCTTGAAGAAGGCAAGCTCCGTCCACAGCTTGCCCCGGGCACTTTTACCGAAGCGACGCTGCATCGCCTCCATGTCCAGCTTCATCCCGAAGAGTTTTGTTAAGAGGTAATAGCGTAAATTTTCTTTTTCGGAGAGCCTGCGCCAGCCCACAATCGGTAATCGCCCGGCTTCGGCGAACCCGTGATAGCGGTCGAGTGAAAAGGAATTGACGAAGAAGTTACCGCGCACGATACTCACCGAACCGGAACCGATGCCGATATAGTCGTCATACTCGATGATGTACTCGTCAATCATCCGTTCGCCGCGGGAAAAGCACCACGCCGTCGATGCCTGATAATCGCCGTGGTAGAGTTCCCGCAGGATAACGTCGTAAAACTGCTTCTCCCGGGAGTTGTCCACCCGGTTGAACCTGCGTTCCATCGCGTCCTTCTTATGGGGGGAAGCCATGAGGGGATAGAACGTCGCCTGGTCGATGCCCAGTTCCTTGAAGGCGGCGACATCGGCGGCGAACTGCCCGACCGTCTGACCGGGGAAATTGAAGACGAAGTCCACGTTCAGCGTATCGAACTGCCCCTCCGCCGTGAGAAGTCGCTTCTTGACCTCGTCGGCGGGGCCGTTGACCCTTCCCATCGTCTTGAGGACCGGCTCCTCGAAGCTCTGCACGCCGATTGACAAGCGGTTGATGCCCATGTCTTTCAAAAGACCGATATTCTCTCCGGTAAGTTCCCGGGGCGTTGTTTCCAGGGATATTTCACGTACGTCAAACTGCTTCCGCAGGTGCCCGACAAACGCGGCAAGCTCGTCCATGAGGACCGTGGGCGTGCCCCCGCCGAAGTAGATGCTGGAGAAGCTGAAGCCGCGTTTCACGTATAATTCAAGCTCTTTCTTGAGGTCGATATAATAGCGGCGCGCCAGCTCTTCATCGAACAGGTAGCGGTTAAAGCAGCAGAACGGACAGAGCGAGCGGCAGAACGGGATATGCACGTAAAGAGAGATACCGTTATTAGCAGTTCCTTCACTGTTTTTTAAAACTGAATCGTCGACGTCGGGACTCAAATTGCGGAACTTGCGTCCCTCGCGCCGGGTAATAAAACTTACGAGTTCCGGTATCATCTCTCCGGAAAAATCATACCATATAGCGTTAACTTTGGCGAAAACGGGACGCAAAGCGATACCGGCATGATATTAGAAAAAGCGGGATAAGAAATAACGAAAGGCTATTTCTTGGACAGACGGGACCTGACGAATCCGGAGTTGAATGCCTTTACAGCGGCCGGGCAGAACTGGGTGCGGGCGTGCTTGTGCAGCTCGGCGAAAGCCTGCTGCCGGCTCATCGCCGGGCGGTGATTATGCTCGGTGGTCATGTAGTCGAAGGCATCGGCTACGGCTATCAGCCTGGCTCCCATCGGTATGGCTTCACTCTTGATTCCCTGGGGATATCCCTTACCGTCATACCTCTCGTGGTGATAGAGAATCAGCCGACTGGCTTCCTTGAGGAACGGGATTTCTTTCAGCAGATTGTAGCCTATTACCGGGTGTTTCCTTATCATCTCCCATTCTTCCTCGGTAAGGTCGCCGGTCTTGTTCAGCACACTGTCGGGTATGCTGAGCTTGCCGATATCATGAAGAATGGCGGCATATTCCAGGTTCTGTTTTTCTTCCTTGGAAAACGGTAGTTCCCTGGCTCCCGTTAGAGCATATTCGGTTACCCGGCGAGAATGCCCTCCCCCGCTTGACTCCTTGGTATCCGCTAGCGATACCAGAGCGCCGACAGTACCCCGGTAGGAATGAAGCAGGTTTGTGTTCATCCGTGTGGTCTCGATGGTCATGCCGATGGTTGCCGCCACGCCCAGCATTATTCTCAAGTCTTTCTTGGTAAAATCGGCGCCGTCAGCCTTATTGAGCACTTCGATAACACCGATTACTTTTTCACCGATGATTATCGGCACTCCGATGATAGACTTCGTCTTGAAACCGGTGGCATTATCTATCAGCTTGTAGAAATTAGCATTCTTTTCAGCGTCATTGACGACGAGAGGCTTGGCGTTACGCACTATCCAGCCGGCGATTCCCGACTGACGGCTGATGTGCAACCGTTTCAGCTGCTGTCCCACGGGACCGTCGGCGAACTTGAAATACAATTCCTGAGAGTTATCATCCAGTAAAAGCAGGGAGGACGCCGAGGAGTTGACGGCATCATGGGTCAAACGCATGATACAGGTAATCAGTTCGTCTTCTTTATCCTCCGGTTTGACCCTCGCCCAGAGTTTCTCCAGAAGAGCAATCTTGGATACGCCGGTCCGCGGCGACAATTTTATGGGGGTGAGTTCCCTGTCTCCGCCATTATTGCCTCTCGTTTCTTTTTGAGTGATTACGCTGTCGGGCCTGGACATTATATCGGGCTGGGCTACCTTGGTGTTTTCGGGAGCAGCTTTTTCAGCCTGTGCTGTCCTGGTAACAGGCTTGGGGGGCATTACCCTGGTACCTCCCATTCTGACCTGGGCCATCCGACGCTGCAGCTTGGGCATCTTGAGAACCTGCCCGGCTCTCAATTTAATCGGCTTTATTCGCGCAGGAAGCCGCTTCATTTACTCCTCCACTTCTTGACGAAGTAATCGTTTCCTACAATATTCCCTTTATTTTGCCAATACGGAGATAAACCAATAATAAATTTCATGTGTGAAAAACTAAAATTTATGTAAACGTTTCCCCTGCAGTTGAGAGCGACGAAGCAGAAATAACGTACTTAAGGAGGTAAATTCGTTTACTATTGCAGACTTTCCGCCAGTTCCTCACGCCCGGTCATCCCGACGACGGTATCCAGGAACTCCCTCAGGGAAGCGCTTCGCTTTCTAAGTTCCCTGAGTTCATCTCCGATGGGGCTTACGGAGGTGGGGCTATCCGCATAGGCGCCGTGGAACGCAAAATAAGCCTGGTTAAGCTTCCTGATATAATAGCCGTTTTCCGCCAGGTACAACCGCTTCTCTTCCATGAACTCTTCAGCCTGCTCGATTTCACCCTTTGACAGGTATTCGTCCACGGCCTTCCTGATTTCCCTCATCTCTTTATTAAAGTCGAACCCGGACCCCGCAGCCCGGTTGGCGTCGTCAGACTCTCCCGTTGCGTAATACTGTTCGTAGACGATGGCGCCGATTTCCTTGCTGACGATGCCGGCGACGGTCTCATTCATCGTGGCGATATCATAGTCACGGCGGATACCGGCGAGGTCCAGCACGTAGAGAAATCCCAGCGGTGTGAAGGCAAGGTACTGGTGCAGCCATTCCTCGGCGGCGGTGTTGAGCATAAACCGCACGTCCGCTCTATCCGTCACGTAGCTGGGGTACGTGGCAATTCCCCCCAGGTTGACTACGAGCGAAGATACATCGAAGCTATCTATTTCAGCCTCGATTTTCTCCATGTCCTCGACACTCATCCCGGGCAGGAAAGTGATTTCCCTCATGCTCTCTATCCTGTCCCGGGGAGATATCACCAGCAAATGGGGCGGCGTGCCCAGATGGATGTTCAGCGGGGGACCGCCGATTTTTATATTGAAAATCCTGTCCAGGGGATTATAAATATCCTGCCCGGAATACGCCTCTCTCACCTGCGTTTCCAGCAGTCTTTCGAGGGGTTCCAGCAGTTCTGCGTTTTGACTTTGCAGCCTGCCGAGTTCATCTTCCAGCACCGCCAGGTCTCCCTGCCGTTTACCCGCTTTGACGGCTGCTATTTCCGATTCCAGCCTCTTGATTCGTTCTACGCTGGGGAAAAAGACCGAGGTAACGTTATCCGCAATTTCCTCGCGGGGGCTGAACAGCTTGCCGATTTCGCCTGAGATAGCCTGTAACTCCCAGCCGGCGAGATTGAAGCGGTACGGCTCGGTGATTTCATGGAGACGGGCATCGAAGTCACGCTCCGGTGCGGCGCAACCGTCGGCGGGCAACAGAAACGACGATAGAACAACGACCGACAGCAGCGTAAATATTACCCGGGGCTTAATCAACTTGGTTCTCTGAAACGTCATCAAGACTTCCGGAAGAATACGCTATCCGGCGAGTTTTTCCTTTGCCCTGGCGACTATCCTGGTAAGAGTCTCGCCCGTTTTTTCGCCGATGACAACGTCGGCGTGGTGGTCATGAGGCGTATCACCGATGTTGAGAATCACCAGCCTGGCGCCGCCGCGCTTGGCGATGAGCGGCATCTGCGCCGCGGGATAGACCACCAGCGAAGACCCGGCCGCGATAAAAAGGTCGCACCCGGCAGACCTTACTTCCGATTCGCGGGTCTCCCTCTCCGGCATCGACTGCCCGTAGGCGACCGTCGCCGGCTTGAGGATGCCGTTGCAGGTATCACAGCGGGGCACGGCCTGACCGGCAAGCATTTTCTGATGGACTTCCTCACGGGGATAGCGGCGCTGGCAGTCCAGGCAGTCTACCCAGTGCATCGTGCCGTGCAGTTCCAGCACCTTTTCGTCCGGCACGCCGGCGCTCTGGTGCAGTCCGTCGGTATTCTGCGTGATAACACAGTCCAGCCTACCCATTACATGAAGCTCGTTTACGGCGTAATGCCCGCTGTTCGGTTTGGCTTCCCTGACCGTCTCCCAGAACATGCGGTGCACCTGCCAGTACTTCTCCCTGATTTCCTCGCTCCGCAGGAAATTCGGCAGGTTCAGCTCGCTGGGGTCGAACTGGCTCCAGACCCCCTGGGGCCCGCGGAAATCCGGCACGTCCGATTCCGTGCTGAATCCGGCGCCGGTAAAGACGACTATTTTACTCGATTCCACAACCATATCGGCAACAACTTCAACGTGATCCATTATCAACCTCCGTAAAAAGTGCGGACTTGACAGTCCGGTTAACTTACCCTCAACACGGCTTTAGCCAGTTCCCAGGAATATTCGTAGAGATGCAGTCCCTTGCTCATGGCGACCAGTCCTCCGTCCTCAACGCCTATCTCGCTCGCCATGTACTCCTTGAGAAGCTGTATCGCCGCCAGGTTCGATGGGAAACCCGCCCACAGGTCCCACGACCGGAAATAAGCGTAAAAATCCAGCCTGCCGTCCCTTATTCTGGTGTCTATCATTCGCAGGCACGGCGGGTCGGGCTGATAGATGGATTGGGCATCGCCCACCGCCATGAAAGCCTGGTTGGTATTGTGCCCGTCCTCACGATACATCCGGATTACTTCGGCTATCTGCCTCTCCAGGTACTGTCCGTAGGTGTACTGCTCCCCTTCCCGGCGGTGCCCGGTCATGAGGTACGGCAGATAGCTTTCCACGTAGTCCATGGTACTGGGCGGGGGCACGCCCTGAGGGACATCCGGTATGAGAGGCCTTGTCGCCGGGTAGCTTACCTGCACCACGGCAAGGTCCAGCTGTTTACGCTTCTGGCCTTCGTAGCTGCCGCGGTCGATTTTATATTCGCAGCCGTCATCAAGGACTTTGCCCAGGCAGAGAAACCATGCCTCGGAAAGGTCTCTGGCTGTAATTTCAGTGATTTTCATGACAAATCCTTTCCGGCATGAAATCTTATTTTTTTCCCTTGACCAGCGTGAAGAACCTGTCCTGGTATTCCTCGAAGACGCCCCAGTGATTAAGCTCGCGTTCCAGTTCGTAGGCTTTGATTTCACCCATGGCGACCTGCTGGAACATCTCCTCGATTTTCTGCCGGGCGCCGACCGGCACGCCGCCGTGGCTCATCCCGAGCATGCCCCGGGAGCCGAGCTGGGCGATATTTTCCGGCATGGAACGGGTGGTAATCTCGTAGATGAATTTCAGCAGGGACACGTCCCAGAGCTCGTCCTGCCCCTTGATGATGGACGCCAGGGGGTCGCCTTTTTTATCGATTTCCTCGTTCAGCTTACCCACCACGACCTGCCAGTTGTCCGAGACGATATTGAGTCCCTTGGGCTCGTTTTTATAGGTGTAAAACAGTCCGGGGACATCGGGGCCGTGCATCCTCATGAGCATCTCGAAATACTTGCGGGCATCGTAGCTGAAGCCCTCAAGCTGGGTCAGGTAGTAAGGCGTGACTATCTTGGGTCGCTCGGCGATGACCCGGCCCTCCCGGATGACCGTCTCGCTGACATCGCTGACGATTTCCTTATAGATAGGCTCGGTGACGATGTAATAATAGACATTGGTAATCCCGAAGGTGGCCAGGTGCTGCCGGGGATGCCTCAATATCTCGGTATGACGCGCCGCGTATTCGATTTTTTCGTTATCGGCATCCATGCTCATTTTTAATCAATTGCCGCCAGTTCCTGCTTGTACTCGTCCAGCACCGAGACATACTGCGCCTCCATCTGCGACTGCAGTCTCTGCCATTCCTCGAGGAACTGCGGCTGCTTCTCCACGTCGATATTCATCCTGGCGTTGCTGACGCCGGTCTGCTGCTGGATAGCCTGCTGTATCTTTTCTTCGAATTCCGCTTTCAGCGATGCGTATGCCTGTTTTTTCTGGTTGGCGCCTTCCTGGACATAATGGTCGAAGATTTTCCTAATCTTGCTGAAAACGTTCTCCACGGCTGTCTTGTTGCTTTTCAGGGACTTCAGCCCTTCCATCGCCCTGTTGTTGGTACGGCGGGCGGCTTCGTTGCGGGGAAGACCGATATTCCTCAAGAGAATATCACTGATGCCGTCGGCGATGATTTTCTTCGCCTTGCCTTCGTATTTATCTACCTCGCCGACCAGGTTGATATTGTCCTTCAGATAGCGCGCCGCCAGCTTATCGCCGACCGGGGCGTACTTCCACTTGAGGCGCTCATCTTCCGTAGGCTCGCCTATTCTGGCGATTTTTTCCCTGGCTATTTCGGCGGCACTCTTTATCTCGCCCATTTGACCCCTCCGCAATACGAGTTTTCAGCTTCAATTACCATTATACACCAACGGGGAAACATCAGAAAGGTATGTTTTATGAATACCTCACCCCCTTAATCCCCCTCTCCTGGCGAGGTTATCAGGAGAGGGGGAAATAAAGAAAGAGGGGCTGACGCCCCTCTTAGACACCCCGTTTTCAGTGGGGAGTGAGTGAATATCCTGCGGGATAAGTCCCAGATGATACGAGGGCGGTTTACCTGCCGAAGCCTTGGCGTAGGCGGGTGAGGGTGGTAATTATTCGACAGGCTCAGAATGAGCGGAGAGGGTAGGAAGGAGTAGCTGGATTCCCGCTTTCGCGGGAATGACGTGAGAAAAGCGGGAATGACAGAAACAAAAAGTCTACTTTTCTCCGTGCTTGAGCAGCCAGTACTCCAGCCCGTCGGCGAGGGCAAGCCAGCTGGCTTCGATGAGGTTGGTGGAGCCGCCGACCGTCCGCCATTCCTCGTTGCCGTCCGAGGACTCGATGAGCACGCGCACCTGTGATTCCGTGCCGGTGCTCTCCTCTAAAATCCGCACTTTATAGTCGATGAGCTTGACCTCTTTGAGGCTGGGATAAAACTGCAGCAGGGCTTTACGCAGCGCCAGGTCGAGGGCGTTGACAGGGCCATCGCCCTCCGCGGCGGTGTGGATTATCTCCTTGCCCACCTTCACCTTGACCATGGCTTCCGACAGCA
>CAZPAS010000051.1:10608-13512 GCA_964584575.1 uncultured Dehalococcoidaceae bacterium | reverse complement strand
GGCATTTGCCAGCTTTTCAAGAAAATTCATTCCCTCTCCGAAGCGGAAAATAAAACAGGACGGCTGTTACCGGCAGGAGAAGCCCCGCCGGTATCCAGGTTAACCTTCCGTGGACAAGCCGGAAACATCATACTGGGTCGTGCGCGCCTCCGGAGGCAGCATATCCGCCAGGATTTTCTCCATAGCCATGGTATGAACGCAGAGCCCCCACTTGGAGAAGAAACTACAGGTGCAGTGCCACTCTCCGTCCTTAAAGCTTGTATCGTACTCGCTGTTTTCACCGCGGAACTTAACCGACAGGTCGCAGAAGGTAACCCGGTCTTTTTCCTCAGCGTAACGCTTGGCTTTTTCTATCTTGCCGATAATACTTGACTGCATAACCGTTACCTCCTTAAATCAAAGAGCACCGACTCAATTCGAGTCCAGTGCTCTCATTTATTTGCACACGAACAGGACGCCACTGCCTCAGCCATCATCTTGTCCCTTACCCATTTTCTAAATTCTACTCCCTTTTCCCGGATAAGTCCAGCCGTCCCACGCTGTTTTACGTCACGATTTTCTCAAATTTTTAGCGAATTTTCAGCAGTTTCGCGGCGTTTCCCCCGAGGATTTTCTCCATCTCTCCCGCCGGAATGTCCAGAGTCCTGACCCCCGCCAAGTTCTCCCGGACCACGTCTTCGCCCGCCTCGCCGCCGAAGGGATAGTCCGAGCCGTACATCAGGCGTTCAGGACCAAAAAACGCATAGCCACAGGGATAAGACGCCACCGTGCCGTCCGTGGCGGTATCCCCGTAGATATTCTGCCAGTAATGGGACAACTCGTGCCCCAGTTTGTCCCGCCAGTTACGATTGTAGCTAGCTTCGATTCTACGGGCGAAATACGGCATCAGCGCCCCCATGTGATGAGTCACTATCTTGAGGGTAGGATAGCGGTTCAGCACGCCGCCCAGAATAAGCCGCCATACCGCCTGGCTGGTATCGAAGGGCCATCCGAGCATCTGCATGAAGCGCCACCCTTCATCCATGTCCACCAGCGGATATGACTCCCAGTGGGTGGGGTGAATAAGGAGAGGCAAATCATGTTCCGCCAACTTCTCGTAGAAAGGAAAATATTCCGGTGAGTCCAGCCCCTTACCGTTGATATTGGAGGAAACGGTAACGCCACGGCAGTCGAGTTCGTCGACGCAGCGCTGGAGCTCCGCAATGGTGCTCTTCATATCCATCAGGGAAACGATGCAGATGTTCACGAAGCGGTCAGGATAAGCCTTGCAAAGCGTGAAATTATCGTCGTTGGAAAGACGGCATATCTCATCGGCTTCCTGCGCGTCGAACCCCAGCAGGACAGGGGTCGTCTGGCTGATTGCCTGCACGTCGATGCCGTATTTGTCCATGAGCGCCAGGCGTACCTCGGCGTCTGCGTTCCGGGCGGGAAAGGGGAACTGCTTGCCCGGTCCGTAATATTTCCCCTTTTCAATAATCCTCCCCACCTCCCTCGAGATATGGTGCGAGAATATATCTATAATCATATCAGGTTTGACCTCCTATAATAACGTGCGTATATTGGAATCCTTTTGCTTGTCAGCCCTGAGTCATTATAAGTGTGAACCCCCTTGCCCGTCCATGCCGATTCACCTATCATGGCAATAATAAATACTATTCTGGTCTCACTATACTCTAAAAACATAAATTCTGATACAATACAAAGGAGAATATTCATGGTCACCATCAGTAAAATTAAACTCGCTAAAAGGAAGGTAGATAACACATTGAAAGCAGAAAAAACGCCTCAAGAAACACAGGTAACCACACAGCCTCAACAATCTGCACACGGAGTTATTTACAGCAAGAGACTGAACCTCTGTCCCTTTTCCGCCCCGCCCCTCAAAGATTACATCCCTATCATAGGGGAGAAGAGAGCCGAGAGGGTACAGGAAGCCGCCGAACGTCTGAAGGGAAGGAGGGTGCTGGAACTGAACGCCACCGCACAGGGCGGCGGCGTCGCCGAGATGCTCTACAGTTCCGTTCCCTTCCAGAATAACATAGGCGTTGATACCGAATGGAAAGTCATCAGCGGCAACGACGAGTTCTTCGAATGTACCAAAGGCCTGCATAATCTCTTGCAGGGCATGAAAGGCGAGTTTACGCAGGAAATGGAAAGAGCATACTACTGCACCATCGCCGATTGCGCCCGCAGCGATATTCTGGACGACGGTTCAGACATCGTTATGGTCAACGACCCCCAGCCCCTGGGACTGGCGCGACACCTCAAGAAATCAGGCATGACCTGGGTATGGCGATGTCATATAGACATCGAAGGCACGCCGATGGATGCAAATCCGGGTCTCTGGGACTTCATGACCAGCTGGATAGAGCCATATGACGCCGCTATTTTCTCGGCGGCGCATTACGTCGTCACCCGCTGGCCCCTGCCCAGCTTTATCATACCTCCCTTTATCGACCCCCTCTCCGAGAAGAACCGCGAACTTACCAAGGCAGAAATCGACCGTGTGCTTGACAAATACGAGATAGATAGAAAAGTCCCCATCATCGCCCAGATAGGCAGGTTCGACCCATGGAAAGGGCTGGACCGGACGATTGCCGCCTTCCGCCACGTGAGAAAAGAGGTAAATTGTCAGCTTATACTTGCCGGCGGAATGGCTTCAGACGACCCTGAAGGCGCCCGGATACTGGCGCAGCTTTATGAAGATACCAAGAACGACGAGGATATTCATATACTCCACCTTTCGCTGGATAATCGACTAGAAAACTGGAAGGAGGTCAACGCCCTCCAGCGTTCGGCGAACGTTATTATCCAGCCTTCGACCCGGGAAGGATTCGGGCTGGTTATTACAGAAGCGCTCTGGAAAGCCAAGCCGGTAATCGCCGCCAACGTGGGCGCCATCCC
>CAZPAS010000051.1:9223-10508 GCA_964584575.1 uncultured Dehalococcoidaceae bacterium | reverse complement strand
GTTGTTACCCGGCACTCCTTGACCGGAGTGATATACTGATAAGTAAGTTAATATGAAAAAGAGCAGAATCGGTGTACTGACCGGTGGCGGCGACTGCGCCGGACTTAATCCGGCACTTAAATGGGTGGTCAAGACCGCTATGGACGAACGCCTCGAATGGGAGAGGGGCGTCCGCTACGAGGTCATGGGCATCAGGGACGGGTGGAAAGGCCTGGCGAACGTCGACCCCGCCACCTGGGATACCGCCGGACATATCGTGCCGCTGAACCCGGACACGGTCAGGACCTGGGACAGATACGGCGGGACGATGCTGGGCACCTCGCGGTTCAGTCCCTACGACCCCAAGAACGAGTGTTCCGCCCTCGTAAAGGATAATATAGAAAGACTGGGGCTGGACGCGGTTATCGCCATCGGCGGTGACGGCACCCTGGCAATCGCCACGCGGCTTTTAAAAGAAGGCGTGAACGCCATCGGCATTCCCAAGACAATCGATAAAGACCTCCCCGAGACCGATTATACCCTGGGATACGAAACGGCGTTGAACGTCATCGTGGAAGAAGTGGACCGCCTGCGGACCACGGCCGGCTCCCACCGGCGGATATTCGTGGTGGAAACAATGGGTCGCACCGCCGGCTGGCTAGCTCTGGAAGGCGGGGAGGCATGCGGAGCCTACATTATCCTCATCCCGGAGTGCGATTTCTCCATGGACAGGGTAAACGAACTCGTGTCCGAGGGTAGAAGGTCCGGCACGCGTTATGAAATCATCGTGGTGGCGGAAGGAGCCAAGCCGATTGGCGGTACGGAGGTCGTGAAAAAAGAAGGCGTGGACAGCTTCGGGCACAAAGCCCTCGGTGGCATCGGTCAGTTCGTCGCCCAGCAAATAGAGAAAGGCACCAAGCTGGAGACCCGCAGCGTTAATTTAAGCCATCTCCAGCGCGGCGGCGCCCCCTGCGCCTATGACCGCCGCATGGGCAGGTATTTCGGCATCGCTGCGGTCGACCTTATTGTCAAGAAAAAGTACGGCAACATGGTCTGCGTTCACGGCGGGAAGATATCTTACTGCCCGCTGGCGAATATTTACGGCAAGTTAAACCTGGTGGACGCAACTACCCAGTACGATTCCGACAGGTATAACGGACGCCGCACCATTTTAAACGGTGGTAAAAAGAAAGATGCCAGGCGAACCAAGACACATAAAAAGTAAAAATAATATTGATACCCTTATTGAACTGGCGGTCTTCAGTGCCGACCAGTCGATGAGGGAAGAGCACTACCGCGTCATCCG
>CAZPAS010000051.1:0-9123 GCA_964584575.1 uncultured Dehalococcoidaceae bacterium | reverse complement strand
CTTGCCGCCGCCATCAGGGAAGGTTTCAAGGGGCCGGTCTTTATACAGGGCGACCACTTCCAGGTCAGGCGGAAGATGTACCGGGAGAACGCTGAAGGCGAAATTAACGATATCAAGGAACTGATACGGCAGTCCGTCAACGCCGGTTTCTACAACATAGATATCGATGCGTCCACGCTGG
This sequence comes from uncultured Dehalococcoidaceae bacterium, assembly GCA_964584575.1. GTDB lineage: Bacteria > Chloroflexota > Dehalococcoidia > Dehalococcoidales > RBG-16-60-22 > JAFGPF01. Next base: position 8,942 of record CAZPAS010000051.1, on the reverse strand, counting down.
TCGATTTGACCAAGTCCGGACTCGAAAAACAGCAGGAGAAAAACTCAGAGATTACGGCGGAAATGACGCAGTTCATCCGCAGCATCGAGCCGGAAGGCGTCACCATCTCGGTAGGCGGAGAAATCGGAGAAATCGGCAAAGGCAACAGCACCATCGCCGACCTAAAGGCGTACATGGACGGTTACAGGAAACTGCTGGGACCGGACGTCAAAGGAATTTCAAAAATCAGCGTGCAGACCGGCACGTCACACGGCGGTGTCGTCCTTCCTGACGGTTCGATTGCTAAGGTGAGTATCGACTTCGATACGTTGAAAGAGCTTTCAAAAGCAGCCCGGGATGAATACGGCATGGGCGGGGCGGTACAACACGGCGCCTCCACACTGCCCGACGATGCCTTTGACATGTTCCCCAAGGTGGATACGGTCGAGGTGCACCTTGCCACCGGCTTCCAGAATATGATATATGACAGCCCGAACTTCCCTGCGGAACTGCTGGATTCGATACGCAAGCAAGTCGATACCAGGTACAAGGACGAGAAAAAGTCCGGAGAAACAGAAGAGCAGTTCTTCTACAAGACACGCAAGAAAGCTTTCGGCGATTTTAAGAAAGAGCTATGGCACCTGCCGGAGGCGAACCACCGCAAGATAATGAAGGAACTGGAAGACCGTTTCTCATTGATTTTCCACAAGCTGAACGTGGTCAATTCAGCAGACCTGGTCAGGAAGTACGTTAGTTAACGAATAACTATCTGATAGGCCAACATAAAACGGGGCTGGATATTCCTGAATGAGTAAATATCCAGCCCTATATATAAATCCCTTTTTTTAATACCGGCTGTTATTTCTTGCCGATTCTAAACATCTTGGTGCCGCAGGTCGGGCATACTCCCTGCGTCGCCGGCTTGCCATTCTTCATGGTAATGGCTTTAGGATCTTTCATTTCCTTCTTGGCGCGGCATTTCACGCAATATGCTTGCATGGATTTCCTCCTTCCCTCAAAGCTATTTGCTATAAACAATAAACTATTGTTACGTTCATGTCAAGAGGCTCTCACGTACAAATGGTAAAATTATTACACACAAAATTCTATTAATTTGGATAGAAAATCCTGCTAGGGGTATAAATACACCCTTTTACCCACTCAAAGCGTATACAAATAAGGTCATTCTTATGCTATACTTTTACTCGGGATAACATAACAAATGGATTGCGAAACAGCTATGATAAAAGCCAGCATTTTCAACGTCACCAGCTACGATGGAGTTGTACCAACGCGCATATTATGTCAATATACGATAGTACAGTGTACTTCAGTAGCCGTACTTAGCGCTGTGGATAAAGGTATAGCGGAATGAAGAAGACAGTATTCGTCGACGGGCAGCACGGTACGACCGGACTGAAGCTGCGCGAGCGCCTGGACGGCAGAAACGACATCGAACTCGTCGAGATACCCGAGGCCAAGCGCAAGGACCCCGCTACCAAGCGCAGGATACTCAACGAGACGGATATCGTCTTCCTCTGCCTGCCGGACGATGCCGCCCGCGAGTCGGTCAGCCTGATAACCAGCGACTCCGTACGCGTCATCGACGGGTCAACCGCTCACCGCGTGACGGAGGGATGGGTCTACGGGATGCCCGAGCTCAAGAAGGAGCAGCGTGACCTGATAAAGAAGTCGAAGAGGATAACCGTGCCCGGCTGTCATGCCGCCGGCTTTATCCTGATGCTCTATCCGCTGGTCGCCGGAGGCATCGTCAGCCCCGACTACCCGGTGACCTGCCACGCCGTGGCGGGTTACAGCGGCGGCGGCAAAGCCTTGATAAGCGACTACGAGAACGAGAACGCGCCCGACTACGTTAAAAAGCCGCGCCCGTACTCACTCGGGTTGAACCACAAGCACCTCCCGGAAATGACGAAAATCGTTGGTCTAGCACGACCGCCCGTGTTCGCCCCTACCGTGGTGGATGTCTATAACGGGGAAATAGTCTCCATCCCGCTGGTAGCGGAACGCATGGAGAAGCGGGTCTCCGCCGCGGATATCCGCGAAATACTGGCGGCATATTACGCCGGGGAACATTTCGTCAAGGTGATGCCCTACCCGCCGGACGACCGCCTGAAAGATGGCTTCATGACCTTTACGGACTGCAACGGCACCAATAACCTGGAAATATTCGTCTTCGGGAACGAGGACAGAATTCTGCTGGCGGCGCGTTACGATAACCTAGGCAAGGGGGCCTCCGGCACCGCCGTCCAGGATATGAACATCATCCTCGGGGTGCCGGAAACTACAGGACTCGAATGACCCGCGTTTTTCCATAATGATGGAGCGGAAACCATGAACACATACACTCACCTTAAACTGAACCAGGATATCAACGCCATTGCCGGGCATTACACGCCGGTAAAGGAAGTCCGGCTCAAACACAACGGCAGGGAGGTCCTCTATGTCCTCAACCAGGCGGTGGTGGATTCATCCTGCTGCGGAGAAGCCGATTTTAACCAGGCACTCGTACCCGGCTATATCGTGAAATGGCATGCCGGGAAGAACCAAGACGGTCTGCCGGTTACGGAAGTGGAACCGATTCACGATAAGCAGACAAAATCCCTGATAAGAAAAATCATACGGGAAACCGAGCACGTCAACCAGACGGAGTTCTGGTAGAGCTAGCTTGCGGTCTCCTTCTTTACCCTCTCTTTATAGGCAGCCATCAGCTTGCGGGTTATCGGTCCGGACTTGCCCGAGCCGACTATTACCGCCCGCCCCGATTTATCCCCCGCCGCCGTTACAGGCATGATTTCTATAATGGAATTGGTCAGGAAGGCTTCCTCGCACTGCCTGATGACAGCTACGCCCACCGTCCCCTCGGTGACGGGGATGTGCATTTTTTCAGCCAGTTCTATCACCAGTTCGCGCGTGATGCCCGGCAGTATGCCGCTCGCCATCGAAGGCGTCACCAGCCGCGACGACCTCACGAAAAAGATATTACTACTGCCGCCTTCCGCCAGGTAGCCGTCGTTGTTCAGGAGCAACGCCTCGTCCAGGTCCTGTCTCACGGCCTCAATCTTGCCGACTACGCTGGACAGGTAACTGGTCGACTTTATATGTGAAAGCCGGAACTCCTTGCAGTGGCGTACTGAGGACAGTCCTATCTTGTACCCCTTTTCGTATCTCTCCGGGGGAAGACCGTCGTAAGCACGGGCGGTGATTACTATAGTCGGCTGTCCGACTTTTCCTTCCCAGGGAAACGCGTCCGACTCTCCGCCGGTGACCGTCAAGCGCAGACGTGCGTCCTTTAGTTCATTGGCTTGAAGGGTATCCATACAGGCTTTCTCAAAATCGATGCCGGTCAATAAACCGCTCAACCCGATTGCCCCCGCCGACGTGTGCAGTCGGTTCAGGTGCCTGTCCAGGAGGAATATCTTTCCGTTATAGGCGCGCATCGTCTCGAACAGCCCGTAGCCGTAGAGGAAACCATGGTCGAAGACGGACACACGCGCTTCCGATGCCGACACCAGCGAGCCGTTTAAATATATTAACTCCGCCATGAATTACCTCCCTCCGGACACCTTGAGCGCCAGGAAATTGGACAGGATATCGTGCCCCGCCGGCGTCATTATCGACTCGGGATGGAACTGTATACCCTCCACCACGTCATGCCGGTTCCTTACCGCCATGATAACGCCGTCTTCAGTCTTCGCCGAGACCTCCAGTGAAGGAGGAACCGAGGCGGCGTCGATAACCAGCGAATGATAGCGTCCCCCCGCCAGCGGCGACTCCAGTCCCCTGAACACGGTCTCTCCGTCGTGAAAGACCGGCGATTCCTTGCCGTGTACGGGCAGCATCGCCCGTTTAATCAGTCCCCCGTACACGTAGCCGATGCACTGGTGTCCCAGGCATACCCCCAATATCGGTATTTTACCACGAAAGTGCCGGACGACGTCGTTGGAGATGCCAGCTTCCAAGGGCGTGCAGGGTCCGGGCGAGATAATGATATGACTCGGTGACAGTGATACTATTTGCTCCAGGGTAATAGCATCGTTGCGGTAAACCACCGGTTCCTGCCCCAGCTCGCCCAGGTACTGGACCAGGTTATAAGTAAACGAATCGTAGTTATCAATGACCAGAATCACGATGTTATCTCCACTTCGCCCTCCGGCGAGAGATTGAGTGCCTGCATCAGCGCCCTGCCCTTGTCCAGGGTCTCCACATACTCCGCCTCCGGTCGGGAGTCATAAACGATAGCGCCGCCTACCTGAAAATAGGCACGTTTGTCCTTGACGATTATCGTGCGGATGACGATGTCCAGGTCCATATTGCCGTCGAAGCCAACGTATCCCAGCGAGCCGGTATAGACACTGCGGCGAGTCGGTTCCAGCTCGTCGATGATTTCCATCGACCTTACCTTGGGAGCCCCCGTGATGGAACCGCCGGGGAAGGTGGCTTTAAGCAGGTCCACGCGACTTTTTCCCTCACTCAACTGCCCTACGACGGTAGAGGTGAGATGAAAAACAGTGGGATACGTCTCCAGGATGGCAAGCTCCGTGACCTTTACCGTGCCGTAGCGGCAGACCCGCCCGATGTCGTTCCTTTCAAGGTCAACAATCATCATGTTCTCCGCCCGGTCCTTGATACTCGCCAGCAGGTTCTCCGCCAGCGCGCGGTCTTCGTCCGGGGTCTTACCGCGGGGACGGGTGCCCTTAATGGGGCGCGTTTCCACCCGGTCGCCCGTTACTTTAAGGAACCTCTCCGGCGATGCCCCCACGATGGTCACACCATCGAAGTTAAAGTAGTTGGCGAACGGCGCCGGATTGATTTTCCGAAGGCGTTTATATAATTCGTAAGGCGGAATGGTTAAATCCGCCTCGAACCGCTGGGACAGATTGACCTCGAAGATATCGCCGGCGCAGATATACTCGCGGGCGGTCTCCACAGCCTCGAGGTAGCCCTCGTGAGAGAAGTTAGCTTTTAGCACAGCGCCATTGCCGACTGACGCCTGTGCAAGGGGAGACGGCGGCGGACAGAGTCGTATCATACTTCTTAGCTCGTCCAGTCTTTCCGCCGCCCGGTGCTGCCTTTTACTCTCCTCCAGTTCCGGTAAGCCGGTGGACACCAGATACGTTTTGTTTTCCAGGTGGTCGAAGGCCACGACGGCATCGTAAAAAGCCAGGTAGCACTCGGGGAGTTGTAAATCGTCCATGGCGGTGGTCGGCAATTTCTCGATGAAGTGGCACAGGTCGTAGCTGAAATAGCCCACCGCCCCACCCGTAAACGGAACTGGCGACTTACCGACATCCAGCGTGTACGTCTCCAGCAGTTCACCCAGCACGTCGAACGGATTACCCTTAATAGTCTCCTCAGCCCCGTCTCTTATTATCGTGATGTCATCGCCGCGACTCCTCATCACCAGGAAGGGGTCGCTGCCCATGAAAGAATAACGCCCCAGCTTGGCGGGATCCATGCCGCTGTCCAGGAAAAAACTGAAGGGACGCCCGGCGAAGGCTTCAAAGCACCACGGGGCGTCGGGCGTCATATGTATCTGTTCGATAAGCGGATAACGCTCTGTCATGCCAGTATTGATTATATACGTATGCGGCGAGTTTATAAAGTTGCCACTCTACTCCCCGCTCTGCTATGCTGTGAAAAGCAGTAAAATGCCGGACGAACACATAACATACTTCCGACGTCGCGATTATATCAAGATAACCATATTCGGCTTTGCCCTGACCGCCCTCTGGCAGAGTCTGCACACCATTATCCTTCCTTTACGCCTCCTGGACTTTGTGCCGGAGGCGCAGAAAAACACCTACCTCGGCTTGATGACTCTCGTGGGACTGTTCCTGGCGATGCTCACCCAGCCGCTTGCCGGCGCCATCAGCGACCGTTCCGGGTTCAAATTAGGCAGGCGCCGACCCTACATATTAATCGGTGGTATTATAGCTATCGTGATTATCCCGGGAATCGGGCTCGCCGAAGGGTTCGCCGCGACATTCATCGTGTATTGCCTTTTGCAGCTATCCACTAATACGGCACAGGGACCCTTCCAGGCGTTTATCCCGGACCTCGTCCCCAGGGGCAAGCGCGGAGTGGCTTCCGGCGTCAAAGCCTTATTCGAAATCGTGGGCGGGGTCATCCTGGTATACCTCGCCAGCCTCTTCATGGACAGATATCACGCCGGGGAAGGCAGCGAGTGGCTGTGGCTGGTACTGGGAATACTGGCGGTGGTCCTGCTGGGGACGATAATCGCCACGGTGGCAATGGTAAAAGAACGACCAATTACCGGAGTTAATCGCCGGACTTCACTGCTGGCGGGACTGCTTCACACCGCCCGTGAAGTGCTGGGCAACCGCGACCTCGTCTGGTTCCTGGTCTCCCGCCTGCTGGTTTACATGGCTTTCACCACCATTCAGCAGTTCGCCCTTTACTTCCTCCAGGACGTTATCGGCGTCACCGACCCCGCCGAGGCAACTGCCCGCTTCTCCATATTCGCCGTGGTGGGTATGCTCATCGTGGTCTGGCCCGCCGGCTGGCTCTCGGACAGAATCGGCCGCAAGCCCATCACCATAGTGTCGGGGCTGCTGGGCGCCCTGGGGATTGCCGTCATCGCCCTTTCGCAGGAATACGGGACGATACTCTGGGCAGCCGCTATCATCGGCGTGGCTATTGGTGCCTTCAACAGCACCAACTGGGCGCTGGCTACCGACCTCGTGCCCGAGGGCGAAGAGGCACGCTACCTGGGTATCGCTAATATGGCCACCGCAGGCGGCGCCGCCCTGGCGCGCGCAATCGGCCCGGCAATAGACTTTTTCAATAACCAGAGTGCCGGACTCGGCTATAACTTCATGCTGATGGTATGTCTGGCGTACTTCATCGTCGGCGCGGCGCTGGTTCTCAAGGTGAAACGCCAGAGCTAGGTAAGCCAAGGTGTTATTACTTCATATCCCAGTGAAGCCAGCCATACCATAGATACGTATAATATGATCCTTCCCGCCATACAGGCAAGGAAGAACTTCCAGAAAGGAAATCGAAGCGCCCCCGCGGCAATACCGGCCAGGTCGAATACAAAGGGCACAATCGAGAACACGAATATGGTTAAAATGCCCCACTTCTTTACCCAACCTTCAACCCGACCGTACATCTGGCTCTTCTTTATCAGCCCTCGACCGCTGCGACCTGCAATATAACCGGTCGTTTCACCAATAGTTGCCCCGGCGCCACCCGCGACTCCCACTAGGACGGGTGAAAGAGCGGCGGCAGTGCCGAGCGTCATCTGCACCAGCATATTACCCGCCGGCAAGATGAGGGTGGCATTAAATATGATACTGATAACAAATGCCCCCGCATAACCGTATTTTTCTAGTCCTTCAATTTTTTCTGGGCAGTTTATATTGACGTAAAGTATACCCGCCATGATGGCGATAACGAAGAGCAGTCCCAGCGCGGGTAATACCCTCCGCCGGAGCCAGACGAGTTTCTTCATCCCACCCAGCGTATTCGGGGTAAAGAAACGCACGAGCCGGGTTTTCAGGTCGGCAAAACGTCCGCCCGGTCCGTTCGGGGCTGCCTGCGGGTTACCCGTATCGACTTCATTCATGTGCTGAGGTATTATACCACGCCCTACATATGCTCTAATAACCCCTCTTGTTTTTCTGCCCTCGCAACAGCTATAATGAACGGTAACGGGAAAGGAGACAGCGATATGCCGTCTTACGCTTATTTTCAAAAGAAAATCATCCCTCTGGAAGATGCCAAGATAGGGATTATGACCAATGCCTTTCACTACGGTTCCGCCATCTTCGAAGGCATCCGCGGCAACTGGAACGAGAAGCAGAAACAGGCGTATATCTTCCGTCTGGAAGAACATTATGAGCGACTGGCAAACGGGTGCAAGGTACTGAATATCGCTCTGCCTAATTCCACCGACGAGTTATGCCGCATCACCGTGGAACTGGTGGAAAAGTGCGGCTTCCAGGAGGACGTCTATATCCGGCCGGTGGCATTTAAAAGCTCGCAGGCGCTGGGCGTACGCCTGCACAACCTGGATGACGACTTCTTCGTGCTCGTGATACCGTGGGGCCCTTATCTGGATGTGGACAAGGCGAAGTGCGGCGTGTCTTCCTGGCACCGCCCGGAGGACAACGTGATTCCACCCCAGATTAAAGCCGCCGGCATCTACATCAATAACGCCCTGGCGAAGACGGAGGCCGTCAGTAACGGCTACGACGAGGCTATCATGCTGGCGCCGGACGGACACGTGTCCGAGGGCAGCGGCGAGAATATCTTTCTGGTGATGGACGGTAAGCTGGTCACCCCAGCTACATATAACAATATCCTTACGGGAATCACGCGCAATACCGTGATAGAGCTTGCCGCCAAGGAACTGGGAATAGAAACGATTGAGCGCCCGATAGACCGCGGTGAACTATACGTGGCGGACGAGTGCTTCCTTACCGGCACGGCAGCGCATTTGACGCCGGTGGCGGAAATCGATAGACGTAAGATAGGCGACGGAGAAATTGGCGAAATTACCGCCAAATTACAGGAACTATACGTCAGAGTAATCAGGGGTGACCACCCCAAGTATATGCACTGGTGCACGCCGGTATACGGTAAGTAATAAATATCAAGTGGCAAGTGTCAAACGGGGTGGGGGGTGTTATGTGTCAGTTACGGCTTGATACTTCCTGAACTCTTAAGAAACCTGCCTGACAACGGCGACTACTTTCCCCTGGATTTCCACATCATCTGGGTCCGCATAGATGGGCTGCATCTGTTCGTTGGCGGGCTGGAGCCGGATACGGTCGGTTTCCCGGTAGACCTTTTTCAGGGTAGCCTCTTTTTCGCCTTTCAGCCATACCGCTGCCATCTCGCCGTTTTCCACCGAGCCGACGTGCTGCATCAGGACGATATCGCCGTCGTTAATCAGGGCATCCACCATGGACATGCCC
>CAZPAS010000050.1:0-13562 GCA_964584575.1 uncultured Dehalococcoidaceae bacterium | reverse complement strand
GGACGATATCTTCCAGGATATCCAGCATCTGCTTGGTGCCCCAGCGGCATTGTATACACTTACCGCAGGATTCCAGTTGCGTAAAGGTCAGGAAATACCGGGCGACGTCAACCATACAGGTATCCTCGTCCATGACCACCATACCGCCGGAACCCACGATGGAGCCGGCCGCCGCCAGCGACTCATAGTCCACCGGCGAATCAAGGAAGCTGGCGGGCAAACAACCGCCGGACGGACCCCCGGTCTGTACCGCTTTAAAGGTCTTGCCGTTGGGGATACCGCCGCCGATGCCCTCGATGATTTCACGTAGCTTGATACCCATGGGCACTTCGATAAGGCCGGTGCGGTTGACTTTCCCCACCAGCGAAAAGGTCTTGGTACCCTTGCTCTTCTCGGTACCGTAGCCGGCGTACCAGTCCGGCCCCTTCCGCATGATGGCGGAAACATTAGCCCATGTCTCTACATTGTTGATGTTGGTTGGCTTTCCCCACAGTCCGGACTGTGCCGGGAAGGGGGGACGGGGACGCGGCATACCCCGGTTGCCTTCGATGGATGCCATGAGAGCCGTCTCCTCGCCGCAAACAAAAGCGCCGGCGCCTTCCTTGATTTTTACATGGAAACTAAAGCCGGAATCCATGATGTTTTCACCGAGTAGCCCGTATTTTTCCATCTGGGCGATAGCGGTCTTGAGCCGTTCGATAGCCAGGGGATATTCGGCACGAATGTAGATGTAGCCTTCAGAAGCCCCTATGGCATACGCCCCGATGAGTATCCCTTCCAGGACGGCATGAGGGTCGCCCTCAAGTACCGCACGGTCCATGAAAGCCCCGGGGTCGCCTTCATCGGCGTTGCAGATTATGTATTTTTGTGACCCCGCGGCATCGCGACAGAACTGCCATTTGAGACCGGTGGAGAACCCGGCGCCGCCGCGACCGCGCAGTCCCGATTTCTTAATTACATCGATTACTTCCTGCCCGCTTATCTCGAGTGCTTCGGCAAGTCCTTCGTAACCGCCGTTAGCGATATAGTGATTGATATTGGTGGGGTCGATATTCCCGCAGTTGCGTAAGGCGATTCGCACCTGGGGCTTGAGAACCGGCAGGTCAAAAAGCCGGGGGATGTCCTTGATTCCGCCCTCACCGCGTGTACCCAGGGCAAGGTCGGGACGGGGATTATCACCGGTAAGCCAATCGCCGATGATTTCGGCGGTCAGGTCTGGAGTGAGATTGCCGTAGAAAATACCGGGGAAGCCTGGTTTGACTATTTCTATCAACGGCTCTGCATAGCACAGACCGATGCAGCCGACCTGAATGATATCCGCCTCTATATTCCCGGCGGCCAGCTCATCCTGCAGCGTTTTCAGGATATCTTCAGCACCGGCAGCAATACCGCAGGTTCCCATGCCGATTAATATCCGTGTTTTATTACTCGTCTGCATCGCCTGCCATTCGGCGTTTGACTGTTGCTTAATTTTCTGGAAGTCCATTCTTTCCCCCTGAGGATTCTTTCATCTATTCTTCACAGCGAAGGGAAGCTATTCTCTTGAGTCCAGTATTTCACGTATTTTTTCGACCGTGACGTTGCCGTATACCCGGTCGTTGACGACCACCACCGGCGCCAGAGCGCATGAGCCGAAACAGGCAACGGTCTCCAGGGTATACTCCATATCCGGAGTGGTTTCGCCGTCTTTTATGCCCAGCCTTGCTTCTATTTCATCAAGCAGCCGGGGGGCTCCCTTAACATAGCAACCGGTTCCGCGGCATACTTTGATAACGTTACGGCCTACCGGAACAAACTTGAATTGAGCGTAAAAAGTTGCCACACCGTAAATAGAGCATTCGGGAACGTCGACAAAATCAGCTATCTGACTCATGGCATCTTCGGGCAGGTAGCCAAAGACCTGTTGTATTTGCTGCAGGATGGGGATGAGCTCGGCTTTGTTCCCCGTAAATGAAGTCAGGATTTCGTTGACCTTCTCGGCGATGTCGGCTTTATCCTGCTGAATTGCCGTGCTATTATCCTTAACTGTTTCTATCATCTTGACGATACACCTCGCTTTTACCACTTCTCCTGTTGAAGACGGCACCATATCCAGGTACTCAATCTTTTATCCAGTTTGCCGCACCAGGCTTCTATACGCTTGATATCTCCGGAAGCCAGGGCGGCGCGTTCCTCTGAAGTCAGGTTATAATCTTTAAGCACGTTTTCAGGGTTATCAGCCAGCCTGGCCAGGAATTTATGGTCGTCCGCAGCTCTGCCCAGTATCTCGAGGATAGCCTCTTTACCTGAGGGCAAATTTTCCTCTCTAAGCTTGATGGCACGGCTTGCCAGGTCTTTTTCCAGTTCATCTATTACAGTGGAGATACTAACAAAATTTTCGTCCCGTGCGCTCTCCATAAAAATCACCTCCTTCAGGTTCCTCACTTTATATCATACAGATTAGGAAAATCAGCGTAACCCGGCTTATGGCTGAATTTGGCCCGTCATCATGGCCTAATTTCCGCCTAAGCCATTTGTGCATTTCATGACAGTCGGCTACCGGCACTTTGAACTATCGTTTATGGCGAACTATAATATGAAAGGTAGTATCAAGTGTCTATCCGGATGTGTTGATGAGCATAATAAAAGTGTTAATAGCTGATGACCACGCCCTGTTTCGTGAGGGTACTCGCAACCTCATCAATCAGGAGAAAGATATGAAGGTCATCGGCGAAGCCAGCGATGGCGAAGAAGCTGTCAGACTCGTTACCGAACTAAAGCCCCATGTTATTCTCATGGATATCGCTATGCCGGTAGTTAACGGCATAGAAGCAACCAAACGGATAAAAGCCACATTCCCCAAAACCGCAGTGTTGATACTGACCGCTTACGATAATGACCAGTACATCGTGGCGTTGCTGGAGGCAGGTGCTGCCGGCTACCTCTTAAAAGACGTAAGCGGTAAAAACCTGATAAACGCCGTGCGTGCCGTATTTTGCGGTGAAGCCATTCTTCATCCCTCTATTGCACGGAAGGTATTTAACCACTTCGGGACAGCCACCAGCCGGCAAGCGGAAGAACCGGCGGGGATATCGGACCTCAGCGAAAGAGAATTAGAGATATTAAAGATGGCAGCCCGCGGCATGAGCAATCAGGATATTGCTGACCATCTTTACCTGAGCCGTCGCACCATACAATCGCATCTGGCTAATATTTTCCGTAAGATGGATGTAGGCTCGAGAACTGAGGCTGTCTTGCAGGCTTTGAGAAAAGGCTGGCTGGGTCTTAATGATTTGGCCTAGTGTTGGATAGGACTGATTTTTGTGAAGCATTTTTACAGAATCCCGCATTTCTGGGTTATTCTCGTTATTATGTTGTGCGGGTCGATTATTTACTATTTCGACCGGATTCCCTGGGTGCAGACTACGCTTTCGGAAGTACCTTTTCAGTTTGCCCGGTACTCGACATATCGTATTCTTTCGGTTATCCCGGTAGCCTACGCCGCGTTTATCTTCAGGTGGCAGGGCGGAGGGGTAGCAGCATTACTGATTGCTTTACTGCTGCTGCCGCGCGCCATATTTTTCTCCAGTGAGACCGCGGAAGCGGTAACCGAGACCATAGCCTTCTTTTTCATCGGTCTTTTGGTTACCTGGCTGATTCATCAACAGCAGCGAGCTCTCGACCAGGCGGAAAAACTTAAAGAGGAACTCAGGATAGACGTTGAAGTAATAACAGAGAATGAAAAAAGACTGGATGCCCTTAATCGAATCTCCGGCACCGTTTCCGAATCTCTGGAGCTGGAAACCATATTAAACAATGCTATTGATAACGTGGTTGATGTGATGCATGCCGACGTCGCCTGGATATTTTTACTGGATGAGAAAAGCAGCGAACTATCTCTGGCGGTTCATCGCGGTTCCAGCGAAGAACTCGCTCGCGGCGTGGACAGACTTAAGGTGGGAGAAGGTTTCAACGGCAGAGTAGTCCAGACAGGCGAACCTCTTTTCGTGGAGAATGCCTCAAGTGACCTCAGACTTACCAGAGAGGTAGTCAGTAAATATGCGTTGAAGTCGGTACTCATCGTACCTTTAAGCTCCAAGAAAATGGTAAACGGCACTTTATGTATCGCCATGTACAGATATCGCCAGTTCACTCCGGAAGAGGTGGAATTGCTGACAAATATGGGTAATCAAATTGGCGTAGCCGTAGAGAATGCTAACCTTTATAAACAGCAGCAAGTTACCACTCAGCAATTACGCATATCTGAAGAACGCTATCGCGGTCTGTTTGAAAACTCCAGCGATGCCATTTTCATCTGTTCAACCACTGCCCGTATAATTTCCATCAATCAAGCCTGCGAGGAGTTGACGGGTTACACTCCTAAAGAGCTTGCCGATACGGTTATTTACGAACTGATTCCTCTCGATATCAGAGACAAGGTCAGGCAAATGTTCTCGGAAGAATTAGGGAAGGCGCCAAGAGTAGGCATTGAAGAAGCGCAATTATTGAAAAAGAACGGTATGAAAGCGTATGTTGAGCTTCGCATTAGTCCCATCCTCAGAGGAAATCAGATAATCGGTATGCAGGTAATCGCCGAAGACGTTACCCAGGAAAAGCAATTACGCAAGAATATGGAATACTATGTTAAACAGATTACCAGGGCTCAGGAAGATGAAAGGCTGCGCATTTCACGCGAGCTTCACGATGATACCGCCCAGCTACTGGCCACACTATCACGCGAACTCGACACATTGATAACAGGAAAATCAACTATAAAACAGCCGGTAAAAGAGCGATTACAGCAATTATACGAAATGGCTGAGACCTGCCTCAAAGGGGTACGGCGTTTCAGTCAGGATCTCAGACCTTCGATTCTCGATGACCTCGGGTTGGTGCCCGCGCTGGAATGGCTGATTGCGAATCTTCAAGACGACCTCAAGGTATCGACGGCTGTTGATTTGGAGGGAGACAGCCGTCGGCTTTCGCCGGAAATTGAACTTACCGTTTTCCGCATCACCCAGGAAGTAATAAGCAATATCAGAAGGCACTCGGGCGCTACCAGGGTGGAACTGGCGTTGGATTATAGTGAGGATGCATTGACCTTGATAGTAAGTGACGACGGGCAGGGATTTAGCGTGCCCGAGAGGACAAGCGATTTGGCTTTATCGGGGAAGCTTGGCATTATCGGGATGCGGGAAAGGGCCCGGTTAGTCGGAGGTACATTAATTGTGCAGTCGGAGAAGGACACCGGCACCACGGTGACGTTAAGAGTTCCCTATTGAGCATTATGGGCAACTCCGGGTATTAAATGATTAGATAGACAGGCTGCTTTTTGAAAAGTATGGAGAACAAAACTGGCATTCCAGACAAGAATACGGTGGATAATGAGATAGCCCGGCGTATAAAAATCACCGAATGGTTAATAAAGGCAAAAAGGGCGCCGGGAATACGGAACTGGCATTTCTGGCTGATTATAATATCCTTTATCCTGCTTGCCTATATATATTATCAAATACTCCCGGATTATCATGATATATACATAATTATTTTCTTTTACCCTTTGCTGTATGCCGCTATCATATTCCGGTTACGCGGTGTAATCGTTAGCGGTCTGATATTAATAGCCATCCTGCTACCTTATACACTTGTACCGTCGTATGACCCCGTTTCTATAACCAGGTCTCTTATTTTTGCCCTGTTTGCCATCCTCATCAGCAGCTTATGTGCAACATTATTGAATCACCTTGAACACCAGCTGGAAGCTTATGAATATATTTTATCTCTTAACGAAGAGTTGAATAACTCTCTCGAGCGTTTGCGGAATACCCAGCAGCAACTTGTGCAGGTGGCTAAACTCGGCGCTATCGGAGAGCTTGCTGCCTCGGTAGCACACGAGCTTAACAATCCGCTGGCCGGAGTCCTGGTTTATACCAAACTGCTGATGAAAAAGCTTGAAAGCGGTACATATGAAAAGTCTGAAGCCATGTCCCATTTGAGAGAGATAGAGTCGGCCATTGATTATTGTTCGGATATCATCCGCGGACTACTTGATTTTGCCCGGCAGTCAACTCCAGTAATGAGACCGCTTACATTCACCCGGGTTATTGATAAGGCTATCTCGCTGGCAGGTAATCAGGCTAAAAAAAAGAAAATAGAGATAATCAGAGACGAATCACCGTCGTTGCCTCTGGTGGATGGCGATTTTAATCAGATTCTGCAGGTATTGGTTAATCTAATTGTAAATGCCGTACAGGCCACGGAAGAAGGTGGCAGGCTTACTATCAGTACCGGTATCGCCGGAGAAGAATGGGTCCAGATAAAAGTCAGGGATACCGGATGCGGGATATCTGCCGAGAATCTGGATAAGCTTTTCACGCCGTTTTTTACCACCAAACAGGATGTGAAGGGAGTCGGCCTGGGCCTGGCGGTGTCTCACGGTATAATAGAGCGCCACGGCGGTCGGATTGAAGTGGAGAGCCGGGAAGGCGAAGGCAGCACATTCACCATATTTCTGCCATCTGAGCAATAAAGAGGCCGGACGCCTGGACGCCCGGCCCTTATTTCTATACTTGCATACAGGTTATTTCTTTCCTTTAACTAGGGTTTCCACTACCGAGGGGTCAGCCAGGGTCGAGGTATCGCCGAGGTTCTCAGTATCACCGGCGGCTATTTTCACCAGTATGCGGCGCATAATTTTACCGCTGCGGGTTTTGGGAAGGTTATCGGCGAACTGGACAACATCGGGGGTAGCGATGGGGCCTATTTGCTGGCGTACGTGGGTCCTGAGTTCTTTCTCCAGGTCAGGAGTCGGTATTTCGCCGGCCTTCAGGGTTACGTAAGCATAGATACCCTGCCCCTTTAACTGGTGAGGCATGCCGACTACCGCTGCCTCGGCAACCTTCTCATGAGATACCAGGCTGCTTTCCACTTCAGCGGTGCCGATGCGGTGTCCGGAAACATTAATTACATCGTCGATGCGTCCCATAAGCCAGTAATATCCATCCTGGTCTTTACGGGCGCCGTCTCCGGTACAGTAGTACCCGGGGAACTTGGCGAAATAGGTAAGTTTGAATCGCTCGGGGTCTCCCCACAGCGTCCGCATCATGCCCGGCCAGGGTTTCTTGATGCAGAGCCAGCCACCCTCGTTGACACCGGCTTCGGTACCGTTTTCTCTCAGCACGACCGGTTCAACTCCGGGGAAGGGCATCGTCGCCGAGCCGGGTTTAATCGGAATAGCCCCGGGGAGGGGTGTAATCAGGATACCGCCTGTCTCCGTCTGCCACCAGGTATCCACGATGGGGCACCTTTCCTTGCCGATTACGCGGTAATACCACATCCAGGCTTCAGGATTGATAGGCTCGCCGACACTGCCGAGGAGACGCAGACTGGAGAGGTCGTGCTTATCCGGCCATTCCTCTCCTTCTCTCATCAAAGCCCTGATAACCGTGGGCGCCGTGTAAAAGACGTTGACGCCGAACTTCTC
The DNA here is from genome assembly GCA_964584575.1 of uncultured Dehalococcoidaceae bacterium. Classification (GTDB taxonomy): domain Bacteria; phylum Chloroflexota; class Dehalococcoidia; order Dehalococcoidales; family RBG-16-60-22; genus JAFGPF01. The sequence goes on along the minus strand of CAZPAS010000050.1, from coordinate 6,100 downwards.
GACTATCTGCCAGAAACGGTCGGGATTGGGGTAGGTAGGTACGCTCTCGAACATCAGGCTGGCCGCCCCGATGGCCAGCGGGCCGTAGACGATATAACTGTGACCGGTGACCCAGCCGACGTCGGCGGTACACCAGTAGGTGTCTTCATCTTTAATATCGAATATCCACTTCATGGACTGGTAGCAGTGCAGCAGGTAACCCGCCTGGGTATGCAGGACTCCCTTGGGCTTGCCGGTACTGCCGCTGGTATAGAGGATAAACAGCGGGGAGTCGGCGTCCATCGGCTCGGGTTCACAGTCATCCGTGATGTCATCGGCGTTCATTTCCTCGTGCCACCAGTGGTCGCGGCCCTGCTCCATCGGGATATCGATGCCCAGTCTTTTAACGACAAAGACGTTTGAAACGTCGGGGCATTCTTTAAGCGCGGCATCGGCATTTCCCTTGCTGCCGATGTTCTTGCCGCTGCGATAGTAGCCGTCGGCGGTTATTAGTATTTTCGACTTGCAGTCGAGAATACGGTCACGCAGCGCCTCGGCACTGAAACCGCCGAAAACCACGCTGTGTATCGCCCCGATACGTACGCAGGCCAGCATGGCTATAGCCAGTTCAGGGACCATCGGCAGGTAAATAGAGACGGTATCGCCTTTTTTCACGCCGTATTTTTTCAATACGTTGGCGAATTTACATACTTCACGGTGAAGCTGTTGATAAGTATATATTTCCGTATCGTCGTCGGGTTCTCCCTGCCAGATAATAGCGGCCTTGTTTTTCCGCCAGGTATTGAGGTGCCGGTCGAGGCAGTTGTAGCAAATATTAATCTTGCCGCCGATGAAGTAACGTATCTCGGGATTATCGGTAAAGTCATACTCCACGAACTTATCCCACTTCTTGTACCAGTCCAGCTGCTCAGCCACCTGTCCCCAGAATCCTTCCGGGTCTTTAATCGACCAGTTATAGAGGGCTTTATATTCTTCCAGGCTCTTGAGGGCAGCTTCTTCAGAGAATTCTTTGGACGGATGGAAAATGCGGTTCTCCGCCATCATAGAGGCTATTTCTTTCCCGGATATCTGGGAAAGGAGCTCCTCTCCTTCTTTGGATTCGGTTTGCGCCGAGGATGCGGTTATTGCTTCCTCGCCGTTCAAAGCGTAATTTACCAGCTTTTCCAGTTCTTCGGGGGCAAACGGTTTTACCAGGAAGCCCACTGCTCCCAGCCTTATCCCGGTGGTCATTGTGTCTACCGACGGATACCCGCTGATGAATATGTATTTCAGGTCGGGATTATGACTTTTGGCTTCTTTAAGTGTTGTTATGCCGTCTTTTCCCGGCATGCGGATATCAAGGACCGCCACCCCGAGATTATTTTCGGATATTAATTCAAGTGCCTGGTCGCCGTTCTCCGCTAGAACTACCTTATAACCGGAATCGGTTAGCCAGTCCCTTAAAGATTCCCTTACGATTGGCTCATCGTCGACAATTAAAACTGTTTTCCCACTAGAATCATTCACGCTATCTCTCTCCTTTTAAATGTTATTCTCTACTATCAATACTATTTATCTGTATACAGCCCTGAGAAGCTGATAATAGCTTTCTTTGGCATGGATGGATTTTCGAGTTCTTACACATACTCTCATCTCAGGTTTCCATATTATATGGTACTAAATACTGACTAGAACTATCTTCCGCTGTGATACTTACTTTAGGGGGGATAGGACTAGGTGGAAATACTTATGACTATAATCGTGAGGTGATACTTACCCTCGAGTATGTATGCTGATGGCCGGTGTTCTTCTTTGTTCTATGAGGCTGGTAATATTGCGGTACGATGGAGACAGAGCTTCCCCCGCCTCCATTATAAAAATTAAAGCGCCGATATTGATACTATCGGCGCTTTTCCAGTCTGATTGTACTACTAACAACCCGTAATAGGTCAGTCCGTTTTCCAGTCCGGCGGGCCTACCGGTTGCTGTTTGTCATAGATATCGTTGTATATTATCGTCCCGAAGTTCTTCATGATTTCCCAGCGTTTTTCGTTCCATGGTTCATCGGGTACAGCCCGTACCAGGGCGTCGTGGCGTGCTTTATAGCCGTTGGTAAACTCGGGGTGGGTGTGTATAAACAGGTCTTTGTGCTTGATGGCACGCAACACGCGCTCTCCGGTCTCTACCGGGTCCATCGCGACAATTTTAAAGTCATCCGGAGACCGCTTGGGCCGGTCTTTCGGGCGGGGAGGCATTTTGGGAGGTCCGATATCACCTTCATTCTTTAAATGGTCGGGGCGGTTCACCCAGGAAGATAGCCCGAGGTTGCCCATCGTCGGCCCGGGATACAGCACGGAAACCCCGATGTTCCTGTCCTGTAGTTCCGTGGCGAGGCATTCCATCATGCCGGTAACCGCGAACTTGGTAGTGCAGTAGATAGTGAAGTTGGCCGAGCCCATCAGGCCGCACGTCGAGGACGTGGTGACGATATGACCCTCCTCTCCGTGCTTCAGGATACGCGGCAGAATGGTTACTATGCCGTTGATGACACCGCCGACGTTGACGCCCATGCTGTAGTCCCAGTCTTTATACGTCAGTGTTTCCGTCGGGCCGCCGCCGGAGCCTACGCCGGCGTTATTGACCAGTACGTGTATCTTGCCAAAGACTTTTTCCACTTCATCGGCGGCTGCTGCGTAAGCTTCACGGTCGGTGATATTCAGGTTAACGGGATGGACCTCGCCGCCGTTCTCCTTGAAGAATGCCATTGCTTCGTCCAGGGCGTCCTGACGCATGTCGACGATGGCTACTTTCATGCCGTTCCTGGCGAAGACCTTGGCAATCCCCAGTCCGATGCCGCTGGCACCACCGGTGATGAAGGCTACTTTCCCTGCTACATTTTCCATTTTTATCTCCCGTCAGTCATATATTGTCCAACTCTGGTCGAATTTAGTGTGAAATCCCGCAGGAGCCGTCCTTGCACATAACCGCTTCCGGCATGCGGAGCGGTCTGGCGTCTTTCTTGACGCCGGCTTTGGGAATCCACGGGTCGATTTCCACCGTCTGGAAATAACCAAAATCGGTAACAACCCACATCGGGTTCATCTCCCCGCCGACGACGAATAGATTTATCATCTGCGGTAGCTTGAAACGGATTTCCAGGTTGTTAACAAGCCACTCGCTGAATTTCATGGGATCGTCGTAGCCTTCCTGCTTGAGACTCTTGGCTACCAGCGGGTCGATAACGAACGTAAACGAGGCGCCGAAGGGGCCAGTAATGCCTTTCACCACGTCCAGCATACGCTGGGCCGGGCCGGTGTTAAATCCGAGGACAGTCCACCCGCGGAAAAAGCTGACCGTGCTCTGTTCGCGCTTGTATCCCTTCCTCACGTGGAACGGCTCCCAGACATTGTTTTCCTCGTTCTCCGCGCAGCACATATTGTTGTAATTGATAGTAGTGCCGGTGCTGGCCGTGAAAGTCGCGCCGGGCCGAACATCCCCGAAGTTGATGCTCATCAGGGTCCAGGCACGTCCGATAACGGAGTTGGCATAATTAACGGGGCTCAACGCGCCGAGCCCGGAGTTCATGCCGATTTCGTTGCGGATAGGACCGTTGACCATCATCATGCTCGAAAAGGAAGTCGTCGAACTGGGCATAGAGGGCCGTCCTGAAGCTCCGAGCGCCAGGATGACCGGGAAGTGCTCCGGTCTGGCCCCGGCCATGACAGCGATGGCGGCGACTCTCTCCACGTTATACTTGAGTCGTTCTTCATGGGTTGTCACCGACATCATGCCGACGTACTCGTCCGGGGCTCGGTCGGTGCCGGTAAGCATCTCCGCCACACGCTCTTCCGTAGGCAATATGATAGGCAGGCCGTCAGTCCAGCCGTTTTCCAGGAAAAAGCGGTGAAGATTATCTTCCGTGTCCGGCTCCAGCAGACGCGGCCGTTCCGGCCTTTTTTCCGGCTTATAAGTTTTTTCGGCTTCAGTCAGCGGGTGGGTGAGGGCGAAGAATATCTCTTCCGTGAGGGGGACGCCGGAAATGGGGTCGTTGCCGGTAATATAACTTTTCACCGTTTCCCGTGGAATGAAGCCGACAGGGTAGGGCGGGAAGGTCCAGCGGAGGTTCATACCGTGACTGCGTCCGTCACGCTGGACGTAGTCCGCAAAACGGGCGGTAACGATAGGAGCCGTGGGCACACCGTAGTCGTGCTCCAGCGTGCGGGAAAATTCGGCGATACTCGCCGAACATCCGTCTCAGCCACCGACGCCGACGATAGCGGCGTCACCGTTTGCCTTGATTTCAGCCCATAACTCCGGCTCGTCGGTAAACATGCTGGTTTTCTTGTGGCGTAACTCGGTTTTTATCTCCGGGTGATTTATGGTAAACCACTCATGGAGTTCTGACATAAATTCCGGGCTGCCGGCAAAGCCGGTATTAACAAGATAGACGGTCTTGCCATCCAGGCTGTCGAGACGCGGCGCCATTTGCATCGCCTCGAGGGATTCCGTCGTGTCTCTCGGTTGGAAAACGGGGTCGTGGATGGCGTGCATCGGCGAATCAACATTCAGCCGCCGCCCGAAGATACCGCTGGGCTGTCCCCTGGGGTCCAGAACTGTGATTTTAGAATTACTTCCTGCCATGCTTCTCTCCTAACTGTTTTTACTCTTGGGAAAAGGGTTTTCCATGTTGGTAATTATGTTGATATGCTGTATGTGTAAAACTTGTTAGAAATCTTGCCTCTTAGTAAAATAATAAGTATAAAGCGGTAAGGATGTTATACTTACTCTTTCGCAATATCCTATAGTACCCTATATAGATAAAATCCACAAATTGGGTACTTAATAATAGTAATAACATAATTTGTAATTATTTACCAGTTATATTACGCTATATAACGATATAGCGGGAGGAAATTATGAAGGATTTTAAGGACAAAGTTTTATTTATTACCGGAGGCGCTTCCGGGGCTGGATTCGGGCAGGCGAAGGTGTTTTCGGAAGCGGGCTGCAAGGTGGTAATCGCGGACATACGCCAGGACCATATCGATGAGGCAATGGCGTATTTCCGGGAGAAGAAGGCCGACGTCCACGCGATTCAACTGGACATCACCGACCGCAAGGCATATGCGGAAGCCGCCGACGAGGTAGAGAAGGTATACGGCAGCCCCCCGCAGCTTCTCTTTAACAATGCGGGGGTGAATACCTTCGGGCCGCCTGAAGCCTCCACGTTTGAAGATTACGACTGGGTAATGGGCGTCTGCCTTGGGGGTACTATCAACGGCATGGTGATATTCGTCCCACGGATGATACAGGCAGGCAAGGGCGGTCATATCAACGCTACTTCCTCGATGGGGGGATTTATGGCATCGTCCGGGTGCACTCCGTACTCGGTCGCCAAGGCCGGAATCAATATGCTCATGGAGTGCTATTACCAGGCTCTCAAACCTTACGGCATCGGGGTGTCCTGCCTCTGCCCGGGCGGCATCAATTCGAATATCCACGAGGCAACTTTTACGCGACCGGAGCACCTGAAAAATACCGGCTATAATGTTGATGAGAAGACCATCGAATTTGAACATCAAATATACAAACAGGGGATGGACCCCGTGGAACTGGCAAAAATACTCAAGAAGGGTATCGAAAACGAGCAGCTCTTTATCATCCCCGCTCCGGACCCGGAGAATATGTTGAGGTTCAGCCTTGAACGTTTCGTCAATTATGCCACTCCCGAAGGCATGAAGCGGCAGGAAGAGATGATGAAGAAGCGCATGGAAGAAATGAGGAAGCACATGAGCGGTCAAAATCCCTACAGCGGTGCGGCAGATGTCGGTTGGGGGAAAGCCAGGAAGGACATTAGCTGGGTTAAAGAAGATAAGGGTCCCTTTTAACCCTGAGTAGTCGATTGGAGGAACACTGTGAAAGATTTTACCGGTAAGGTATTGTTCATTACTGGAGGCGCCTCCGGCGCCGGATTCGGGCAGGCGAAGGTGTTTTCGGAAGCGGGCTGCAAGGTGGTAATCGCGGACATACGCCAGGACCATATCGATGAGGCGATGGCGTACTTTAAGGAAAAGAAGGCGGACGTCCACGCGATTCAACTTGACATAACCGACAGCAAGGC
>CAZPAS010000049.1:0-13635 GCA_964584575.1 uncultured Dehalococcoidaceae bacterium | reverse complement strand
CTGGCGTTGCTGCAATCTCCATCGGTGAAAGCAGAAATAACGAAGCAGCAGTATTTACCGCTGGTGGAATATCGCCGTCTGATGGCGTTAAAAAGCCGCATCCTGGAGCAATGCTGCCGGCGCCTCTTGCAGGAAAAGACCACCCGTTTTCATGAGTATGAGTCCTTCATTCAGGCAAATCCCGTCGTGAAGGACTACGGTCGTTTCCGGGCAGCTATGGAAAAACAGCGTTCGCCGTGGTCGGACTGGCCGGAGCGACTGCGTAATGGTGCCTTGAATGAAGGCGATTACGACGAAGGGACAGACCATTATCATATGTACGCCCAGTGGCTGGCTAACCAGCAGGTAAGAAATGCTGCCGGTGTAGCCCGCAGTAAGGGCGTAACCCTGTACTTCGACCTGCCCCTGGGGACTCACCCCGAAGGCTACGACGTGTGGCGCGAGCGCGAAAGCTTCGTTCTGGAGACAACGGTCGGGGCACCGCCGGATTCAGTCTTCACCATGGGGCAGGACTGGAGGTTCCCACCCCTTCATCCGGACAGGATAAGGGAGCAGGGCTACCGTTACATTATTAATTCTCTTCGCCATCATCTTCAACATGCCGGTATGCTTCGTATCGACCATGTTATGGGTCTGCACCGGCTCTTCTGGATTCCAAAAGGGCTGGATGCCGGTCATGGTGTTTATGTTCGCTACCGGGCCGAAGAGCTTTATGCCGTTCTAACTTTGGAGTCCCACCGCCACCGGAGCGTCATCGTCGGGGAAGACCTCGGCACTGTGCCCGCCTATGTCAGACCGACCATGTCGCGGCACGGTCTCCAGCGCATGTACGTATTACATTACGAGCTTGCTGATAATGAAAATTTGCATAATCCACAGGGCAACGTCGTGGCTAGCCTGAACACTCATGATATGCCTCCGTTTGCCTCCTTCTGGCAGGGACTGGACATACCTGAAAGACAGAGCCTGGGATTGCTGAATGATAAGAGTGCCCGGGCTGAAAGGCGCTCACGTCAGGCTGCTAAAAATATTTTATCAACCTTTTTACATACCGGAGGCTGGCTTGAAGATAAAGATGCCGATGTCCGCACGGTTCTCAAAGCATGCCTGGCATTCTTAAGCGCCAGCCGGGCTCGCGTCGTACTGGTGAACCTGGAAGACCTGTGGCTGGAAACGCAGTCGCAAAATATTCCCAGCACCGACGACATAAATCTCAACTGGCGCCGTAAAGCACGCTACACCCTTGAGGAGTTTTGCCGGATGCCGGAGGTTCGTGATACTCTGAAAGAGATAGACAGGCTCAGGAAAAAGAAGGTGAAATGACCGCGGGTATAAACCTCGGAGCCAATTATCTGGGGCAAAACAGGACCGGGTTTGTAGTTTGGGCGCCCTTTCGGGAGCGGGTTGAGGTACATATCGTTACGCCCTGCGAACGATTTCTGAATTTAGCTAAGGATGATAAGGGATACTTCAGTATAGAAGCAGAAGACACGCCGGCTGGTAGTCAATATTTCTATCGCCTGGATGGGAAGTCAGAATACCCGGACCCCGCCTCTCGCCTTCAACCAGAGGGAGTTCATGGCCCTTCCGAAGTAGTAGACCTGGATTTTCCCTGGGAAGATAGCCGCTGGCAGGGTCTGCCGCTCCACGAATACGTTATCTACGAGATTCACACCGGCACATTCACGCCGGAAGGCACCTTTGATGCCGTCATCGGCCATCTGGACAGACTGACGGAGCTGGGCATCACCGCCGTGGAGTTCATGCCGGTGGCGCAATTCCCCGGGAACCGCAACTGGGGCTATGACGGCGTTTACCCTTTCGCCGTGCAGGACTCCTACGGCGGGCCGGACGGCCTCAAACGGCTGGTGAACGCCTGCCACCGGCGAGGTCTGGCGGTGGTCCTGGATGTGGTCTACAATCACCTCGGCCCCGAGGGCAATCATCTGGCGGAGTTCGGGCCGTACTTCACGGACCGGTATCATACGCCCTGGGGTGCCGCTATCAATTTCGACGGGGCATACAGCGACGACGTACGCCGTTTCTTTATTGAGAACGCCCTCTACTGGATAACGGAATATCATATTGACGCCCTGCGGCTGGATGCGTTACATGCCATACTGGATATCTCGTCTTATACCTTCATCGAGGAGCTTGCCGCAGCGGTTCACCAGCAGGCAGAGGCTCTCAATCGAAATATCTTTCTCATCGGTGAGAGTTCCGCTAATAATGCCCGCCTCATCCAACCCCGGGAATCCGGCGGTTACGGACTGGACGCCCAGTGGAATGATGATTTCCATCATGCCCTGCACGTGCTGCTTACCGGTGAAAAGTCCGGGTACTATCAGGATTTTACCACCATCCAGCAACTGGCCAGGGCATTCCGTGAAGGTTTTGTTTACTCTGGTGAGTATTCCCCTTACCGCCATCACCGACACGGTACTTCCTCAAAAGATATTCCGGCATACCGCTTTGTGGTCTTCTCCCAGAACCACGACCAGGTAGGCAACCGCGCCGGGAGCGAACGCCTGAGCCAGCTTGTCTCGTTTGAGGCTCTGAAGCTCGCGGCCGGCATCGTCATGCTTTCGCCGTTCCTGCCGCTGATATTTATGGGGGAGGAATACGGGGAAACGGCCCCTTTCCCCTATTTCGTCAGCCATTCCGACCCGGCTCTTATCGAGGCGGTGCGGCGGGGACGCCGGGATGAATTCGCTTCTTTTGATTGGCAGGGGGAAATCCCTGACCCGCAGGACGAGGCTACTTTTTTATCGGCCAGGCTCAACCCAGAGCTGCGCGGCGATGGACAACACAAAATACTCTACGAGTTTTATCGCGAGCTTATCCGTCTGCGTAAGGAGAATACGGCGCTTGCCTGCCTTAGCAAGGATAATATGGAAGCGCTGGGAGATGAGGACAATAATACGCTGTGCGTCCGCCGCTGGCATAAAGACAGCGAAGTCGTTATTATGTTTAATTTAACTGATAAAGAGATAGCGGCATCATTTTCATTGCCGGAGGGAAGATGGCAAACGCTGCTGGACTCCGCCGATGAAAAATGGCAGGGAAAAGGTAGTACCGTTCCCGGGCAAATCAACTCTGACGGTAAGGCAGTTCTGGCCCTGCTGCCGCAGTCATTTATTGTTGCCCGGAAGGAGAACTAGATGGAGCGTTACGTCTGTATCCACGGGCATTTTTATCAGCCCCCGCGCGAAAACGCCTGGCTGGAATACGTCGAGTTGCAGGACTCGGCATACCCTTATCACGACTGGAACGAGCGGATAACCGCCGAATGCTACGAGCCCAACCACACCTCGCGTATACTGGACGGCGATGGTTTCATCACGCAGATTGTCAGTAATTATGCCAGGATGAGCTTTAACTTCGGCCCCACCCTGCTTGCCTGGATGGAGGAGAACGCGCCTGATATCTATCAGGCGGTTATTGAAGCCGACCGCCAGAGCCGGGAGAATTTCTCCGGGCATGGCTCGGCGCTGGCGCAGGCATATAACCATATGATAATGCCGCTGGCCAACCGTCATGATAGGCACAGTCAGGTCCTGTGGGGAATACGTGACTTCGAGCACCGCTTCGGTCGCAAGCCGGAAGGGATGTGGCTCCCCGAAACGGCGGTAGACCTGGAGACGCTGGATATCCTGGCGGAGATGGGGATTAAATTCACTATCCTTGCTCCTCATCAGGCGAAACGCGTGCGTAAGCTGGGTGCGGAGAAATGGAAGGAAGTTGGCGATGCCAGCATTGACCCGACGCGGGCCTATGTGATTAAGCTCCCCTCAAGCCGCCAGTTGAACCTGTTCTTCTACAATGGCCCGATATCCCGCGCCGTTGCCTTCGAGGACATGCTCAATAGCGGTAAAGCTTTCGCCGAAAGGCTGGTTGAAGCCTTTTCAGACAGTAGAGACTGGCCCCAGCTCGTTCACATCGCCACCGACGGGGAGACCTACGGGCACCACCACCGCTTCGGGGACATGGCGCTGGCTTTCGCTCTTCATCATATTGAGACAAATAATCTAGCTAAAATTACCAATTACGGCGAATATCTGGAGAAATGCCCGGCTACCCACGAAGTGGAGATTATCGAAAATACTTCATGGAGCTGCATGCATGGCATTGACCGCTGGTGGAGCGACTGCGGCTGCAATAGCGGGGCTCATCCCAAGTGGAACCAGGCTTGGAGGACGCCGCTGCGGAACGCTCTGGACTGGCTGCGCGACAGCATGGCCGGTCAGTACGAAGAAAAGGCTAAACAATATTTGAAAGACCCCTGGGCAGCCCGGGACGATTACATTGATGTAATCCTCAACCGCTCCCCGGATAGCCTGGCGCGGTTTCTGAACCGGCATGCCACCCGTGAATTAAGCGAGGCAGAGAGGATAACAACGCTTAAGCTTCTCGAGCTTCAACGCCACGCTATGCTCATGTATACCAGCTGCGGCTGGTTCTTCGATGACCTGGCCGGCATCGAGACGGTGCAGGTCATTCAATACGCCGTCCGTGTTGTGCAACTGGCGCAAGAACTGTTTGGTGATGACACGGAACAGCATTTCCTGGAACTCCTGGAGAAGGCGAAGAGCAATACCCCGGAGGAGGGCGATGGCCGACACATATATGAGAAATGCGTCCGGCCCGCCATGGTGGATTTGAACAGGGTTGCCGCCCATTATGCCGTTAGCTCTCTTTTTGAGGAGTATAGCGATGAATCCAAGATTTACTGTTATTCGATAAACAATGAAGACTACCAGACGTCAGAATGCGGAAAAACCAGACTGGCCGTAGGCCGCTCTGAAGTGATCTCGGAAATAACGGGAGAGTCGGCGGTTCTTAGCTTCGGTGTTTTCCATCTCGGAGACCATGTTATTAACGCCGGTGTACGGGAGTACCAGGGAGAGGAATCATATCAGGAGATGGTGGCGGAAACGACCCGGTCCTGTGCCGCTGCCGACTTTACGGAGGTTATTCGTTTGCTGGATAAGCACTTCGGCAGTTCTTCTTACTCGCTGAAATCTCTTTTCCGCGACGAACAGCGTAAGGTGCTGGGCTACATCTTAGAGACCACTATAGCGGAGATTGAGGCGGCTTACCGGCAGCTCTACGATTCCCACTACCCGCCGATGCGTTTCCTGTCCGAACTCGGTAGCCCGGTGCCCAAGGCCTTTTATGCCGCCGCCGAGTTGATTATTAATATCGACCTGCACCGTGCCGTCAGCAGCGATTCTCTTGATATAGAAGGTATCCGAAACCTGATTGATACTGCCAAGTCTTGGCAGGTTGACCTTGATGCCGATGGTATCAGCTACGATTTGCAGAAGAGCCTGGAAAGAATGATGACGATGCTGGTTGACAACCCCGAGGACGGCAAAGTCCTTAAAAACCTGATAGATTGTATCAAGCTGGCGCAAACCATGCCCTTTGACGTGGACTTATGGAAGGTACAGAACCTCTATTGGTATATGGTAACCGGGGATTATTTAGTATTCGTACAAAAGGCCGAACAGAGGGACAGACTAGCATCAGAGTGGGTTAAAAGCTTCCACTCTCTGGGAGAGCTATTGAGAATAAGGGTCAGTTAGATGTCCGGCCGGCCACGCGTACCCATTGCTACCTACCGGCTCCAGTTCAACAAGGGGTTTCGCTTCAAGGACGCCAGGACGCTGGTACCTTACCTCTACAACCTCGGCGTTTCGGACGTCTACGCCTCCCCGCTGCTGAAAGCGAGGCAGGGCAGCACCCACGGTTACGACGTTATTGACCCGACGCAATTGAACCCGGACCTTGGCTCGGAAGATGATTTTAACGCCCTGATAAACACCCTCCAGCGTCAGGGTATGGGATTACTTCTCGATATCGTTCCCAATCACATGGCTGCCTGTCCTGAAAATTTATGGTGGCGGGACGTGCAGGAACGCGGTAAGGACTCGCCGTTTGCTGAATTCTTCGATATCAACTGGCTCGATTTCAACGGCTCGGAAGATAAAGCCACGAACTATCGGCGGTTCTTTGACATCGGCGATTTAATTGGCATCCGGGTGGAAGACCCGCAGGTGTTCGAGGTAACTCACTCGCTTATTTTACGCCTGATCTCAGAAGGCAAGGTCAACGGACTGCGCATCGACCACATCGACGGGCTTTATGACCCGCCGGAATACCTGGAAGGGTTACAGGCAAGCACGGGCGGTGTTTACACTGTTGTGGAGAAAATACTCTCCAGCGATGAAAACGTTCCTGAAGACTGGCAGGTCTACGGCAACACCGGCTATGATTTTGCCGGAACCCTGAACGCCCTGTTTGTGGATTGTGAAGGCTTAAAGTCGCTGGGCCGCAGCTATTCCCGGGCCACCGGCCTGGAAAAACCCTTCCGCGACATTGTCTACAAAAATAAAAAACTGGTCATGGCGGAGCTGTTTCCCGAAGAAATAAAAGCACTGGGGCGATGGCTGGCAAGTGTATCGGGGCAACTGACCCTGCGGGAAGCCAGCCTGGCACTGGTGGAAATTACTGCCTGCCTGCCGGTCTACCGTACTTATATAAAGGGTGAGAATATCTCAGCCGCCGACCGGCGTTATATCGAGAGGGCTGCGAATGAAGCCGCCGGACGCGGCAACGCTCCATCAGGGGCGCTGGATTCCTTGATGCGGATACTCCTGCTCAACTTCCCGGCGGATATTAGCCCGCCGGAGAAGTACGAATGGATGAACTCCATCAGGCGCTGGCAGCAGCTCACCGGGGCTATCATGGCCAAGGGCTCCGAGGACACGGCGCTTTATAATTATAATCGTTTGATTTCCCTTAACGAGGTGGGTGGCTCCCCTGATACCACCGGTTTGTCTGTAGAGGACTTTCACGAGTGGAACATGAAACGTGTGAAACGCTGGCCGCATACCCTTAACGCCACCTCCACCCACGATACCAAGCGTAGCGAGGACGTTCGCGCCAGAATCAGCGTCCTCTCCGAAATCCCCGGTGAATGGGAGAGACATCTGGAACTGTGGATGCAGTGCAACCAGGCGAAGAAAGAACGTGTCAATGGCCAATTCATACCTGAGCCGAATACGGAGGTGTTTCTCTACCAGACCTTGCTCGGTGCCTGGCCCCTTATGGGTGAAGAAGTACCCTCTTTTAAAGAGCGTATCAAAGACTATATGATTAAGGCGGTCAGGGAGGCTAAGGCTATTACTAGCTGGCTTAAGATAAATCGGGATTACGAGGCTGCCCTGCTCTACTTTATAGACGCTATTTTACAGGATTCAGCCGATAACGAATTCCTTATTGATTTTCTGTCGTTCCAGTCAAAGATAGCCTGCTACGGCGCTTTGAACTCGCTTTCGCAGGTGCTGCTGAAAATAACTTCGCCCGGTGTGCCCGACTTCTATCAGGGGATGGAAATGTGGGACTTCAGCCTGGTCGACCCGGACAATCGCCGGCCTGTTAACTTTAAAAAACGAAAAAGGCTTCTGGATAGCTTAATACAAAAAGAAGCTAACGGAGAACCGCCGCCGCTTGACGAGATGCTGGCCTCCTGGCAGGACGGCCGTATAAAGATGTATTTAACCTGGAAAGCGCTGAATGCCCGCCGTACTTATCCCGAACTATTTCAAAGTGGTGACTACATTCCATTAAGAATAAAAGGTAAAAGGCGAGAGAGTGTCTGTGCCTTTGCCCGGCGTTACGGGGAGAGATGGGCTTTAATAGCCGTTCCCAGATTTTTCACTCAATTAAGTGGAGTGAACATGCCGCCCGTTGGGAAACAGGTGTGGCAGGAGAACCGCATTATCCTGCCCGGCAACGCTCCGCAGAAGTGGTGGAACGTCTTCACCGATGAGGTTATCGAGAGCGCGGAGTCTTTGTTGCTTGCTGAAGTATTCGGCACCTTTCCGGTAGCCATGCTGGTGACCGGTTGAATTCCTGACCTCAAACCCTTCTCTTCAGGAATATCGCCGCTAATGGTGGCAGGGTAAGCGCCAGGGAATAGGGACGCCCGTGTAGAGGCGTTTTTGAAGTCCTCACGGCGCGCCGGTTACCCTGGCCGCTACCTCCGTATTTAACAGCATCGCTGTTCAAAAGCTCGGCCCACAGTCCCGGCAGGGGCACGCCAATTCTGTATTTGAAAAGGGTCTCCGGAGTAAAGTTGCAGACGACCACGATATTATCAGTCTCCGAGCGCCCTTTGCGTATAAGGCTAACGACGCTGCGCTCGATGTCATTGCAGTCAATCCACTCAAAGCCTGCTCCCTCAAAGTCTAGCTGATGTAGAGCCGGTTGGCTCTGGTAGAATCTGTTCAGGTCGGCTACCCACTGCTGGAGACCGGAATGAGGTGGATATTGTAGAAGCTGCCATTCCAGACTCTCTTCGTGTGCCCACTCCCGCCACTGGCCGAACTCGCCTCCCATAAATAAGAGCTTCTTCCCGGACTGGGCGTACATATAGCCAAAAAGCAGACGCAGGTTGGCGAACTTCTGCCAGTCGTCGCCCGGCATCTTGCCCAACAAGGAACCCTTTCCATAGACGACTTCATCATGCGATAGCGGCAGCGTAAAGTTCTCATAAAAAGCGTATAACATGCGGAAGGTCAGGTTATTCTGGTGATACTTGCGGTAAACCGGGTCTTTACACATGTATTCCAGGGTGTCGTGCATCCAGCCCATGTCCCACTTCATGCCGAAGCCAAGCCCGCCCAGGTAGGTGGGACGGGACACCATCGGCCAGGATGTCGACTCCTCGGCGATTGTCTGAACGTCGGGATGTTCTTGATATACCACCTCGTTAAGCTGCTTTAAAAAGGCAATGGCTTCCAGGTTTTCACGGCCGCCGTATTTATTGGGTATCCACTTGCCTTCTTTCCTGCCGTAGTCCAGGTAAAGCATGGAGGCAACGGCATCGACACGCAGTCCGTCGGCATGGTACCTGTCCAGCCAGAACAGGGCGCTGCTGGTCAGGAAGCTCCTTACTTCATTGCGGCTGTAATTAAAAATATAGCTGTTCCAGTCGGGATGGATTCCCTGTCGGGGGTCTTTATGCTCGTAGAGATGCGTGCCGTCGAAGAATGCCAGGGCGTGTTCATCATTGGGGAAGTGGGAAGGCACCCAGTCGAGGATAACGCCGATGCCATGCTGGTGCAGGTAATCTATCAGGTACATGAAGTCCTGCGGCGTACCATAGCGGCTGGTAGGAGCGAAATAGCCGGTCGTCTGGTAGCCCCAGGAACCGTAGAAGGGGTGTTCCATTAACGGTAGAAACTCAACGTGGGTGAAACCCAGCTGCTTGATATACTCAACCAGCCTGGGGGCCAGCTCGCGATAGGTCAGGTAGCGGTTGCCCTCCCCGGGAACGCGCTGCCAGGAGCCCAGATGTATTTCATAAACAGAGATGGGTGCGTCGAGTGCGTTCCGGTCGCGGCGCTTCTTCATCCATGTCTCGTCTCCCCACTCATAGTCTAAATCGCAGACGATTGAAGCCGTCCTCGGGGGAATCTCACTGAAGAAAGCAAACGGGTCGGCTTTATCTACGGAGTAGTTGTGATATCTGGAGACGATATAATATTTGTACAGGGTACCGGCGCCGATACCGGCAACGAAGCCTCCCCAGATACCGGATTTTCCTATTGCCTGCAGGGGGTGGCTCGTTTTATCCCAGCTATTGAATTCACCCGTGACGTGTACCCTGCTGGCATTGGGTGCCCACACGGCGAAGTATGTCCCCGCCACACCATCCGCCGTCATCAAATGCGCACCCAGCCTCTCATAAAGCTTGTGATGGGAGCCTTCGTTGAAAACGTACAGGTCGTCATCGGAGAGGAGAGTGATATCATGTCGGACGGGGACCGATGGCCGCTTCACTTTATCGGCTTTCTCCGGCTTTCGGCTGCTGTCAGGAACCATCTTGATATCCCTATTCCCCGGTTTCCAGGAGCTGTAATATACCCTGAAGGGGCACTTTTACCCAGTCGGGTCGGTTATTCAGTTCGTAGCCGACTTCGTAAAAGGCCTTGTCGAGCAGGAATGCATCGAGCAGGATTTTCAACTGGTCGTGGTCATCCGGCAATAGCCCTGTATGGGCCATTATATCCAGATATGACTTCAGGTACTCTGCCGAGACCCAGATATACCAGTATTCCGCCCAGCTATGCAGCAACGGCAGGTTGTCCTCCGGCATGGGCAGCATAGACGCCTGTTTTATTACGGCGCTTTGCGCCGCGTAGTGGAAGGAGCGAATCATACCGGAAACATCACGCAGCGGCGAGCGCTTGAGACGCCTTTCGCTAAGTGAGCGTGCCGGCTCGCCCTCGAAATCGATGATAACAAAATCATTACCGGTGTAGAGTACCTGCCCCAGGTGGTAGTCACCGTGGCATCGGATACGTGCCCCCGTTATTTTTTGTCTCCTCACCAGGTTGTAGCGCGCAATTATTTCCTTTTCCAGCTCCAGTATCTGCCTGACGCTTTCGTGCTGGTCTTCCGGCAGGTGTTTGAGGCGCTCCTTGAGCAACTGTATCGTTCGTATCGCAAAGCTTCGCAGCGATTGATATAGTGACGTCTGGTACATCGTGGTAAACGGCTCCGGGGCAAAGTCGGCGTTTTGCAGGCCTGAAGCCAGCGCTATATGAAGTTCTGCGGTACGCTGTCCCAAAAGCTGCGCCGAGGCAAGGTAAGGCCCGATGGTCTCCTTTGCCAGGGGAGGAGTTTCCTTCAACAAAGACAGCAGGGATTTATGGGGAACGGGCGGCGCCTGCACGGTGGGGTGCGCCAGCACCTCCCCGAAGTACCGCTCCAGAAAGTCCAGGGTATATCCCCAGGCATCGCCTTCATTCGGCACGAAGCTCTGGAGTATAGCCAGACTGAGCTGTTTCCGGCGGCCTCGCCGGTATTCCAGCGAGCCGGCTACCTGCGATATATTGGCCAAAGGAGTGGTTTCCGTGAGGAACTGCCCTATCTCCACATCGGGGTTGATTCCTTCTTCGAGACGGCGGAACAATTTTAGTATAAGCTGGTTCCCGTAGGTAACCGAGGTATTGCTTTGTTCAACATTCATCCTGGACGGCGTCAGGTCGGTGTCGCCCGGACCGCGCAGCCGGCGGAAAAGCCTCGTCGGTATGGAGATAATTTCGCCGTACTTACCTTTAAAGGTGCGCCGCCGGCCTACGGCTTTCAGCAACAGGGTGCAGAAGTCGCCGTTGACCATGGCGTCGAAGAGGATATTCTCACCGTCTTTGCCCCGCTGCTTCAGCTTGGCGATAACGGCGTTAGGGTGTTCTCCACTTAATATATCTTCCGTCTCGGCGGGGGCAACGGCGATGGGGATGACGTAGGTCTCCGGTTCCCCCTCCTGGTAATCGACCTGAAAGAGGATGACATAGGCGTTGGAGCTGCCTATGCGCATAGGAATGACGTCCTGTATTTCAGCCGCCCAAGCTTCCCTTGCCTTGCCGCGGAACCAGCGCCGACTCTTAATATAGTCCAGCAGCACCGCCTCCAGGATGAACCAGTTCTCCTTCTTACCGAAAAGACTCTCCTCGCTCTCGCGCATGACCGGAACCTCCCTGGCTTCCTCGGAGAGCAAAGCACGCAGACTCAGGGGTTCCGTTGGTTCCGGCTCCAGGGAGAACCAGTAGAAAGCATAGGGGCTCAGTGTGAAATAGTATTTTCCATCGGAAATCGGGAAAAATTCCACCCTTCCGAAAAGGTCAACCGGCCTCCAGCCGGTGAACTCGGAGAGATCCAGCTGGGTCTGCTGCGCTAAATGTGATAGGTTCGCCACCACCAGGATATTCTCTTCCTCATAGCGCCGCAGGTAAGCCAGGATTTTACGGTTCTCCGGGTTGAGGAATTCGATGCTGCCGCGCCCGAAGGCATGGTAACGTTTGCGCAGGGCGATGATGCGTTTCATCCACCAGAAGAGGGAATCAGTATTGTTAAACTGGTTTTCCACATTGACGGCTTCATAATGATATTCGGGGTCGATAATCGGCGGCAGATAGAGTCTCTGGGGATTGGCGTGGGAAAAACCGGCGTTTCTTTCCGGGCTCCACTGCATGGGGGTGCGGACACCGTTGCGGTCGCCGAGGTAGAAATTGTCCCCCATCCCGATTTCATCGCCGTAATATATAACCGGAGTCCCCGGCAGCGAGAAGAGCAGGCTGTTCATCAGTTCGATTTTCCTCCGGTCGTTGTTGAGCAGCGGGGCGAGGCGGCGTCGGATGCCCAGGTTAAGACGGGCGGTGGGGTCGGCAGCGTATACCCGGTACATGTAGTCCCTTTCTTCATCGGTGACCATCTCAAGCGTAAGCTCGTCGTGGTTGCGCAGGAAGATGGCCCACTGGCAGCTTTCCGGGATGGCCGGTGTCTGCTGGAGGATATCGATTATCGGGAAACGGTCCTCCATGCGGAGAGCCATGAAGAGACGGGGCATGATGGGGAAATGAAAAGCCGTATGGAACTCATCACCTTCTCCGAAATAGGCTGCGGCGTCTTCCGGCCACTGGTTGGCTTCGGCGAGCAGCATGCGGTTTCTGAATTTTTTATCGATGTGAGTACGCAACTCTTTGACAAAGTCATGGGTTTCCTTCAGGTTCTCACAGTTAGTACCTTCTCGTTCGTAGAGATACGGCACCGCATCGATGCGGAGTCCATCGACCCCCATCTTCAGCCAGTAGTCCATCACGCGGAACATCGCTTTTCTCAGTGCCGGATTATCATAGTTAAGGTCCGGCTGATGAGAATAAAAACGGTGCCAGTAATACTGCTTGACAACGGGGTCCCATGTCCAGTTGGACATCTCGAAGTCTTTGAAGATGATACGGGTTTCCCGGTATTTATCCGCGGTATCGTTCCAGACGTAGAAATCACGGTATCGGCTCCCGGCCGGTGACCGGCGCGCCCGCTGGAACCAGGGGTGCTGGTCCGAGGTATGATTCATTACCAGCTCGGTGACGACGCGTAGGCCGTGACGGTGCGCCTCCTCGACGAAGGCCTTGAAGTTGGCCATCGTCCCGTAGACCGGCAGGACATTGTAATAATCGGAAATATCATAGCCGTCGTCCCTGAGGGGGGAGGGATAAAAGGGGAGCAGCCAGACCGTGGTAATGCCGAGGTCTTCGAGGTAGTCCAGCTTATCTATCAGTCCCAGTAAATCGCCCACGCCATCGGCGTCACTGTCGGCAAAAGCGCGGACATGGACCTCGTAAATGATGGCATCCTTATACCACAAAGGATTATCTTCAAAACGTAGTTCTCCCGTCCCGCTCTTTTTCATTTTAGTCACCAAGCGCCGTGTGGATGTGTTCAATCAGTTCTTTTATACCCAGTGGTCTCACCAGCAGGCCGTTTGCGCCGTGTTTCATGCTGTCCCGCTGAAGACCGGGACTGCGCTGCTGCATTATGACGATAAACGGTATCCTGGCTTCGTGCATACGGTCGCAGCGTTCCCAGATACTATTATCGAAGCCGGTAAGGTCGAGAAGGGCGAGCTTGATATTCTCCTGCCCCGCGATGGCGCTATCCATCTCCTCCAGGCTGGAAGCACCGACGGTTGCATAGCCCTCCTCCTCCAGTTGCCTTGACAGTTGTTCCAGGTTGCTGCGGTTACTATTCACTATTAGAATCAGTGGTTCTGTCATGTGCGTT
>CAZPAS010000048.1:0-13950 GCA_964584575.1 uncultured Dehalococcoidaceae bacterium | reverse complement strand
AGTGGTGCTTTATAAAACTTCAAACTATCCTGAAAACCAGCCATAAATTGTCTTTACCGTGGGCTAAAATTTGGCGGGAGCGCATGGGAGTCGAACCCACCGAAGACATCATAAATGCCCCCCAACGGATTTGAAGTCCGCGAAGCCCACCGGGACTCATCCGCTCCCTCAACTGGATAAATATATTTTACCTGATTATTCCGTATCAACGCCATCCGGCGGCTTTTCCACAACTACCGCTTTCTTGCGGTAAACCGCCTTCGCCAGCCAGATGCTCATCTCGTACAGGATAATCAGCGGCACCGCCACCAGGCTCTGGTTGATGGGGTCGAACGTGGGCGTGATGATGGCGGCGAGGATGAAGGCGACGATTATCCACACCTTGCGCTTGCTCGCCAGCCACTGCGGTGAGACGATGCCCATCCGCGCCAGGAAAGTGGTCACCACCGGCAACTCGAACACCAGCCCGATGGCTATCAACAGCCGCGTGATGATGCCGATGTAATTGCCGACTTTTATCATCGGCGTGGCGATATCGCTGCCGAACGTGTACAGGAACCCGATTGCCGGAGGAATCAGGATAAAGTACCCGAAGACCACGCCCCCCAGGAACATGATGGCAATCCAGGGCAGGATTACATAGACGTACCTTTCCTCTTTCTGCGTAAGCGCCGGACGTATAAAGAGGATTGCCTGCACCGTCAGGTAGGGCACGGCGAGGATAAGTCCGCTGGCGAGGCATACCCGCATGATGGTGCCTATCATCTCGGTGAGTTCGGTAAAAATCAGGTCGATGCCTTGCGCCGGACGGATGAGAATCCAGAATATCCACTCGTAGAAGATAAAGGAGATGATTGCCCCCGCGGCAACGGCGATGACGCTGCGGATGAGCCGTTTACGCAGTTCCTGGAAGTGACCGAGGAGGGTGAGTTTCTGTTCGCCTTCAGCCATCATCAGGGGCGCCTCTCCGGGTCGGATTTTGTTCCCTCTTCGCTGGATGCTGACGGCGGTTTGCTTTGCTTATCCTTATCTTTAGGCGGTTCCTCTTTATCGCTGTCCAGTTCCCGGGTGACCGCCGTGGTGAGGTCGGTGCTGTATTTCCTGATGGCGCGCACCGTCTTTCCCAGCGTCCGGGCGAAGTCGGTAAGCTTGCCCGGCCCGAGTACAATCAGCGCTAAAATGATGATTAGCAGTATCTCCCATGGACCTATGCCGAGAAATCCCATCCCTCACCTTTTATGTACGTTATCCTTGCCGATGATGACTGGCAAGGATAGTAATTCATAGACTTTGTGTTCCTGTGGAGTTGATGTAAGGTTAGCTTTTGGCGGTTTTCTTTCTCGTGGTTTTCTTCGGAGCGGCGGCAGCCGTTTTCTTGCTTTTTTCTTCTTCTTCCTCGTCTTCCCCAGCCGAGCTTTTCTTAAACGAGCGTATTCCCTTGCCGATGGCGCTGCCCACCTGCGGCAGCTTCCCCACGCCGAAGACGATGAGGATTATCACCAGTATCAGAGCTATCTCCCACGGCCCCATTTTAAATGGCATCTTGTGTCCCTCCTGCCCGTGTACTAACCTCTGTAATTATACAGGTGTCATGCAATCTTGTCTATCGTGAGTCATGGCAGACCTATTTCCTTCATGACTACTTTTACTATTTCCGGCAGTTTTTCCCGGAGTTCCGGCGAGAGATCCGTCCCGTACTCTATTTTGTATGGCTCGATGCCGATGATGACGGTTTCTTTTGGTTCGTTGCCGGAAAGCTTGATGAGACGGAGGTTCTCCACGACTCCCATTTCATGCGCCGAAGCCAGGACGGCCCTGTCATCGGCGAGGTCTTCCGGCTTGAAGCGGTAAATCGACCCCGGCTCGCCGCCCGCCTTGGCGGCATCGACGATTATCAGCTTGTCCCCCGCCCGGGTGTAGGCAATCAGGTCCGGCGACGTTCCCCCGTCGACGAGTTTTACATCGGCGGGGAGTTCCCGCTCCTGCAATGCCTGCACGGCGTGGATTCCGACTCCCTCGTCGGTAAGCAGCAGGTTGCCCACGCCGATTACCACGATTCTGGGGGTTGTTTCCGGTTCGTTTGAAGTCATAACGTTAACAGATTCTCGGCAGCAGTTCGCCGACCGGTATGTCCACGATTCGTGACGCCCCAAGTCGTGTTTTCATGACTACCTGCCCGGGGTGTTTGTCCGTCACCTCCCCGATGATTACCGCGTCCCCGCCGTATTTATTCTTCTTCATCGCTTTCAGCACGGGGTCCGCGTCTTCCGGCGCGACCGCCGCCGCCAGCTTGCCCTCGTTGGCGATGTAAAGAGGGTCGAGCCCCAGGAACTCGCAGGCGGCCAGCACCGCTCTGTCCACGGGGATTTTGTCTTCTTCTATGATAATGCCCGCTTTAGACTGCCCCGCGAAGTCGTTGAGGGTGGTGGCGAGTCCGCCACGGGTGGGGTCGCGTAAACTATGAATGTTATTAGATACCGATAGCATGTCCGCCACCAGTCTGTTCAGCGGGGCGCAGTCGCTGGGAACGGGCGTTTTGAACTTCAGTCCTTCCCTCTGGCTGAGTACGGCGATGCCATGGTCGCCGATGTTACCGTTGAGTATAATCTTGTCGCCAGGCTTGGCGTTGGAGGCAGAGATATCCACTCCCTCCGGCACGGCACCCACCCCCGCCGTATTGATGAACAGCTTGTCGGCGCTGCCTTGGTTGACTACTTTCGTATCGCCGGTGACGATTTTCGCCCCGGCTTCCGCGGCGGCTTCCCGGATTGAGGTCAGTATCTTTTTAAGGTCGGCGACCGCCAGTCCTTCCTCGATGATGAATGCCAGGCTTAGATAAAGCGGCTTCGCGCCGCTCATGGCGAGGTCGTTGACCGTGCCGCATACCGCCAGCCTGCCGATGTCTCCTCCGGCGAAGAAGAGGGGATTGACTGTGTAGCTGTCCGTGGTGAAGGCCAGCCGTCCGCTCGCTTCGAAGACGGCGGAGTCGTCCAGCCTGTCCAGTATCGGGTTGGCCAGGTCGGGCAGAAAACTCTGGATTAAGTCCTGGCTGAGTTTGCCGCCGCTGCCGTGCGCCAGCAGGATTTTATCTTCGTTCATGATATTTGTAAACCTCACCCCTCGAAGAGTCTTCGACCTGTATCCCCCTCTCCTGGCAAGGTTATCAGGAGAGGGGGAGGTTCTTAAAAGGGGGGCTTCGCCCCTCTTAAACTCCCCTTTCGCCTCCGTAATGATAATAGGTGGCGCAGCTCCCCTCCGAGGATACCATGCAGGGACCCACCGGGAGCTCCGGCGTGCATCTCCCCTCGAACAGCCCGCAGTCCTTCGGCGTGCTGACGCCTCTTAATATGCTTCCGCAGATACAGCCCTTCGGTTCGATTGTAGGGCCGGGGTCTATCTTGAAGTTCTTTTCGGCGTCGTATTTTTCGTATTTGTCCTTGAGTTGCAGTCCGCTGGCCGGTACGACGCCGATGCCCCGCCAGTTGGCATCCCCGATTTCGAAGACGCTTTCCATCAGGCGTAGGGCAGGTATGTTTCCCTCCGCCTTTACCCCCCGCCGGTAGGCAATCTCCACCCTCGGCTGTCCGCTTTCTATCTGCTCCACCAGCCTGTCCACCGCCAGCAGGATGTCCAGTGGCTCGAAGCCGGAGACCGCGCAGGCGATTTTATAGTCGTCGGCGATGAACTGGTAGGGGCGGGAGCCGATGATAACGCTGACGTGCCCCGGACAGATAATCCCCCCGAGCTTTACCTCCCCCAGGTCGAGGATGGCTTTCATGATGGGCGGGCAGACCTTGTGGAGGGAGAGGACGTAATAGTTTTTCAGCTTCTCCTGCTCCGCCTGCAAAATGGAAGCGGCGATGGTCGGGGCCGTGGTCTCGAAGCCGATGCCGATGAAGATGACCGATTTTCCCGGGTTATCTCGTGCGATTGCCAGGGCGTCCTGCGCCGAATAGACGATGCGCACGTCGGCGCCCTCGGCTTTGGCTTTTTGCAGGCTGGAACGACTTCCCGGTACCCGCACCATGTCCCCGAAACTCGTAATAATGACATCGGGCGAATGCCCCAGGGCGATAGCTTTATCAAGGTCGGCGCTGGCCGTCACGCATACGGGGCAGCCCGGCCCGGAGAGCATCTCTATGTTAGCGGGCAGGAGCTGGCGCAGGCCGTGCTTGAAGATGGCCACCGTGTGCCCCCCGCAGAACTCCATGAGACGGGCGGGCTTGCGCGAGTGTTTGTGAATTCTCTCCAGCAGCTTCTTGCCCAGTTCCGGGTCGCGGTATTCCTCGACGAATTTCATCGTTTGCAGCCAGCCCCTTAACTTGCCTCGCCCAGTTCTTTCAGCAGTTTCAGCGTTTCCTCCGCCTCGGCTGGGTCGATGACGCTGATGGCGTAGCCGGTGTGCATCAGCACGTAGTCGCCCACCCTGGCATCCGGCGTAAGCTGCAGGCTGACGTCCCGCGTCACCCCCTCGATGTCCACCTCCGCCTGCTGGCCGTTAATCGTCTTTATCAGTGCGGGTATGGCTAAACACATGGTGTTTTATCCCTTACCTTTAATTTCGTTGCCGATTTTGAAAGCATCGGCGAAAGCCTCGCCGATGGCGAAATATTTGCCGGGCCCGAAGGCGAAAGGTTTGACCTTGTCCATGTCCGGATGCCCGTCCGTCAGGCAGTCTTCGGATACATAGACCTCCGCGATTTTGCCGACCACCAGCGCGTGGCTGCCCAGGTTCAGAGTGTGTACCAGTTCGCATTCGAGATTTATCGGGCATTCCTCGATGAGCGGGGCGGTATCCAGGTTGCCGTAAAACACTTTAAAACCGCAGTCCTTCACCTTGTCCGTCTTTGCGCCGGAAACGAGTCCGCAATAATCGGTCTCCTTCACCAGTTCTCGGGAGGGGACGTTTACCGAGAATGCCCGGTTCTGGTAGATGCCCTTAAGGGTGTGACGATGGTGCTGAATAGCGATGGAAACCGCCGCCGGTGTACTGGCGGCGATGCCTGCCCAGGCATACGTCGCGAAATCAACACGACCGTCGAAGACAGTACCGACCAGGACGGATGGGTGGGGCCAGAGCAGCGGCTGGGGGCCCAGTTTTTTCTTATTCATCTTCTACCTCCTGGTCTTCCTCTTTGTGAAAATGCGCGATAGCCACCTGCCCCAGCGAGATGCCGCCGTCGTTACAGGGCACCTGCCGGTGGGTATATACCTCGAATCCCGCCGATTCCAGCAGGTCGACCGCCTTCCTGAGCAGCAGCCGGTTCTGGAAGACCCCGCCGCTCAATGCCACCCCGTTGATACCCGTCTTGGGCGATATTTTCTGGCATATCTCCAGTATCATCTGGGCTACCGTGTTATGGAATCGCGCCGCGATTCTTGCCCTGGGCGTACGGTTGTGCAGGTCGTTCACTATCGCGGCGAGTAAATCGTGCACCTTTATCGTGTTGATGTCCTCGTTCTTCGTCACGGAAAACGGGTAACGGGCGGACTCGTTGATGGCTTTGCCGGCGAGCGTTTCCAGGTCTATTGCCGCCTGGGCTTCGTACTCGATAACGCCCCTCACCCCGATGAGCGCCGATACCGCGTCGAAGAGACGTCCCATGCTCGAGGTCAGCGGCGCGTTGATGCCCTGTTCTATCTGTCCCTGGATGATATCGATTTCCCCGGGGTCGACGTTTTTCAGGAACGCCAGTTGCCGGTCGAGTTCTATGCCCAGCGCCAGCAGGTAGCCGATGGCCGTGCGGTACGGTTTCTTGATAGCCTGCGCGCCGCCGGGCAGCGGCAGGTATTCTAAATAATCCATACGCCGGAATTCCGTGTAATCGCCTACCAGGAATTCCCCGCCCCAGATATGCCCGTCCGTGCCGTACCCGGTCCCGTCGAAGGCCACCCCGATTACCGGTACTTCCACACCGTTCTCCGCCATGCAGCTGGCGATATGGGCGTGGTGGTGTTGCACCGGCACCAGTTCGATGCCCTCTTTTTCCGCCAGTTCCACGGCGTACTTGGTGGGCAGGTACTCCGGGTGCATGTCGTGGGCGATAAATTCGGGCTCGATTCTGAACAGCCTTTTATAAAGGGCTATCGTATTCTCGAAATGCTCCAGCGTCTCCATGTTTTCCATGTCGCCGATATGCTGACTGACGAAGGCGAAGTTATCCCGTGTCAGGCAGAAGGTGTTTTTCTCCTCGGCGCCGCAGGCCAGTATCTGGCGGCTCTCGTACGGCAGGTGGATGGGGTAGGGGGCGTAGCCGCGGGCGCGCCGGACGAACTGCGGGGCGTCCCTCTCTATAATCATGACGCTGTCGTCATAGCGGGCGTAGATGTCCCGGTTGTGCATGAGGAAGTAGTCGGCGATATTTCCCAGCCGGCGCAGCGCTTCGTCGTTGTCCTTGGCGATTGGTTCTTCGCTGATGTTGCCGCTGGTCATCACCAGCGGACGCCTGATTTCTCTCATAATCAGGTGGTGCAGCGGAGTATAGGGTAGCATCACGCCGAGATAGCTCAAGCCCGGCGCCACTGCTTTCGTAATCCTGGACTCCGGCTTCCACTTCATCAGGACGATGGGACTGCCCGGTGAAATGAGCAGCTTATCTTCCTCGATGCTGACCTCGCAGTGCCGCATGACCTCGTCGAGCGTCGATACCATTACCGCCAGCGGCTTGGCGGGGCGGTTCTTACGCTGGCGCAGTCGGTTGACCGTTGCCTGGCTGGTGGCGTCGCAGGCAAGCAGGAAGCCCCCCAGCCCCTTGACCGCCACTATCTTGCCTGCTTTCAGCAGTTCGCAGGCTTTGACGATTACGTCGTCGCAGGGTACCGGCTCGCCTTTAGCATCTGCCAGTTCCAGCTGCGGTCCGCAAGACGGGCAGGCGTTGGGCTGGGCGTGAAAACGGCGGTCAAGCGGGTCGTTGTATTCCTTCTGGCACTCCGGGCACATCCGGAAGGCTTTCATGGTGGTGCCGGGGCGGTCGTAGGGTATATCCTCGATTATCGTGAAGCGTGGCCCGCAGTTGGTGCAGTTGGTAAAGGGATAGCGGTAACGCCGGTCGGCGGGGTCGAAAATCTCGTGCAGGCAGTCCGGGCAGGTGGCGATGTCCGGGGAAACCAGCTGGTACTTGCCCGCCTCGGAAATACTGTGGCGGATTTCGAACTTCTCGTGGTTCGCCGGCAAGCCCACCGTTACACTGATATTCTCGATATGTGACAGCGGCGGCGCCTGCTCGCGGATTTCCCGGAGGAACCGTTCGATCTCCCTCGTTTCCCCCTCCACCTCCATCCGTACGTCCTCCGAGGTATTGCATACCCAGCCGCAGAGGTTGTGCCTGGTGGCGAGTTGATAGATGAAAGGTCGGAAGCCGACCCCCTGTACCACCCCTCTGACGCTGATGTTTACGAGGCTGACAGTCGGTGATTTTGCCATATTACATTTTTTTCTTATCTTTTACGGCGGATTCCAGCCAGTCCACCCAGGCGTCCATCCCCTCGCCGGTCTTGCAGGAGACGGGGAAGATAATGACATCCGGATTGAGCCCGGTGACCTTTTTCAGAAAGTTATCCATGTTATAGTCGAGGTGCGGCTGAAGGTCAATTTTGTTGAGGAGCACCACGTCGCTGTCGGCGAACATCGCCGGATACTTATACGGCTTGTCGTCGCCTTCCGGCATGCTGGAAATCATGACGCGCTTATCTTCACCCAGTAAAAAAGCGTTGGGGCAGATGAGGTTGCCGACGTTCTCGATGAAGAGCAGGTCGGCTTTATCCAGGGTGAGTCCGTTCAGGGCGCTTTCCACCATGTTGGCGTCGAGGTGGCAGCCGCCGGCGGTGTTGATTTGTATAACGGGTATGCCCATGGCGTTGATTTTATCGGCGTCCACGCTGGAAGCTACGTCCCCCTCGATGACCGCCATACTTAACTTCTCCTTCAGGCGGTTAATCGTGCTTATGATTAGGCTGGTCTTGCCCGCGCCCGGCGAGGACATGATATTGACGGTCAACACGCCGTAGCCGTCCAGTCGGTTCTTATTTGCCCTGGCTTTTTCTTCGTTGGCGCCGAGGATATCCTCGCCCACGGTTATCACTTTTACGCTCATTTACTCCACCTCGATACTTTCCATATAGCATTCCCGCCCCGATATTATCTCGATAGCCGCTTCGTGGCATACGGGGCATGCCCAGCTGCCGTTCTCGGGCGTGAAGATTTTATCGCACGTGTGGCAGCGTACCTGCGTCGGCCTGGTCTCGAAGACCAGTTCCGCGCCGCTGGCGATGGTGTCCTTGCTGATGACATCAAAGTAGAACTTCACGCACTCACCGACCACCCCCGATAGTTCGCCCACCACCAGGTTGATGCGGGTAATCCTGCCGGCGCTGGCTTCGTTTGCCTTTTCCAACGCCAGGTTCAACATGCTTTCCGTGATGCTGTATTCGTGCATAATGCTACGGCTTATGCTGGAGAGGAACGTGGTTCGCCATTTACATTATAGTCCAGCGAGCCTGACGGGGCAAATGCCAGAAGCTAATCACGCCTGTTTATTGCTTCTGGAAGGCGGTGAGGTACAGAAAACAGGTACAAAAAGACAAAAAACGTCATTCACTCAATTTACTTATGTCTCCTGCTGTGTTATAATTTGCCTTGTAACTAATAATAAAAAGTAAAGAGGAATAACTTGGACAAAGAGAGAAAAGCCGAAATCATCGGCGAACATCAGGCTCGTGAGGGCGATACCGGCTCCACAGAGGTGCAGGTAGCGCTGCTTACCGAGCGCATCAATCAGCTAACCACACATATGACAGCCAACCGTCATGACTATCATACCCAGCGGGGCTTGCTCAAGCTTGTAGGGCAGAGGCGAAGGCTTTTAGCTTATCTCAGCCGGGAGGACGTAGGGCGGTATAATCAACTCATTAAGAAGTTAGGGCTGCGTAAGTAAAGCCTTTATTGGAGGAGGAGTAATCCATTGGAACCACAATCTTTTCATTGCGACATTGGCGGTCGTGACCTCACTATTGAAACGGGCAAGCTAGCCCAGCAAGCTGACGCGGCGGTAACCGTACGCTACGGCGAAACAGTCATCCTGGTGACGATGTGCTTCAACAGGGAAGCCAGGGAAGGGGTCGACTTCCTTCCCCTCACTATCGACTATGAAGAACGATTGTACGCCGCTGGGAAAATTCCCGGCGGTTTTATCAGGAGGGAGGGCCGCCCCAGCGAGGCAGCGGTACTCGCCTGCCGGCAGACTGACCGACCCATCCGCCCGCTGCTGCCCAAGACCTGGCACAGCGATATCCAGATAATCACCACCGTGCTTTCCGCCGACCTTGAGAACGACCCGGATATACTTTCGGTGCTCGGCGCCTCGGCGTGCCTGACACTTTCAGAACTGCCTTTCGACGGGCCCGTAGGCGCCGTCAACGTCGGCTATATCAACGGCGAACTGGTGCTGAATCCCCTGATGGCACAGCTGGAAGAAAGCCAGCTCGACCTCATTGTCGTCAGTACCCGAGAAAAGGTCATCATGGTGGAAGCGGGGGCTAAAGAAGTCTCCGAGGACATCGTGCTGGAGGCGATTAAGCTCGCCCACGAAGCAAACCAGGGTATCATCAAGCTCCAGGAACAGCTGCGGGAGGCGGCGGGCAAGCCCAAGCTGTCCGTTCCCGAGGCAGAAATCAACGCGGAGGCGGCGGAGGCTCTTGGCAAACTCGTCGATGAGAAAATCGAACAGATACTCGGTGAAGCGGACAAGGAAAAGCGCGAGCAGATGCTCAACGAGTTGATAACGGAAGTCAGCCAGAACTTAGCCGAGACCTATTCCGAGAAGGATATACTGGCGGCTCTTGATGTAAAAGTCAAGGCAGAGCTAAGGTCCGGCATACTCGATAAGGGACGGCGTATCGGCGGACGCGGCATTACGGAAATCCGCCCGCTTTACTGCGAGGTGGGCCTGCTGCCGCGCACTCATGGCTCCGGCCTGTTCTCGCGGGGACAGACCCAGGTATTGACCATCACCACCCTGGGCTCCACCCGTAAGGAGCAGATGCTGGACGGACTGGGTATAGAGGAAAGCAAGCGTTTCATGCACCACTATAACTTCCCCGGGTTTTCCACCGGCGAGGTCAGGCGTGTCGGCTCCACCAGCCGCCGTGAGATAGGTCACGGGGCCCTGGCGGAGAGGGCGCTGCTGCCGGTGCTACCTCCCGACGAGGACTTTCCCTATGCCATACGGCTCGTCTCGGAAGTCCTTAGTTCCAACGGCAGCACGTCGATGGCAAGCGTCTGCGCCGGCAGCCTTTCGCTGATGGACGCGGGCATTCCGGTCACGAAGGCCGTGGCGGGCATCGCCATGGGACTGATTACCGGCGACGACGGCAAGTTCGTGGTGCTGACCGACCTTGAGGGGCAGGAAGACTTCAACGGCGATATGGATTTCAAAATCGCCGGCACGCGAGACGGTATTACGGCCATACAGATGGATACCAAGCTCAAGGGCCTGACTCTTGAGATTGTGGAAAAGACGCTTTCCCAGGCTAAAGAGGGGCGCATGGTGATTCTCGACAAGATGGCGGAGACCATCGATGCCAGCCGGCCGGACGTCAGTCCCTACGCGCCGAGGATGACCAAGATACAGATAGACCCCAGTAAAATCGGGGCGGTCATCGGCACCGGCGGCAAGACCATCCGGTCTATCATCGAGGAGACCAAGACGACCATCGACGTTAACGACGACGGCACGGTGGTAATCGGCTCACCGGACATGGAAGCCACGCAGAAAGCCGTTGCTATCATCGAAGGACTCACCCGCGAGGCGGAAATCGGGGATATCTTTACCGGCAAGGTATCGCGTATCCTGGATTTCGGCGCCATGGTGGAGATTCTTCCCGGCAAGGACGGGCTGGTGCATATCAGCGAGCTGGCGGACTACCGCGTGAACAAGGTGGAAGACGAGGTGAAAATCGGCGACGAAGTTACCGTCAAGGTAATCGCCATCGATAACCTGGGCAGGGTTAACCTGTCACGGCGTGCTGTTTTCGAAGAAGGTACCGAACAGGCCGCCGCCCGTGAAAGCGCGCGCCAGGAGAGGCGGAGCGGCTCATCGGGCTTTTCCGACAGGCGCGGCGGTTCCGGCGGTTTTCGGAACAATCGGCCCCGCTATTCCTCCGGCGACCGTCAGCAGCGACCGGACCGCGGTCCTTCGCGTCCTCCTTATAAACGCAACTAATATCTTTCCCATTCTTAACAAGGAGTTCTGTTATGGAACGGATTAAGGTAGTGGTATATGGAGCGTCAGGCAGGGTGGGACAGGAGGTGGTAAAAGCCGTATGTAACGATGCTGAAACGCAGCTGGTCGGATGTGTCGACATCAAGGTGACGGCGGAGCAATTAACTCTGCCGGACGGTTCGGGCACGGTGCCTTTCTCAACTGACATCGCCGCCATAATCGAAAACTGCCAGCCGGATGTCATCGTCGATTTCAGTGTTGCGGTGGCCTCCATGCCGGCCGTGCGTACGGCGTCGAAACGCGGCGTTAATATGGTTATCGGCACCACCGGCTTTTCCGCCATCGACCTGGATGAAATACAGAAGCTGGCGGAAGCCAACGAAGTGGGCATAGTGGTGGCGCCCAATTTCGCCCTCGGCGCCGTCCTGATGATGCACCTGGCGAAAATCGCCGGGAAATATCTGGACCACGCGGAAATTATAGAACTGCACCACGACCGCAAGCTGGACGCGCCCTCCGGGACTTCCCGGACCACCGCCCGGGACATGGTCGCCGCCAGGGGCAAGCCTTTCCTGCCGCCGGCGGTGGTGGGTGAGGACTCTCCGGCTCGCGGTAGTACAATCGATGGAATTAACATACACAGCGTCCGTCTCCCCGGACAGATGGCGCACCAGGAAGTCATCTTCGGGAGCGACGGGCAGACATTAAGAATAAGACACGACCAGATAAGCCGTGAGGCTTTCATGCCCGGCGTAATGCTGGCGGTGAAAGAAGTAATGAAACGCAAGGGATTTATATACGGACTGGATAAAATACTGGGTCTGTGAGGGAAAAAGTGAAGGACTATCATGTAGCTATAGTAGGGGCTACCGGGCTGGTAGGGCAGGAATTCATCAGGATTCTGCTCCAGCGGAACTTCCCTATGGCTTCGTTGCGGTTGATGGCTTCGGACCGTTCGGCGGGCAGGAAGCTGCCGGTCGGCGACCGCGAAATTGAGGTGGAAGAGACCACCATCGATTCTTTCGACGGGGTGGAAATCGCCCTGTTCTCGGCGGGTGCCGAGCAGAGCCGCCATTTCTCGCCGATTGCCGCCAAAGCCGGCGCCGTGGTCGTCGATAACAGCTCCGCCTGGAGGATGGAAAAAGACATACCGCTGGTGGTGCCCGAGGTCAACCCCGAGGATATCCGCCTGCACAAGGGTATCATCGCTAATCCGAACTGCTCCACCATCCAGATGGTCGTGGCGTTGTACCCGCTGCATAAGGTCAATCCCATCAAGCGCATCGTCGTCGATACCTATCAGGCGGTATCCGGCACCGGTATCAACGCCGTGGACGAACTGAAGACCCAGGCAAAACAGGTGCTGGATGGTGAAGAGACCGTTCCGCATATATACCCGCACCAGATAGCCTTTAACGTGCTGCCGGAGATAGATGTTTTTATGGATGACGGCTACACCAGGGAAGAACGTAAAATGCTCCAGGAGACACGGAAGATAATGCACGCCCCGGATATCGCCGTATCGGCTACCTGCGTGCGCGTGCCGGTACTAGTGGGACACAGCGAGGCTGTCCACGTGGAGTTCTCGCGCCCGATGGCGGTTGAAGAGGCGGTGAGAATCCTCTCGCACGCGCCGGGCGTCAGGGTGCTGGACGATACCGCCATCAGCCTTTACCCGCAGCCGTGGTCGGCAGCGGGGACCGACGAGACATACGTCGGTCGCATCCGGCAGGACTCGTCGCACCCCAACGGACTGGCGATGTGGATTGTCTCCGATAACCTGCGCAAGGGAGCGGCGCTTAACACCATTCAGATAGCTGAAGAGATGATAAAACGTGACTGGGTAAAACCGGAAGGAGGCCAGTAAAGTGAAGCAACTGGGACGGTTCTTAACAGCCATGGTGACCCCGTTCAAGGATAACGGGGAAGTCGACTACGAACAGGCTAAAAGACTGGCGCTGGCACTGCTCGCTTCGGGGAACGACGGGCTGGTAGTTGCCGCCACCACCGGGGAAGCGCCGACGCTTTCCTGGGAGGAGGAACTGCGCCTGTTCACCGAGATTAAATCGGTAGTGGGTGATGATACGACTATCGTCGCTTATACCGGCAGCAACAGCACCTCCGAAGCTGTGGAAGCCACCAGAGGCGCGGAGAAAATCGGAGTAGATGCCTGCCTGTCGGTCGTACCCTATTATAACAAGCCCACCCAGGAGGGCATTTACCGGCACTTCAAGACAATCGCGGACAGCACCAGCCTGCCGGTTATCATGTACAACATCCCGGGACGCGTGGTGGTCAATATGACGCCGGACACCATCGTACGGTTGAGCAAGATAGACAACATCGTCGGGGTCAAGGAAGCCAACGGGGACATGGGCCACGTGGCGCAGGTAATCAGCAGCGCCGCCGAAGGCTTTAAGGTCTGGAGCGGCAACGACAACGATACCTTTCCCATCATGACCCTCGGCGGCTACGGCGTCATCGGCGTCGTCACGCACCTTGTCGGCAAGCAAGTCAGGAAGATGATGGAACTGGTTCTGGACAATAATGTTCAGGAAGCGGCGGTCATTCACCGCCACCTGGTGCCGCTGGTGAACGCGCTGTTTATCCAGCCCAACCCCGGCCCCGTGAAGTACGCCCTCAACCGGGTCGGCATGCGGGTGGGCGCGCCGCGCTTGCCCCTCCTTCCACCCGATGAAAAGACGGGGGCGGCTATCATGGAAGTGGTAAA
>CAZPAS010000047.1:0-14150 GCA_964584575.1 uncultured Dehalococcoidaceae bacterium | reverse complement strand
AGCGCCTGCTTCACACGCAGGAGGTCACAGGTTCAAGTCCTGTACCGCCCACCATTCGTTTCAGCAGGAAACTTGCTTTTGATTTATTGATGTTTCGCTTCCGAGGGGTCGAGGTGGCGGTGGTGGAAGATGCGGATGCGCTTGAACTTGCCTTCTTCATCCACGTCGTAGAGTACGCACTGGTTAAAAACGCTGACGTCACCTTTCTTCCACTTGGATTCCGAACCTTCCGGCGGTTCGCGGAAGACATGGAACTCGGTCACGAATTCCACAAAGAACTGGTTGCCCTCCTCCATGAAGGCTCCCAGGTTCAGGATTTCCCGCACGTTTTCGGCAATCGCCGTGTAGTTCTCGATGAACTCCTGGGGGCCGTGGAGCGTCCTGCCCGGTATCTTTGGCCCTGTAAAGTTATCCGGGTATTCCAGGGTGACATCCGGGCGGAAATAGCTGACGACCTTGTCCCACCGGTGGTTGTTGAAATGGTCCATGTATTCCAGGAACTGCTCGCGGTTCATATAGGCATTCTCCTTTGCTTTATATTTACACCAGTTTTGCGCCTCCGCAGGCAAATATCAGATGTAACAATGTTAGCCATACTGGCATAATACACCGGGATAATCCATAGTAGTGCCAACCGCGTTCTGCCAGACGGATATGAAAGACAGGAAAGCCGCTACCGCGTTCGCTGCCGACCGCCTCGAAGCACTTTTCTCTCCTTGCTAACCACTCTTCAGTTCCATTACTTCCTTAAAGGCGTCAACGACTGCCTGGCCGAAAGCCGGGTCTTCAATGTTGGCATCTACCTCTCTTAATTCAATCTCTGCCTTCAACTTCTCTTTAAGTCCGTCAATAAAGGCCTGAATGCCCTGCGGGTCATAGAAATCGTTACCCTTTTTTTCTATAGAGATCCAGCCTTTCTTGGGGATGAGGAGCATGGTTGGACCCACCGCCTTGTTGAGCTTCTCGGCATAGATTGAGGCGATGTTCCTTAATTCCTCCCTGTTTAGAAACACGGTCACCCGCTGCGCGTCCATAACATAGTGTTTCCGTATCTTGAGCTCCGGAGCCAGTTCTTCGGCAGTGAGACCGGTGCGTGAAATGGTGTTCACCCCCGCTGTGGCTACCACCTGTGGTAAGCCTTTTTCCCCGGCTACTTCCAGGCGCCTGGGCCAGGAAATCCGCGAGCCGCCGAACTTCTCATTGGTGATACTGGACGGTACCAGATCAATAACGCCGTCAAAGAAGCCTTCCTCGATGAGCTTCTCCATGGCTATCTCCGGTATTCCCGTGGCGTGGAAGCCGATAAGCTCGTACTTGTCTCTTAACGACTCTCTGATATAGCGGGAGCAGTTATCCACGTATCCGTAAGTACTCATGGCAACCCTCGGCTTTTCTTCCCCGGGGCGGGAAGGAGAAATTTCCGCTGCCACCATGCCGCAGACAGCCGCGGCCGCTCTATCCAGCTGGACTTTGAGCAAGCTGTTAAGTCCCCTGATGTCAATTAGCGAATGCATTAAGGTTATCCCCGCAGCACCGAAGAGCCGGTTAACACCCGGTGAGGCGGCGGCACTCGAGACGATAAGCTTGGGAATCTGGTACGGCATTTCCCTCATGACAGCAGAGGCCATGCCTAAAGTAGTCATGCCGCCCGGGGCAATCATACCGGCTACCTGCCCTGCCCGGCATAAAGCGCCCAGTTTGGCTATGGCTCCCTTAATCATTACCTCGGTGGCTCTCTGCCTTTCCTGGGGGTCCCGCAGCTTCTCTATCTTTTCACCGGCAGCCCTGGCCACATCGTCAGCGGTAATGTCTGCCTCCAGCCTCGGCTCTCCTTTAAAGCCGATATCAATGATAAGGGCCTGGTGTCCGCGCCTCAAGATACATTCCTTCAGGTAGCTGACCTCCTGGTCCCTGTTATCCAGGGTAGCAATGATGATTACTTTCTTCATGATTCTCCTTGCAGCCAGCGGGTCGTTAGGGGTATTCCGTCTTAATCGGGCCGGCCGCGAGCATGTTATCAACTTCTTTATCGGTGAGAGCAAGCCTTATAAGAAATTCCTCGTCAGAGTATTTGACGCCGACTTTCTGGCGCAGTTCTTCCATAGACGGCTCAACGAGTTCATCTTTCATAATGCTCTTGGCCTGGGGTAAACTGGTAATTTTATCCATTACGTTTTGGTCGATTGGAGCCGGTGGAGCACCATAGAATCCGGCTACATATTCAATTACCTGCGTAGGCACCTGACTGTACCGTTGGTTAGTAATGACATTCATCGTGGCCTGGGAACCTATAAACTGGGAAAAAGGGGTAACCATAATCGGGTAACCAAGCTCTTTACGTACCTGTATTATCTCCTTGAGTACATCATCGAGGCGGTCTTCCATCTTGGTCTCGACGAGCTGTCGCTTGAGGGTTGAGAGCATTCCTCCGGGTACCTGGTGTTCATAATAATACGCATCGTATTCCACGGGCACGCCGAGCGGTCTCCCCTGTCTCCCGGCTACATCACGAAAATGGGCAGCCATTGTCTCTAAAGCTTCATCGTTTAAGCGGGACGAATAGCCAAGGCGGCGGATATTTTTCAGGATGTTCTCTGTGGAGGGTTGAGAGGAACTATTGGCAAGAGGCAAACTGGCGGTATGCACGGTCCTGATACCCAGTTGAATAGCTTCCAGGTAGACCAGCGGAGCTAGTCCGGTATTACAATGAGAGTGGATTTCCAGAGGTAAACCCCGGATACGCTTTTGAATGGCTGGAACCAGACTTCGTATGCGGTCGATGGTCAGTAACCCTCCGGGGTCTTTGATGTAGATAATATCTACATAAGGACTGGCAGCGATATCTCCCGCTTTTTGGGCGTAGTATTCATCGCTGTGTACGGGACTGATGGTATACGGCAGCGCTACGATGAATCTTTCGGCTCCGGCCTTTTTGGTTATCTCAGCCTGGCGCGCAATATGGTCGACATCGAAAGAGGGTTCCGATATCCATACCTGCTTGACGCCGCTGGCGATAACCAGCTTTAGAGCCAGGAACATAACTGGCTCCGGGATGCGTTTCCATCCCATAAACCTTCTGCCGGTGCCTCCAAACCTTAAAGGAGTATTCGGCATGGCTTTACTGACCAGCCTCATCTTCTCCCACGGATTTTCCTTGTGCCAGCGTACACTTACCGCCATGTGCATTCCGGTCATAAAGTCCACAGCATCGAACCCTGCCTTGTCCATGGTGGGGGCAATAGATAATATCATCGCGGTGTTGAGTCCGGTTGCATCCCAGAGGCTCTGGTTACCATCTCTTATGGTGGTGTCGACAAAGCCGATTTCTCCCTTTGATTGCGCCATTTTAAATTTCCTTCCTTTTGACTGCTAACACTGGCGATTCACTGTGGAAACTAGCCGATGGTTCTGCCCGGTAATTTTTCCTGTCTTGTAGAAATTAAACGCCGTCTCCAAATTTCGTCCCGCCCGGGAAGTGGTCCAGCATTAAGTCTACAATCTGGTCTACGGAGGTCTTTTGCCGGGCGATGACCTCCGGCCGGGTCTGTAGCAGTACGACATTATCAGGTGGCATCGCGTCCTGGTCTATCGCCCACTCTATGTCCTGGGGCACTCCGAAATGGTCCTCCAGTATCTTGCCGAATTTAGCCAGGGTTTTTATTTCTTCTTCATTAAGGCAGAAAGCAGCACGTTTCTCCGGAGGTATGTCTATCTCGGTGGTCCCTGATTCATGTGGGACGACACATCTGAATTTTGGTCCGAGCTTCTTTTCCTCCACTTCCAGGCTATCTTTGTTGACGATATAGATGTCAGGTGTCGACTCGCCATTTACGACACTTTCACCGAGCCCCCAGTTGGCTTCGATAATCATTCTGGAAGTATCGCCGGTATTGGGCTCGGCGGTGAAAATAACACCGGCAGTTCTGGCGTTAACCATTTTCAGTACCGCTATGCCGATGGGGTCTGTATCCAGCGGCATTCCCTTCCGGCTTCTAAAAGCCAGGGACCGGGGATTAAATGTGCTCGCCCAAACCTTTTTGACCTTATCCAGTATTTCTGACTCCCCGATGATATTAAGATAGGTCTCGTATTGACCCGGGTGGCTCATCGGCCCGGCCGAACGTACCGAGACGGCGACATCCGGCTGGTTGGACCTCCGGCACAGCTCACGATAGTATGTCAATATTATCTCTTCCATCTCTTCAGGCATGACTTTTGAATGTATGACCTGGCGTATCCTGGTGCTTAGTTCGTTTAACTGTGCCTGTTCCTCGTTAATCCCGCCGGCGAGGCTGATACATTCCCGTATCTCATGAGCCAGGCCGGTCATCTTCATGAAATCCCGGTAGGCTTCAACACAGAGGGCGAATCCCGGAGGCACCGGCAGGTTCATTTTAGTCATCTCACCCAGGTTAGCGCACTTCCTGCCTACAATATCATTGTGCTCCTGGCCTAATTCTTCCAGCCGGAATATCCAATTCCTGGACATGATACCGATTCCCCCCACTTTGATATATTATAACCGTATTACGGATTATCTGAAACCGCCAGCGCTTTCAAGAGCTTTTCTGTGGTTGTTACCCATCCGAAGTTAGAGCGGACATTGGTGATGGTGGCGTCCTGCATGGCGACCGGCCCTATTTGACTGGTCGCATCTGAAACGAGGATGGGGAAATATTCCAGCGAAAAAGCGTGTCTGAGCGTGGATTCGACACAGATGTTGGTTGCCGTTCCTATAAATATCAGATATCTGGCATTACAGGCGTGCAGGACGGGGTCCAAATCTGTTCCGATAAAACCATCGTATTTTTGCTTGCTGACAACTACATCTGCCGGTTGGGGCTCCAGTTCTTTGATAATGGAAGCTCCCCAGGTACCGGTAACCTGAAATTTGTCTTTTAATTCGGGGTGCTGGCAGATGAATGCCAGTCCCTTTGATTTACGCCAGGCCGG
Organism: uncultured Dehalococcoidaceae bacterium; assembly: GCA_964584575.1. GTDB lineage: Bacteria > Chloroflexota > Dehalococcoidia > Dehalococcoidales > RBG-16-60-22 > JAFGPF01. Next base: position 9,197 of record CAZPAS010000047.1, on the reverse strand, counting down.
GGAGTCTTTCCTTCCGCCATTTATTAAGGCGGGACTGTATGCCATCTGCAAGTATATAATCTTGATTCCTTGTTGCCGTGCCGTGTTTACTATCTCAACGCAGGGCTTGATTATTCTTTCGGTAGCCGAAATATCATGGCCGGCAAGGTCAAAATAACCACCCGGGCTTACAAAGGCGTTTTGCATATCTACGACAATGACAGCTGTCCTGGAAACAGCTATCTCCACAGGTTCCGGCTCGGCCTGGATAATCACGCTCACGTCTTTCCTTAGGGGTAACTAATCATCTCATCGCAATGATAGCCACAACCCGGTAGAATCATGGAATGTATGCTACCAGTTGTGCAATGAGTCTATTCAACCGGGGAGCGGTGAACTGCTAGGCTTTCTGTAATATATAGACTAGCCCCAGATTCCCGTCAACTTTCACTATATCCCCGGTTTTTATTTTCCTGGTTGCCTCAAGACAACCGGCTACCGCCGGAATACCATATTCTCGTGCCAGAATTACGGCGTGAGATAAAGCCCCTCCTCCATCCGTAACGATGCCTTTAACTATCTCAAAGACAGGGGTCCATTGAGCGCTGGTTCCCGGTGCTATCAGTATCTCTCCCGGCTGAATCTCGCCAATTTTTTCTTCAGTCATTATGACGCGGGCAGGACCTTCCGCTAACCCCGGAGCCGATGCCGCACTATAGAGATCAGCCTTGACACCTTCTCTGACAACCGGAGCAGATGTCGAGACTGTAATCACCGGGTCTTTCTTTACCATTTCCTGCACCAGATCGATGTTTCCATAAAAAGGTTGGGGCGTAGTCTTAAGATAGGTTTCCCATTCTTTTTTACGCCGGTCCACATACTGATGGAGTTTAACCTTTCCCATAGGTATCATAGCTTTCTCAATCTCACCGGCAACCAGGAAATAGACATCTTGAGAATCGTTAATTACACCTGCTTCGGCAAAGCGGCGTCCAATTTCTTTCGTTATCCATCGCCCCATTGCACAACAGTAAAGGTCAAGGTAATAGTTATGGTCTTCACTCCAGTAGCCGGCTTTTTGAGCCGCTTTCATCAAGGTAACGAACCATCCTTTCTGGTTGGCAGCTACTTTCGATGTAATTTCCTTTTCGGTCTCTTCTCTCTCTTTGACAGCCTGTGCTCTCCTGGCATCTATAGATGAGGCCCCTTCCTTGGTGATGGCTACTTTTATCAGAGGTATACCTAAACTTGGTTTCTCGATCCAGTTCGGGGTTGCCCAATCCAGCATGCGCTCGTTCCGCCAGCCATGAACTTCCAGAAAATCCTGGTATTCCTTAAGCCATTGTCTCCCGGCATCACTGTCTCTTAATTTTGAGATTACTGCCTCGCTGTCATCGGTGTTCTGGAATATTTCACTTACTCCTATTTCGGTTGCCCGGTTACCGAGACGCCAAATCTCCTTGTTGAACCTGAATGTCATGCTATCAAAACCGGCCATTAATCTGGCAAATCTGGGGTCAGTATTATCGAAGCCAAGCAGCTCTCGACACATCTGGTCAAATAGTCCGAATAAGTAATAAGCTGATACCATCATTTCCATGTGGATATCCCACTGTCTCCTATCTACCTGCATGAAATCATCAAATAGGTCCAGGAGGTCAATATTACTTAGCTTTTTGATATTTTCATATTTTCCCAGCCCGTACTTATTCTTAAGTTCAGAATAGGCATTTACTATCTCGCTCTTAAGCTTGTCCCAAACTGCATCGAAATCCTCAATGTAGGGTTTTATCTTTTCTCTAAATACCAGCCCTCGTTCCTTAACTTCCTGCTCGGTGGTCTCGATCACCGTGGGATAAGGGTAGCCGTCAATAAATCTGATATCCCAGCCTTTAGTTGTCGGCAAAGAGAGTTGTTCGGCGGCCCGCTGTATGCTGCGGTAAGCCCAGCGCCCCCAGCTCTCCAGCAAGAAAAGCGGCCGCCAGGGTGGCGTGCCATGGACAACGTCAGCCAGAAGCACAGTGTAATTCTTCAGGTCATTCTCTGGATCAAATTCGAACCGTGTATTCCCGTAAATGGCGACCATGCATCCTCCTTATAATCAGATAATCCTATCCTGTAATTAAGCCTCGCAGTCTCTTTTCATATCATACAGGATGTCCGGCATATACCGCTTAATGTGCATAATTAGATATCGAATTTTGCACATATTATATGCCTTTTTAATTCAAGCAATCAATGTCTTCACTTTAATGCATTAAGTAATCTTTAAAGAATCCGAAGTGAAAGTAATACTCTCCATCAAATGTGGAAGTTAATTGCATACGCTCGCCTTTGTGCCAACAGGGCTGAAATATGATGGTAAGATGGAGTTCGACTATACTTTGTCTCCCCATCTAGTAAGTCAGCATTTTAAGTAACCAGATAGGGTAAAAACAAGTCTAAAGGTTCCACGTATTGTACACCACCGCCCACCATGGTGGGTATATTCCGTAAAATATTTTAACGCGCCGTCCAGCCTCCGTCGATTACCATTTCCGCACCCGTGACCAGCCTGGACTCATCGGAGGCAAGGTAAAGGACGGCATAAGCAACGTCTATTGGTTTTCCCAGAAAACCAATCGGGTGGATGCTTTCCATAGTTTTCTTAACTTCCTTATCTCGGGCCATAGCCGCTACCAGAGGTGTTTCAATAACACCGGGATGAACGGAGTTGACGCGGATGTTATAATTATGACCCGCCTTCGAACATTCCAGAGCTACCGCTTTGGTAAACAGCCTTACGGCGCCTTTACTGGCGCAATATGCCGACGTGTTATCAAGGGTGCCGACGATACCCGCCGCCGAGGACATATTGATAATCGAGCCGCCTCCGCTATCTTTCATAGCCCTTATGGCGTATTTCGTGCCCAGAAAAACTCCGTCCAGGTTAACACTCATCAACCGGCGCCACTCTTCCAGCGAGAGATCCTCGACTTCCTTGATAATCTGAATCCCGGCATTGTTCACGAGAATATCCAGTTTACCAAATTCTGACAATGTCTTCTCAATTACATGGTTCCAGTCCTTTTCACTGGTGACATCGTGTTTTACGAAGACAGCTTCTCCTCCCTCACGCCTAATTTCGTCCGCCACTTTATTCCCTTTCACCTCGTCGATGTCGGCAACGACGACTTTCGCCCCTTCCTTCGCCAGCAACAACGCGTCCGCCTCGCCGAGTCCGGCGGCGGCACCCGTGATGATAGCTACCTTGCCTTTAACACGATCCATACTGTCCTCCTACGATTAAGCAGGTTAAGTCATGACTTCCCTTATGGCTGTCTTAATGCCTTCCTGGTCAGGTAGAGCGTATTGTTCCATGGGCGGACTATAGGGTATCGGCACATCCAGGCCGCACACCCGACGGGGAGACGACTTCAAACTACTGAAAATCCCACTGTCTTCAACTACCATGGCGGCTATTTCCGCGGCCGCTCCGCAGGTAATACAGGCTTCATCGACCACTACCAGTCTGCCCGTCTTTGCCACCGAAGCCTTGATGGTCTCCCTGTCCATGGGGACAAGCGTACGGGGGTCGATTACCTCCGCCGATATCCCCTCCTGTTCCAGTTCTCCGGCAACAGCCAGGGCATCGTGCACCATCTTGGCAAGAGCCACGACCGTTACGTCGGTCCCCTCCCGTCTGATTGCGGCCTGACCGAAAGGAACGGTATATTCATCCTCCGGCACTTCTCCCTCCATGGTCTCCAGCGCCATGTGCTCGAAGCAGATAACCGGGTTGTTGTCCCTGATGGCGGTCTTCAACAGGCCCTTGACGTCGTACGGCGTGGCCGGAAGAATCAACTTGAGACCCGGAACATTCATGTACATGGAGTAAGGGCTGATTGAATGCTGGGCGGCGAACGATTTGCTGGCGCCCACGGTCATGCGGTAGACGATTGGGAACTTCGCCTGCCCGCCGAACATATAGGTAATTTTAGCCGCCTGGTTGACGAACTGGTCCATAGCCACGAACCCGAAAGTCGCCATCCTGATATCGACTACCGGTCTGAAACCCGAACCGGCCAGACCTGTTTGCTGATTATCACCCCCTTTTTATTTTAGATATTATATTTAGCAGCTACTCCACCGCTAACATAGATTAGTTCTTTAGTATATGTATCCCGACGGCGCCGGACTCCAGTCCGGTAACCTCACCGCCGATAACGTGCGCCAGCCCTGCTTTCGCACCGGCGACCTGGCGTTCGCCGGCCTGGTCTCTAAGTTGCCAGACGAGTTCGGCTATTTGAGCTACTCCCGAGGCACTCACGGGGTGCCCCTTTGAGAGGAGCCCGCCGCTCGGGTTCACCGGCAGCTTTCCGCCCAATTCGGTTACTCCGTCTTCGAGCAGGCGGACCTCTTCGCCCCTTTTACAGAGACCTAACTCAACATAATGCTGTAGCTCGTTCATGGCAAAAGCATCGTGTAACTCACAGACATCGATGTCACCGGGGCTCATGCCAGCCGTTTCATAGGCGCTGTTGGCGCATTTATAGGTCATATCGGAGAAGGTAATATCCTCCCAGCGGAAAGTGTAATCACCGCTTTTCAGAATCGAAGCCGCAATAAAGACAGGTTTCCGGGTATATCTCCTTGCCAGAGCAGGGGATGCCAGTATCAATGCAGCGGCCCCATCCGTTGCCGGGCAGCATTGCAGCAGGGTGATGGGTTCGCAAATTGGGCGTGAATTTATAATTTCCTCAACGGTCAGTTCTTTACGATACTGCGAATAAGGATTCAGGCAGCCGTGGCGGTGGTTCTTGACCGAGACTCGAGCAATCTGTTCCAGTGAAACGTCGAACATGTCCATATATCTTCTCTGTGACAGGGCGAACTTCGCCACCATGCTCATGCCCAGTTCCCCGGTGATATCACCTTTAGCCGGGGGTATCAGTTTACCGGCTACCGGACTGGTGGTCATAGATTCCACGCCGACGACTATACCGAGGTCGTAGAGTCCGGAGGCTATGTCCCACCAGGCTTTCCTGATGGCTGTAGCCCCGCCGGTGCAGGCATTTTCAACATTGGTCAGCTCGATGTCCGTAACCCCTATCTCCCCAAAAACCGCCTGCCCGATTACCATGCCTCCGTAGAGGTTGGCGCAGTAGGCAAACTGTATATCCCGGGGGTCGATTCCGGCATCTTTGACCGCTGCCCGGCCTGCTTCCGCCCCGAGCTGGTAGGTCAGCATCTCCGGCAGTTTACCGAAAATCGTGCTCCCCGCGCCGATAATAGCTACTTCTCTCATCTTTCAGACTCCTCCGTTTTTAGAAGGTCTAAAGACGTACCCGAAAATTTCTTTATCTTCTTCGTCCCAGATCTTTTCTAAATATAAGGTCATATTCATCCCCGTCGTCAGGGGTTGTTCCTGCCAGCCTCTGATCTGGCTGAATATCCTTAGCCCCTCCGGTAGCTCAATCCAGCCGATGGCGTACGGGGGTTCGAAGTGCTCGCTCGGCATATGGACAATAGTATAACTGTAGAGAGTTCCACTCCGGCTAAGGCGTATCTGTTCCAGGTCCGTTCCCAGGCAGTTCAGGCAGGTATCTCTCTTAGGGAAAATAATCTGCCGGCAGTTGCGGCACCTGGCTCCGATAAGTGAACCTTTGCCGGAAATCTCTTCAAAGAGTCCTTCCCGGAACGAGGCTCTGGTTTTCATATGGTTCTCCTCATTTCTTCCTTGAGCTAAAGCTCGACTTCCTTCAGGTCGTCGGCTATTATCAATTCCGGTTCAGTTTCCGCCTGTATCTCTTCGGGGGTCAGGCCGGGGGCTACTTCCTTGAGGACCAGTCCTGCCGGAGTGACCTCTATAACGGCCATATCCGTGACCACCAGAGATACGCAACGGAGCGCGGTTATCTCGTATTTACATTCTTTGACGAGCTTGGGGCTGCCGTCCCGGGTCGTGTGTGTCATGGCGACAATGATTCTTTTTACCCCGGCGGCAAGGTCCATCGCGCCTCCGATAGCCGGGGGGAACCTGCCCGTTTTAATCCAGGCAACAACATCGCTGTCATATTCCTTCATATTCCCTATCGCCCAGTTAGCCAGGTCGCCTTTCTCGGAGACCTCCAGAGCGCCGAGGACGCTGATATCTATATGGCCGCCTCTAATCATGGCGAACGCTTCCTCGTGACTGAAAAAGCTCATTCCCGGCAGAGGGGTAACCGGCTGGAAGCTGGCGTTGAACAGGTCCCAATCGGCTTCCTCCAGAGTAGCCGTGCCGCCGTAGCCGAGCGCTCCGTTCTCCGTGTGGAACAATACCTCTCTGCCCTCGGCGACGAAGTTACATGCCAGACTCGGTATGCCGCCGCCCAGGTTCACCACCATACCGTCCTGGAATTCCCGGGCGACGCGCATGGCTATGGTCTGCTCGTCCATCCTGTTTTTGAAATTACTCATCCCGACTCCCCCTGTCTGACCACGACGCGGTCTACGTATAACCCCGGCGTGACTATCATTTCGGGGTCCAGTTCACCCAGCTCAACGACCTCACCCACCTCGGCAACGGTAACGTCGGCGGCTCCGGCCATGGTAGCGTTAAAAGTACGGGATGTGCCCCTGTAAACAAGATTGCCGTATCGGTCGGCCTTGTATGCCCAGACGAGGGCGAAATCGGCTTTGATGGCGTATTCCAGCAAATAAGGCTTGCCGTCGATTTCTTTAATTTCTCTGTCTTTCTCCAGAAGCGTCCCTGTACCCGTATTCGTATAGAAGGCAGGGACACCCGCCCGGGCCGCCCTTATCCTTTCGGCAAGGGTTCCCTGCGGCACGAGTTCGATTTCGATATCCTGCCCCTCCTGCAGAGCCCCGACGATGGGGAAAGGCTTCTGGAGTTTATATATAGCCATCGCCGGGACAGAGGCAATCAGCTTGCTGACCTGCCCGTTTTCCAGCAGCAGCGAGCCGTCGGCATAGGACTCCGGTACCTGCATGGTCCTGGCGGCCGTCTTCTGGGCTTCCAGTCCGAGCGCCGGTGCATTACCGACCAGGGTCAGGTTCTTTACCGGCAGCTCCGAAAGAGCCCGGAGTAAAGTTGAGGGCATGCCACCCACGCAGCCGAAGCCGCCGCACAGCACCACGGCACCGTCAAAGATACCGGCTAGCGCCTCTCTCGCGTTTGCTACGACTTTATTCATTCTTCTGATACCCAGACCAGTCTCCAAAATACGAGAACGATTCATACCTGTGTTCCGGCCATACGCCGTAAAACTCCAGGGTTTCGTCACTCGGCTTCTTCTTCAGCCATTCTTTTTCAAACTGCGCGTACTTTTTACCCCTTGTCTTTCTGTCCTTTCTTTCCTGATCGCGCAGAGCGCCGGTTTTTTCCTCGTCGACCGCCAGTATTTTCTCGTCGTAAACAACTTTATAGACATTTCTGGCTGTCCAATGAGAGATGGTTCCTTTCGCCAGGTCCTGCATCACCAGCGCCGGGTCGCGTTCAAGCGGGTCGCCGAAGCCGCCGCCCCCGCCGGTACCTCCGGCAACCAGGTCGCCTTCTTTGGTAGTTTCAGCCACGCAGGGATATCCCCTCATCTTGTAATTACCTTTGATAGCCTGTTCCCGGTAGAGCATCCGTGCCGAACTCGGTATGTTCGGGTCTGAATTTTTCAGCATATCGTCCAGGTTGGACCCGGATATCGCTATGAAGGGCAGCGCCGGCACTCCGTAACCTCCGAAGAGCCCCTGTGACAGTGTTATCTTGGAGCCGAAGCCCCAGGTACCCAGTGCGGCACTGGGGACGGCATGAATTTTTACGGCGTAGTCCATGCCGACTCCCCCCCGGTATTTGCCGTGGCCGCAGCTGTCCTGGTGGAAGCCGCGGTATAAATAGAGAAACGGCAGGTGCGATTCCAGACTTTCGACCTCTCCCGGCTCGGAAGTCATCGGTGCAAAGTAGGCGCCGGCGACGTCCACGCCGTCTTTATAACTCCGGGCGCCGAACCCGATTCCGTTCATTTCCGCGCCGGCGTCAGCAAAAGGTTCCCCGTACTGGTTCACCCCTCCGTAAGAGAGGGTATCGAAACCGCGGTTACCGGCGCATTCTGTCCGGTCCGGGGCGGCGGCATAGACCAGGTTTTGCAGCACGTACTGCACCGCCAGGGAACCGGCTTCATGGACGTAAGCGCAGCCGGCTTTCGGGGATTCGCGGCTGGCATTGACGATACTCCCGTCCGGCATCTTGAAAGACATCGGCTCCAGGATGCCTGAATTATGGGGCAAATCATAGAAAAGGTGGCCCAGCAAATACACGGTATTGACGCCGATAACTCCCGTGCCAGGGGAATTGGCTACACGGTCCAGGACCTCCGGGGAGGTACCGTCATAATCAAAGTACAGGTGTTCTCCCTTCTTATCCAGCGTGACGGCGACTTTCGTCAGTCGTTGCAGTATGCCTACGGCGTCGACGAACTGTACAAACCGGTACCTGCCGTCAGTCCACTGGCTGATACGCTTGCGCGCGGCTTCACCGGTAAGCTGGATAACGTATCTCAGGATGCCGGTCATGTACTCCGGCGAGTATTTTTCGATTACGGGCATAATGCGTTTTTCCACTACTCTTAAGCATGCCATCCTCGCTTTTATGTCCAGAGTCATCGCCCGGGGGTCTCTAACCATATGGTTGAAATAGTTGACCACATCTTCTTTGAGTCGGTAGTTCTCCGCTATTTTCATAGCAGGGACCTGCAGTCCTTCTTCATACATGCTTCTGGAGCCGGTCGGCATGCCGCCGGGCTCGCAGGCGCCGCATTCCCCGGTATGCACCACTGCCCCAATCCAGCAGATAAGCTTGTCTTTGTAAAATATCGGCGAGTATATGCCCATATCAGGGGGATGGGTACCGCGTATATAAGGCGAGTTGCAGAAAAATGCATCTCCCGGTCTTACGCCGACACTGGGGTCGTTCAGCCAGTACTTCATGATGTATTTGACATCCGTGGAGCCCAATACCGAATGGAAATACAGCCCCGAGGCGCATACGGCGCTATCGCCCTGTCTGGTATATATAGCCGCCGATGTATCTCCCCAGCGGCACCCGGTACTGGCGCCGAGCTTAACGAGAGTTTCATTGCCCTCGGATGCTATGGTGAGCAGCTTATGGAGGAAAATCCCCGCCGAAGTGGGCTCGATGTCCTTCATATTTTCAAGTTCTTCTTCCGTTGGAGGTTCTGGATGAA
>CAZPAS010000046.1:2996-14263 GCA_964584575.1 uncultured Dehalococcoidaceae bacterium | reverse complement strand
AGCTCGACTTCCTTGATTTCCACGGTGCTGACCTTGACGCCCCAGGGGTCGGTATGCTCGTCGATGATTTTCTGGAGCATCTGGTTGAGTTTTTCACGCTTGGTCAGCAGCTCGTCGAGTTCGGACTGTCCCAGTACGTTTCGCAGTGTCGTCTGAGAAATCTGCGACGTCGCCCTGATGTGGTCCAGTACCTTGACTACCGAGGATTCGGGGTCGACCACGCGGAAGTAGACTACGGCGTTGACGCGTACGGTAACGTTATCCTTGGTAATGACTTCCTGGGAAGGGACATCCATGGTGATGACACGCAGGTCTACCTTCACCATGCGGTCTATAAACGGGATGATAAGGAACAGGCCGGGTCCCCTGGCGCCGACCAGTCGCCCCAGACGGAAAATCACGCCGCGTTCGTATTCCGTGACGATTTTCACCGACATCGGGACAAGGATAAGGATGACGACAACGATAACACCTATAACAATTGGGTTCATTTGTGCACCTCCTTTATTATTTTTATGTTTTCCTGGTTACCATTAATTTCAAGCCATCGACCTTGGTTATAATCACCTCCTCTTCCGGTTCTACGGTTCCTTGTTCGGCTATGGCGGTCCAGCGTTCGCCCTCGACGAGTACCACACCCTTAGGTTCGAGGGCGACCTCCACCACCGCCGTTCTGCCCACCAGTTCCTCTCTTCCGGCGCCTATCTTTCTCCGGTGGGCGCGTACCGACCATAATATCACGAAATAAAGTATAACAACGACCACGATTATTATCACGACTATCAACCAAACAGGCATGTAAAGAGACCCCCCTTCTGTTGATACCGGCTACTTGCCCGGTTGCTTTTTACTTACGTATAGTACCAGCCCATCCACCCTCTGGATGGTGACTTCTTCTCCGACCTTTATATCGCCGTTTTCGGAAACGGCATTCCACCTTTCCCCCTTGAAAAACACGGTACCTTCGGGGGTCAGGGCTATTTTTACCGTGGCTGTCTTGCCCACCAGTTCCTCACGTCCGGTCTTCGCCTGCTTGCGGTGGGCACTTACGGCGCGGTGTATGATGAAGCTAAGGGCGCCGGTGATAATAATGGTTACCGTGGCGATAAGCCACGGGTCGATTCTGAAAACCGGTGATGCTCCCTGGAACAGGATTAGCGAGCCGATGACCAGCGCCACGACGCCTCCGGCGGTAAATACCCCGAAGGTGGTCGTCAGCACCTCCCCGACGAATAATCCGATTGCCAGGACGATGAGCAGTATGCCGGCATAGTTAACCGGCAGCATTCCCAGCGCGTAAAACGCCAGCAGCAGGCTTATCCCGCCGACCACCCCGGGGAAGATAAGACCGGGATTGAATATCTCCACCATGATGCCCAGCGTAGCGACGCTGAGCAGTAAGTAGGCGATATTGGGGTCGGCGATGGCGTACAGGAAGCTCTCGATGGTCTTCATGGGATTATCGTTGATGGCGGCACCAGCGGTCTCCAGTGTGACCACCTGGTTATTGAGCATGGTGACCTGCCTGCCGTCCAGCATGGCTACCAGTGATTCGAGGTCCGGCGCCACCATGTCGATAACGTTCAGGTCCAGCGCTTCACGCTCGGTGGCGGACACGCTTTCCCGCACGGCATTCTCCGCCCATTCCAGGTTTCTCCCGTGGGTCTCGGCGAGGCTCCGGATGTAAGCAGCGGCATCGTTGACTACCTTCTCTTCCATGGTCTCGGACATGGCGGACTCGCCCTCTTCGCTGAGGGCGACCGGATGAGCCGCGCCGATGGCGGTATTGGGCGCCATCACGGCGACATGCGCGGCGATGGTGATAAAGACCCCCGCCGAAGCCGCCCTCGCACCAGATGGAGCGACGTAGACCACGACTGGCACGCGGGAGTTGACCATGAGCTGGATGATATCGCGCATGGCGGTATCCAGTCCGCCGGGCGTATCCAGCTGGATGATGAGCGCCTGCGCGCCGCTGTCCTCCGCCTGTTCGATTCCCCGTTCCACGTAGTCGATTAATACCGGGTTGATTGCCCCTTTGATGGTGATAACATCCACGTGGGGAGTCTGCGCGTATACGCTCGCTCCCGCGGAAAGCGCCAGCAAGAGGAGTACCACTGCCAGTAATATTCGCCTGATTTTTATCATAATCTGAAACCCGGGAAATTCATCTCATTATAATTGTATAACAGTTTAAATGCAATTTAAACCGAGTCCGTCGGGCATGGCTCAAGGGGAAAACCCTGCGTACCCACCCCTCGGCTTAGCCTGTAAGTTATACCCCCCCAATCTCCACGGGGTGTTTAAAAAGGGGCGAAGCCCCTCTTCCTAAAAATTACTTCCCCCTCTCCTTGATAGGAGAGGGGGATAAAGGGGGTGAGGTAGATTAGTAATTGAATAGCTGCGTAATTTATTGTAAATTAGTATAGTATTTATTTTTTAACCGTGTAAGGGAAAAGCATGAAAATCCAGAGATGCAAAGGTATGCGCGACCTCTCGCCGGAGGAAATGAAGGTTTTCCGTCTGGTGGAGGGGGTATGCCGCGATACCTGTTCCGGGTGGGGCTACCGGGAGGTCAGGACGCCTACCATCGAGTACCTGCACCTCTTTACCTCGGCGGGTACGCTGACCCCCGGCAGATTAGGTAAAGTGTATTCCTTCCTCGACTGGGACGGCTGGAGCGGCGAGAGGGTGGTGCTGCGTCCCGACGGTACGATACCGGTCGCACGCCTTTACACGGAGAGTTATCAGGGAGAACTTGCCCGGCTGTTTTATGCCGCCAATATATTTATCTTTGAAGAAGCGGGTGACAGGACCAGGGAGAGGTGGCAGTGCGGCGCCGAGTTAATCGGGGCGGGTTCCGCGGTGGCGGAGGTCGAGTTGATTACATTGTCGCTGGAGGTCCTGAAAAAGCTGGGACTCAAGGGGGTTGAACTGCGTCTGTCGCACGCTGGAATCATTAAGGTATTGCTGGAAAAGCTCGGTCTTACTCCGGAAGAACGGGACCGCATGTTCGACCGTATTCTGGACGGCGATGCCGGGGCGCTGGGGGAAGTCAGCCGGAAATCGCCGGAGCTTGCCGATACCCTGCGTCCCTTCCTGAACCTGAAAGGACAGTCGTCCGGCTTTCTCCGGAACCAGAAGGCGCTCCTGGCGCGCGCGGTGCCGGAAATCCGCCCGTACCTGGACGAATTCCTGGAGACGGTCAACCTGCTGGACGCAGTGGGGGTTAAGTACCAGATTAACATCGCCTCCGGGGCGGGATTTGAGTACTATACGGGGATAATATTCCAGTTCTTTATCGGTAAGGAAAAGGTGGGTGGCGGCGGCAGGTACGACGCCCTGATTCCGTCGATGGGGGGTGGGGATGTGCCCGCCTCCGGCTTCGCCCTGTACCTGGATAGCCTTATGAAGCTGGTAAATCCGCAGGCTATCGGCGGGATGACTGCCGGCAGGGTGCAGGTGCGGGTGAAGTCCGCCGATGCCGTGAAAGAGGCGTTCGGGGCAGCCGCCAAACTGCGCGAATCCGGCTATATCGCCGAACTTGATATCGACGGTAAAAAGTCAGGCGCGGACTGGATAGTAGAAGTGGGAGAGAAATTCACGGTGGTTAACATGAACACGAAAAAGAAAAAGGAAGCCTCTACGGTTAACGAGGTTCTAAAGATACTGGAGGCGGAAGGTGGCGATTAAGCTAGCCCTGCCTAAAGGGCGCCTGTTGAGAAAGACGGCGGCGATGCTCCAGAAAGCCGGCTGGGGACTCGACGAATATACGTCGAACATGGGTTTCTACCGTCCGCAGTCGCAGAAATTCCCGGACGTACTGATACGGGTCTTTCACGAGAAGGATATTCCCGTCCAGATAGCCATGGGTAACTACGACCTGGGCATATGCTGCCTGGACTGGATTGAAGAACTGCTGGTCAAGTATCCCAGCAGCGATATTATCAAGGTGCAGGATTTGCAGTACGGGGTCGGCGCGCTGTACGTGGCGGCGGCTTCCGTGCCGGAAGACCTGCGGCAGAACGGGACTCCGGTGCGCATCGCCAGCGAGTATTCCAACCTGGCGGAGGCTTTCGCGTTGAGAAAGCGGATGAGTCGATTCAGCATTTTCCCGGTGTGGGGTGCCGCCGAGGCGTACCCGCCGGAAAACGCGGACATGGTCCTGGTTCCGGCTAAAACCGGCGCGTCGCTGGCGGACAGCGGCATGTTGCCGGTAGGCCGGGTGCTGGATTTCAGCGCCTTTCTCATCGCCAACAAAAAAAGCTGGGAGACCCGGGATCTCAATAGACTGGTGACTTCCATCTGCGATACGCTGTCCGACGTCGAGAAGAAGACCGTCGCGGAAGAGGAAACAGGTATGCCCGCGACGACTCGCTTGGCGAAAACGCCTGCGGACACCATCAGGCTGGCTCTCCCCGACGGGCACCAGCAGCAGGCGACTGTTAACATTTTAAACATGGCGGGTATCGCGATTGACGATTATCCCTCGGAGACGGGCAACCGCCGTCCGAAGATAAATATCGATGGCGTAACCGTCAAGGTTATCCGACCCCAGGACATGCCTTTGCAGGTTGCCAACGGGAATTTCGACCTCGCGGTGACCGGTCGCGACTGGCTGACCGAGCACCTAAGCCAGTTCCCGTCGAGTCCGGTAAGAGAACTCATAGACCTGAAATCGAGTAAGGTCAGGATTGTGGCTGTCGTACACCAGGAACTCCAGGTTGAAGACACGGAAGGACTGCGGCAACTTATCGCTGGAAGGGAAGAGCCTTTCCGGGTCGCCTCGGAGTACGTGAATATTGCGGACAAATACGCCCGGGACAATCACCTCGGGCACTACAGCGTGATTCCCACCTGGGGCGCCACCGAGGCTTTCCTGCCGGAGGACGCGGACATGCTCATCGAGAACACGGAAACGGGCAGGACCCTCGCCCGGCACAACCTGAAGATAATCGATACGCTCTTCGAATCGACGGGCTGCCTTATCGGCAATGCGGACTCCGTGTCCGTTGCCAAGAAAAAGCGTATCGATAATATCGTCGCGCGACTGCGCAAGGCGGTCGAGGATAAGTAGATGAAAATCATCGAAGGATATAAAGCGGCAAAGTCGGCGTTATCGCGGCAGGCCCGGCAGGAGGCGCCGGACAGCGCGGAACGCGAGCGCGTCGTCAGGCAAATCGTCGACGACGTGCGCGTACGTGGCGATGCAGCCCTTTACGATTACACCGGGAAGTTCGACGGCGTCAGGCTGACCTCGCTGGAGGTGGACAAGAAGCAGGTGGACAAAGCGTACGGCAAGGTGGATAAAGAGCTTATCACCGCCCTGGAACTGGCGGCGGAGAGGATAACGGCTTTCCATGCCGGACAGAAAGAAATCCTCCTGCGCGAAAGCACCGATAATAATCTGGGCTGGCTGATTCGCCCGCTGCAGCGGGTCGGGGTGCACGTGCCCGGTTTCACCGCGCCGCTGCCGTCGTCATTGCTGATGACGGCTGTACCGGCAAAGGTCGCCGGCGTCGGCGAGGTTATCTTGGTAACGCCGCCGGGCAAGTCCGGCGAGGTCTCGCCGATTACCTTGGCGGCGGCGAAAATCGCCGGCGTAGACCGTGTTTTTTCGGTCGGCGGCGCCCAGGCTGTCGCCGCGCTGGCTTACGGCACGGAGTCCGTACCCGCCGTGGACAAGGTCTGCGGGCCCGGCAATATCTTCGTTGCGCTGGCAAAAAAGATAGTCTATGGGACGGTCGGCATCGACGGACTTTACGGTCCCAGCGAGGTTATCATCATCGCCGATGATACGGCTGACGCCGCTTACTGTGCCGCCGACCTTCTGGCGCAGGCGGAGCATGGTTCCGGGGCGTCGGCGATATTGCTGACTGTCTCGCGCCGGCTTGCCGACGATGTGAATAAAGAGATTGATAAACAACTGGCTGAACTTCAACGACGGGAAATCACCGCCGAATCGCTGGAAAGCCGCGGACTGATTGCCGTGCTGGAAAACATCGATGAGGCGCTGGAGCTTGCCAACCTTTATGCGCCGGAGCACCTGTGCCTCGTCGTGAAAGACGCTGCTAAATACGTCGATAAAGTGGAGAACGCCGGTTGTCTCTTCGTGGGGGAGAAGTCCGTCGAGGTGCTCGTGGACTACGTGGCGGGACCCAGCCATGTCCTGCCCACGGAAGGGACGGCGCGGTTCAGTTCGCCGCTGAATATCACCGACTTTGTTAAAATAATCACCCTGGTTAACACGGACGATGCAGATATCGCACAGCTCGGCAAAGCTGCGTCGGTTATCGCCAGGGCGGAGGGGCTGGACGCGCACGCCCGGGCGATTGAGAAGCGACTCGAAGATACTACGGGCAGGGGAGGGAGTTAAGTTGGACGGCATAGAAAAGTTAATACGCCCCAATCTGGCGGGATTTGCCGGCTACAGCGCCAGCACGTCTCCGGATACGCTGGCGGGCAAGGTGGACGTGTCACTGGATAATATCGTCAAGATTAACGCCAATGAGAACCCTTACGGCTGCTCGCCTAAGGTTATCGAGGCATTAGCGAAAGCTTCCAATTATCACATATATCCCGACGACGGACAGCAGGAACTGCGCAGGCAGCTGGCGGGCTATGCCGGCGCCGACGCGGGGCGCATCGTGGTGGGGCACGGCAGTAACACCCTCATCGACCTTATCGTGCGTTTGTTCGTGGGAACCGGCGACGAGGTAATCAACTGTATACCCACTTTCGATATCTACCGTTTCAGCACGGAAATATGCGGCGGCACCCTGGTCAACGTTAAGAGGGATAAAGATTTCGTGGTGGACGTTCCGGCGGTGAAGAAGGCTGTTAATAAAAAGACAAAGCTGATATTCCTGGCTACCCCCAATAACCCCAGCGGCAATATTACGCCCCGGCAGGATATCATCGAAATCATAGAAACCGGCGCGCCCGTGGTGGTTGACGAAGCTTACTACGAGTTCAGCGGCGAGACGGTCATGGACCTGGTCGGTCGTTATCAGAACCTGATGGTGCTGCGTTCGTTCAGCAAGTGGGCGGGACTGGCCGGCTTGAGGGTAGGCTACGGCGTTTTCCCGTCGAAAATCGCCGATTACTTAAGGGCGATTAAAATCCCCCACAACGTCAGCGTGGCGGGGGAAATCGCCGTGCGGGTATCGCTCGCCGACCTTGAGTACCTGCAGGGCAGGGTGAAGGACATCATCAGCGAGCGGGGCAGATTGTATGATGAGATTAAAAAGCTGGCGTGGCTGAAGCCGTACCCTTCGCAGGCTAACTTCATCTACTGCGAGGTCTTGAAGGGCAGTGCCCCGGAGCTTTATCAAAAGCTGCAGCGTAAGGGAATACTCGTGCGCTACTTCGATAATCCACTCCTGAAGAACGGCGTACGCTTCAGCGTGGGCAAGCCGGAGCACACCGATGCCCTGATGAAAGCCCTGCACGAACTGGTGGATTGACCGAAGCCAGAGGCAATATAACCCTATACCCGTCATTGCGAGCGTAGCGAAGCAATCCGTCCCCACCACCCCAGGTTGCTACCTATTCACACCCGGACTTGCCCTTGTATCTTTCTCGGCTTATCACTTAAAAAGTGTACCCCACGATATGTTATAAATGTAACAATAATCGTGTAAATAGGTATTGACAAATACAATATATCTGTTATAATACTTAACAGTTGATGTTTGGAGGTTAGTTATGGACTCAACCGATGAAATATTGAAGAAAATCAAGCAGATTCAGGAAAGCAACGGTTATTCCGACCAGCAGATGGCGGATAAAATAGGGTGCAGTCGGCCCCTGTACCAGAGGACGCGAACCGGCAAGATACCGGTAGGCGGCATGTTCATCAAGGGCGCCATGAAACTGCTGGCAGAGCCGGTGGTTGAAGGCAGGAAAGCGGTCTTGCGAAGGGAAACGCAAGAAACGAATATCAGCCTGGAACTGGATATCGACGGCACCGGGAAATGGGATATAAATACGGGAATACGTATCTTCGACCACCTGCTATCGGCAATGGCGAAGCACGGATTAATTGACATAAAACTCACAGCCACCGGCGACGACCCGCATCACACCGTGGAAGACGTGGCGATTTGCCTCGGTAAAGCCATTGGTGAAGCCCTGGGCGAGAAACGTGGCATCGTGCGCATGGCTGACGTTACCGTGCCGATGGATGAATCCCTGGTCATGGTGGCGGTGGATATCGGCGGGAGGGGCTATACGGTGCTTGACCTTGATTTTACCGGAAATGACATGCCCGGCTTGCCCGCCGACCTTATCCGTCACTTCATGGAATCGTTCGCCATCGAGGCGCGTATCAACCTGCATGCCCGGGTTATCTGCGGCACTAACGACCATCACAAGGCGGAGGCTTTGTTTAAAGCTCTGGGAAGGGCGCTGGATGCGGCTAGCCGCGTCGATTCACGTATCAGCGGGGAACTGCCCAGCACTAAAGAATATCTGGAAAGCTAGGTCTTTTACTCAAGTATCGCCAGCTTGCGCCCGGTCAGTCTCTCGTAAGCCTGTACGTACCTTTTCGACGTCGCTTCGACGACTTCCTGCGGGAGTTCGGGGGCGGGTGGCTCCTTGTTCCAGTCGCATGCCGCCAGGTAGTCTCGGACGGGCTGCTTGTCGAAGCTCTCCTGCGACTTACCCGGTTCGTATGTTTCGGCATCCCAGAAACGCGACGAATCGGGCGTGAGTAACTCGTCGATGAGTATCAGCCTGCCGTTATCGATTCCGTATTCGAACTTGGTATCGGCGATGATGATTCCCTTGTCTGCCGCGTATTCGCGGGCGTAGTCATAAATGGCGCGGCTCTTTTCTTCCATCTCCAGGGCGGTGCGCAGGCCGATGAGCTTGATGATGTCCTCCTTGGAAATCGGCTCGTCGTGTCCCGTGTCCGCCTTGGTGGTGGGGGTGTATATCGGCTGTTCCAGTTCCTGGCTCTCCTTGAGTCCCTCGGGCATGGGATTGCCGGAGACCGTGCCGTGTTCCTTGTATTCCGCCCATGCCGACCCCGAGATATAGCCCCGGACGACGCATTCCACCGGGATGCGTTTCACCTTCTTGGTCACCATGGAGCGACCCCGCAGGTAAGACGGGTAAGTGAAGCGGTTTTCCTCCGGCAGATACGAGTCCAGGGAGTGTACGTCGTCGACGGCTTCGGTCATGTGGTTAGCGATGATGTCCGCCGTGCGCCGGAACCAGAAGGAAGAAAGACGGTTCAATACGTGCCCCTTGAGCGGAATACCCTTGGAAAGCACCACGTCGAAAGCCGACATGCGGTCGGTGGTTACTAACAATAAATGACTGCCGAGGTCATAGGTATCACGCACCTTGCCGCGGATAAACACCGGCAGCGGCAGGTCTGTTTCCATTACAACTGTTATTTCGCTGTTATCCATAACATTAAACCTTTCCAGCTGTCTGGCGCGGGTCGGCTTCCTATATCGCCCGTGGACCCAGCTCTATCGTATCGGGCATGATTCCCTGCCATTGCGACTTTGTTAAGCCCAGCCTCTGGAATATCTCGTCGACGTGCTGCAGGTAGTGCTGGTAATCGAACAGCGTCTCCAGTTCTTCCACCGTTATGGCGGCGACGACCTCGGCGTCGGCTTTAAGCAGGGGCAGGAAGCCCCGGTTGCCCTTCCATGACTTCATGGCGTTTCTCTGCACTATTTTATAGGCGTCCTGCCGGCTTAAACCCTTATCGATAAGCGCCAGCATGACTCTCTGCGAGAAGACCAGCCCCCGGGTCAGTTCCAGGTTCTTTTTCATGCGGTGCGGATATACCTGCAGCCGTTTCATCACCGAGGTAAACAGCGCCAGGACATAGTCCAGAACCAGGCAGGCGTCCGGCAGGATGATGCGCTCGTTGGAGGAGTGGCTGATATCGCGTTCGTGCCAGAGGGCGATGTTTTCCATCGATGTCAGCGCGTAGCCCCTGGCGAGTCGCGCCAGTCCGGTAACCCTCTCGCAGAGTTCCGGATTTCGCTTGTGAGGCATCGATGACGAGCCCATCTGCCCGGTGCTGAAAGGCTCCTCGACCTCCCTGACCTCGGTCTTTTGCAGCGCCCTTATTTCTGTGGCGAACTTTTCCAGCGACCCCGCTATGATGGCGAGGGTGGTGATGAACTGGGCATGACGGTCGCGCTGGAGTACCTGGTTGGATATCGGGGCGGGGGCGAGTCCCAGTTTTTTACATGCCCTCTGCTCGACCTCCGGGTTTACCGTGGCGTATGTGCCGACCGTCCCGGAAATCTTGCCTACGGATATTATTTTCTTTGCTTCGGTAAGACGGTGCAGGTTACGCCGCATCTCTTCGACCCATAGTGCCGCCTTCAACCCGAACGTAGTCGGTTCGGCGTGTATGCCGTGGCTGCGGCCTATCATTACCGTGTATTTGTTTTCAATCGCTCTCTGTGCCAGGACACTGGTGAGTTCCTTGACATCCTGTATCAATATATCGGACGCTTCTACGAGTTGCAGGCTGGTGGCGGTATCCCAGACGTCGGAGGAGGTCAGACCGAGGTGGATATAACGGGACTCCTCACCGAGGCTTTCCGCCACGGAACCCAGGAAGGCGGTAACGTCGTGGTGCGTCTCTTTGAGAATCTCCGCCATACGTTTGAGATTGACCTTGGCGAGTTTTATCTTGGGGATGGCTTTCCGTGGGATTACGCCGAGTTCCGCCCAGGCTTCACAAACGGCTATCTCAACTTCTAGCCACTTGTTGTACTTATTCTCGTTGGTCCATATCTTATCCATTTCAGGGCGCGAATAACGTTCAATCATTTGCCTTCTCCTTGTAATTCGCTCCGGTATTTGTCGTAAGCCTGCCTGATTTTATCATGTTTCAGCCCCAGTATCTCCGCCGCCAGGAAAGCGGCGTTCCTGGCTCCGGCGCTCCCGATTGCCATGCAGGCGACCGGTATGCCGCCGGGCATCTGGACGATGGAATACAGGGCGTCCACGCCTTTAAGTTCACCGCTGGACATGGGGATGCCTATCACCGGAAGGGTCGTCCAGCTTGCCAGGACGCCCGGCAGATGCGCCGCCATGCCCGCGGCGGCGATGATTACTTCGATGCCTTTATCGCGGGCGGACCGGGCGTACTCTTTGGCTTTTTCCGGGGTGCGGTGGGCGGATATGATATTGACCTCGTGGTCGATGCCGAGCTGTGTCAGTACGTCCAGAGTCGCCTGTAGCGTCTCCGCGTCCGACTTTGAACCCATCACCACACCGACTAACGG
>CAZPAS010000046.1:0-2896 GCA_964584575.1 uncultured Dehalococcoidaceae bacterium | reverse complement strand
GCGATATCCTTCCTGTAGTGACACCCCTCGAATTTTATCCGTGGTATGTTTTTATATACCTTGTCCCTGGCTTCCGCCAGGTCTTTACCGGCGGCTACCACGGTGAGGATGCGACCGCCGCTGGTCATTATCTCTCCCTCCGGACTCACCCTAGTACCGGCGTGGAATACCATTATATCATCATCGACGTCATCAAGTCCGGTGATAGGGAAGCCGGTCTGGTACTTGCCCGGATAGCCCCCGGATGCCATGACCACGCCGACGCAGGCTTCCTCGCTCCATTCCATATTGATATTGGAGAGTTCGTTGTTGACCACTGCCATCATGATGTCCACCAGGTCCGTCTTCAGACGGGGCAGGACTACCTGCGTCTCGGGGTCGCCGAAACGGGCGTTGAATTCGATTACCTTGGGCATATGATTGGTAATCATCAAGCCGCCGTAGAGGATGCCTTTGTATGTCCGTCCTTCGTCCGCCAGGGCGAGTATGGTCGGTTCCATGATGGTCTTGATGATGATGTTCCCCAGCGCCTCGCTGTAAAACGGGGGAGGACTGTAGCTGCCCATGCCCCCTGTATTCGGGCCCTGGTTATCGTCGTAGATGCGCTTGTAGTCGCAGGCGGGCACGGTCGGGACGACCGTCTTGCCGTCCGTGAAGGTGAAATAGCTCATCTCCCTGCCGTAGAGGTACTCCTCGACGACCACCCGGTTGCCCGCCGCCCCGAACGACTTGGCTTTCATGATGGAGGTCAGCGCTTCCTCTGCCTGGAGGACGGACTCCGCGATGATAACGCCCTTGCCGGCGGCAAGCCCGTCGGCTTTGATGACTATCGGTGGGTTCTGCTCGCGGGCGTGTGCCTTTGCCTTTTCCAGGTCGGAAAAGCTGGCGCTACGGGCGCAGGGGATGCCGTGCCTCTGCATGAGTTCCTTGGCGAAGACCTTGCTGGACTCTATCTCGGCGGCGCCCTTGCTGGCGCCGAAGATGGGCAGGCGATTGGCAAGGAATGCATCGGCGATGCCCGCGGCGAGGGGACCTTCCGGGCCGACGACGGTAAGGTCGACGCGTTTCCCCTGGGCGAATTTCAGCAGCGCCTCGATATCTTCAGCTTTGATATCCACGTTCTGCGCCAGTTTTGCCGTCCCGGCGTTCCCGGGTGCGGCATATATTTCCTCGACACTGGGACTCTGTGCCAGCTTCCAGACGATGGTATGCTCTCTAGCGCCGCTGCCAACTACCAATATCTTCAGTTTGTGCCTCCGTATTCCTTTTTTAACGTCTCATTATACGCCATATATCAATAGCGTACCACTACCAGTGGATAAAAACGTCCTCAACAGTATACGATGAAAACTCAGATTCATACCAGTGCTCGCCAACATCTGATTCCATCAGTTCGAGCGTCTGTTCCTGCTGGAGTAAATCATTCTCCCAGGCTGATATCCTCTTTGCTTCCGGGGAGCCGATGGTATATACCTTGCCGCTAATTTCCTGATTGTACCTGTCTACTTCCTCGTTGTAGGCGTCCAGCGTTTTCTCATACTCCAGCCATTTCTTCTCGCTGTCAGCATAGAAGTCGTACTCAAGGATGTAGTATTCATACGGCATTGACGTTACGCGGTCGATATGCAGTACGCCGTACCTCTTGCCGACCTCCAGGTATGCCACGGTGTCCCAGCTTTTAGCTTCGATGCCGTCGTCCGAGAACGTCCTGCCGTTGGTGCAGTCGATGTAGACCAGTCCTTTATCCGTTGTCTCGAAGGCGTTGATGGCATGTCCTTCCTCCGAGCCCTCGAAGCGTATTGCCACCCAGCCGGCGCGTATGCCGACGGCTTCCGCTTTGTTATGGACTTCCTCGGCGAAGTCGGCGCATACGTAGGCGTTCTCGCCCTCCCGGATATAGGGCTTTTTATCGGTGTTGTCGATATTGATGAACGCCACCAGTTCATCGAAGGTCGGGTCGGCAGCCTCGGGATTGTTCTTGAGGATAATCGCCTCCCCGTTCGCCCCGCATTCGATTTTTCCGTCCCGCGTATATATAAAATCCGCGTTTTTACATGCCCCGGAAACGGGCATAATCAACAGTGAAA
This sequence comes from uncultured Dehalococcoidaceae bacterium, assembly GCA_964584575.1. Classification (GTDB taxonomy): domain Bacteria; phylum Chloroflexota; class Dehalococcoidia; order Dehalococcoidales; family RBG-16-60-22; genus JAFGPF01. The sequence goes on along the minus strand of CAZPAS010000046.1, from coordinate 809 downwards.
TAATAATCAGGCTAATCGTTACGATTGCGGTCTTTATCTGTCTTCACCCCTCGTGCACGGCGTTACATTAGTGCGTAACTTGCCCGATGATGTATGTAATAGCGCCCCCGGTACAGGCTTGAATTAATGCCAGGAAGATGGTAAGAAAATCGATTTTTTTATCGTTTATCAGCTTGGTACGCGGGTAGGTAATCAGGATTATCAGCGCCCAGAATATGGCTGCCCACGGGTGCCAGTTAATAAAGCCGGTTAGCCAGCCTAACAGCGCCCCGGGTACAGCCACCCAGGCTATCACAACCAAGGGTAATAACAGAATGTCCATGATTAATATTTACTCCTGATGAATGATATCTAATTTTACTACGGGTCGATTCTTTCCGTAAATTATCTTTTCCCACCCTGCCTGCCTGCGCCAAGGCTTCGGCGGGCAAGCCGCCCTCGTATAATCGGCGGCTTATCCCATAATTATCCCCACCAAAATCCCTCTCGGTCTCCCTTTACCAAAGGGAGAAGCTATTATATTTCTCTAGACTTTTTAAAGTTTCCCCCTTTGAAAAAGGGGGATTAAAGGGGGATATTATTTACTGCGACCCTCTTTGATACTCTAAAAGTTTTTTAAAAAGCGGTAATAATATTTGATAAGATAAACGAACCAATTCGAAGTCCTTTTGATCTTCTTCCACAGCTTTTCTTCCGTGAAATAGGTTGCATCTCACTTGATATAGAACGCCCATCAGCGAATCAAGGTTGCCATCGTATTTTATCAACCTGCTATTATCATTCGGGTATCTCATATCTATGACGGTATA
>CAZPAS010000045.1:13269-14326 GCA_964584575.1 uncultured Dehalococcoidaceae bacterium | reverse complement strand
CTTGACTCCATCGGCCTCTACTACTATATTGTGCGATTTGCCCTGCAAGTTCTGGCTATTAGGTGAACTGGACTATCGTACTCGACCCGAACTGATGACTTAGATTACGCTAAATGCCAGCTTAAAGGTTCTACATACCGTACAGTACCGCCCACCATGTTATACGCAGGTAAAAACCCCTACATTTTCAACAACTGTTCTTCTGTTGGTACGGGTTCAGTGCCGACACGAAAGCTTCACCGCCGGTTACATCCTCAGCCGTCAGCATTAAGAATAATTATATAAAAATCTGTGGTACTAACCGTTATGGAGCAAGGAGTAATTTACCTGAATACGTGCCTATGTAATGAGCGGCTTCAACGACATAAACCGTGAAAATTAGCGTACCGTGCAGGTTAGCCAGCTCGCCTGTGCCGGAAAGGATTGTCTGCTCTATCCTCACCTCGCCATTCTCTCCTCCCTGGTGACGCACGCGGGCAGTGAACGTGCCTGACTTATCAAGCACTGAACCGGTGAATTCCTGGATACCGTTACTGGCTATGTGGAAATTAGGATATTCCCCTTTCTTTGTGTTCCACATGCCGTTTATGGTTTCATAAGCGATGCCATCTATGTCTCCGGTATAAGTAACTTCATGGACAAATGTACCCATCATGATTGAGTCTTCCCATTGTACCGGCTCTTTCGCTCCGACCACTCTATCAAGAACAAGAGTATCGGGAACGTAAATGAGTTCAATTTCGCCGCTTACCTGAATGTGTTTTGACCCTGCATTTACCGCTCCTGCCGGTATAATCAGGGCCAGAGTCAAGACAAGTACTAGAAACGAAACATATAGCTTTTTCATTGTTTCTTCTCCTATAGTAATTGTCTACTACTCGTATTTGATAGTTGTTCTTTGCTTATAGCAATCACCTCCCCTACTCAAATATTCAGTTAAGGCCACTCGGTGATGAGCAGTAATACGCACTACATAATAATACTATCGATTGGGTAATGCAATACTAAATAACCAAGATATTTGATATTTATATACTAAAGGTGACCTCAAAGGTTC
>CAZPAS010000045.1:0-13169 GCA_964584575.1 uncultured Dehalococcoidaceae bacterium | reverse complement strand
GATTCAATCAAGGGTTATTTGCCGGTTTTTAGAAAACGAGGTAAGGCGCTACTTGGGTGGGGATGCGTCTTTAAGGGCTTCCGAAGCCGGCTTACCGCCGACTCCCCAGTGGGTTTTAGGTATTTCATAGACAATTACTTCTACGGCGTGTTCCGGGACGCCCAGACCCACCATAACGTCAGTTAAGCCACGTATCATCGTTTTGACCTGTTCCTGTCCAACGCCCTCCCAGAAGTCAACTCGAATAATAGGCATTTTTACCTCCTCTCCGGACATTATGTCCAAATGCAGTGGTAAATACATCAATACCAGATGGAAAACCAACCGTTAAGTTCAACTATCTCACAGTACCGTCCACTACGTTGAGTGATACGTATTTTTGCCGGTCTTTTCAGCTTCTATACCTGGCCGACTTCCCCGGTGGCTTTGTTCTTCCAGTACCCCCGCGCCTGCAGCGGCCAGTTGAACTTTATGGCGCCGGGACGCGGACAATCATTGACACAGCAACCGCCATACCAGCACTCATCGGGATGCAATATTATAGGCGGCTTGCCCTTTTCCGGATTAGGTATGAAGACGTCTATCTGGCAGGTATCCACACAGGTATTGCATCCATCGCAGATATCAGGATTAAAAATAACCGGAGTACTCGGTGTCGTGATGTTCGGAAGAGCTTCTATTTTATCTTTTGACATTTTATCCTCCAGGAACCAGTTCATTTACAGGCATTACCCTGATTCCGTATCTATTATTTCCCCTTATATACTCCGCTATAGTCCTTATTATGGGCTTCATACTGTTCTTTCATGTTGCCCCAGAACGCCAGCGGCATTTCCCCGGTCTTGACCTTACCGTCTTCCAGCCTGACCGTAAGGTATTTCTGCCACTCCGGCGGGTCCATGGCGGGATAGTCTATCCTCCGCAGGTTCAGCGGCATGCTGCTCGCCTTGCGCGCCAGCGAGGAATGAATGATGATTTGAGCGTAGGTCAGCAGACTCTGGTCTTCTATGCTGCGCATCAGCTTATGCGGATCCAGGGCGCAGAGCAACGGCACCGACTCATTTTCGATTTTCTTCAAGGCGCCGAGACCCATATTCAGGAGTAAATCGGTTTTGAACTCGCTGCAGTAATACTGCATGGCTCTGGCGATTCCGGCATGGAGTTCCTTCCACTCTATGCCGCTGGTGCGCTTCACCGGGGCATAGACCCGGGCTTTCTCAAGGTCTATCTGTTTCCGGGATATCTTGGGTTCGCCCGCCTGTTTGGCATAGGCTGCGGCTTTCCTACCGGCATACCTGCCGGTTGACGCCGCGTGACTGTGGTCTTCCGGGGCGAACATCTGCGTCCCGGCGGCATACAGCCCATCGAGGGTGGTCTTGAGGTTCCAGTCGACGACGATGCCGCCACCGTACCCCGCCTCACACCATTGCGGCAGGCTGTTCCCCTCGATGTACTTGTAGCTCTGGAGCAGGTCGCGGCTCTGGTCGTAGCCAGCTTTGTTGAAGGTATCCATAATAATCTTTGTCGTGGATTCTTCTCCAAGCATCAGCTTCCACGTGGCGTCTCTCTCCACCTTCGGCATTGCCGGGAAATCGCCGTAGAACGGAAGAGCATACTTGCCTTCAAGAATGCCTTTCCGGATAGCTTCATCCACCTCCATGGTAGGCGCCATGGCTCCGGCGTCCTCCCAGCCCTGTATCGGCAGCGGCAGCCTCTTTCCGTTGGCATCGACGAGGGGGACGTTCTCGTAGCTGGCGTCGCCCGCGCCGCTGTACCACTTGTGCTTCAGTCCGGTGGCGATGCGCAGGACCCCGGTGCCTTCCATATTGGTAAGTGCCGCCCCGGCTTTCCACGCCATGGCGGTGCCGTCGCCGGTAATGGTGCGGGACATCATGTTGGAATAGCCGCAGAGTTCGGTGCTTATCATCCATATCGACCCGGCTCCGGCGGTGGCGAGGATGGTGGCTTTCGACTTGAAAATCATGAATTCGCCGGTGCGGTCGCTGAAACCGGTAGCGCCGACCACCCGCGCTCCCTGGACACCATTCTCGGTCAGCAGGCTGGTCGCCATGACGCGGTCGAATATCTTGACCCCCAGGCGCTTGCATTCCTTCTTCAGGGCGGGTTTAAAGGTTGTTCCCCAGATCCGTATCACCACATTGTTCAGTTTCTTTTCAGGATTGCTCCTGAATGTAATCGGCTTTATCATCCCGGGGACATAGCTGTGCACCGTTGTATAACGAGGCGAAATCATGAACTTGGTCTTGTCGTCCCTGCCAACGGCGCCCGTGTAATCATCGCCGGTGTCCCTGATTTTACCGCCCATCTGCTCCAGTTCCAGCAGGGTATCGTAGTTCTCGCGGCACTGTATCTGGATGCCGATTCCGTTGCAGTAGGGACGGTCCGCCATGTGCTCCGCCCACTCATCCGGGTCGACGTTGGAAAGCGGATTGGCGGGGGCGTCACACCAGTGGTCGCATCCCGGCCCTCCGGCGCCGCTCCTGACGGTATCACCCTTCTCCACCAGCGCCACCTTCAGCCCCTGCCTGGCGGCGCCGATAGCCGCCCAGCAGCCGGCGATACCGCCTCCGATTACCAGGACATCGACGTCGACTTCCTGTTCCTGGTCGTACCGGATGGGGTAAGGCCATTCCGGCGCGTGACCCTGCTCCTTGTAGTAATCATGCCATGTAGCCATTTTTGTGACCTCCTTTATGGTTTTGCTTATCCGGAAACGCGAGTGAGGATATTTTGAAGTCTTGCGGTTAAACCCCCACCCCACTCAATGCTTAATCCCAATGATATTCCCCATCGGAATTGAATGTCAAGCTGAATGGGAGCCCGTACATTGTGCGAAAACAAATCATGCTTTCCCGACCATCAGTCCCCACTTCACCCCGAACCTGTCCGTCAAGCCCACCACGCACGGACTGTAGTCTGTTTCTATCATCGGAGCGGTAACCTCCCCGCCTTCTTTCATAATTTCATAAGATTTCAGTAATTCTTCTTTATTTTTATATATCACTATCAGGTCCGGCGTCCCTAAATTCTCGTCGTTCATCATGACTCTCTGACCGTGGATGGAAATCTCGGAATGCATTATGCCTCTCTTATTCTCTTCTTCAGGATATGGAATGTTTGCCTTGACCTCGGCGCCGAAAGCCCGGATATACTGGTCGATGGCTTCTTTACATCTTCCGTTGAAATATATGTGCGGTACGAGCATGGTCACTTCTCCTCATTTACTAATAAAAACGCACTGCATTATACTATATCCCCGCACACCCGCACCAAATGCTGACACCCTGCGCTTTGATTTACAAACTCGGGCTCTATATAGTAAAATACAGCGTTTCAGTTATTCTAAAGACCCCGCTTATTATTCGGATTGGAGGAATACAAATGGCAAACTACGACAAGTATATCTGTACGACACTCCAGAAAAGACACATGCTGCCCGGACCCACCCCCGAGCAGCGCGATAAGCTCGCCGCCGCCGGCAAGCGCATCAGCATGGAGCACGTCCACTGGATTGACGAGGAAGTAATCCCCGGCGCCTATTACGGCGAGACCACCTGGATATGGCCCGCCGATTATCCCAACCAGGTAACCTGGCAGGAGTTAATGGATATGGGGATGCAGACCCCGACCATGTTCCCCCACGTGCACGACTTCCCGGAACTCCTCTCGTGGTGGGGCACCGACCCCGATAATCCTGCGGACATCGGCTCCATGGGAATGCAGATGGACGATGAGATTGTCCCCCTGGAATCAAGCTGGGTGGCCTATCTGCCCGCCAACCTGCCCCATATGCCCACGCGCGGCACGGGCAGCAAAACTACCAAGAGGACGGTGCTGCACTGGGTGTCCGGACCGGGCGGCGTTTACACCAGGGAAAAAGATGAAAAGACCAAGCAGGCGGAGGCGGAGCATAAAGTCATCGAGCCGAAGGTGATGACCGACCTTAGCAAATCTAAATACGCCAGATACATCGTCTACGGCAACGAGACCCACGGCAAGATGCCCGATTACATGCGGGAGACCGACCCCAAGTATTTCCGCCCCATGGCGTATATCGACCAGGTGGTTATTCCCGATGCGGAGTTCGGGTGCGATACCCGGTGGCTGCTGCCGGGCGATAAGTCCAGGGCGGGACAGCTGATGATGGACGCCCATACGGAACCGCACGGCACGTCCATCGTCTTCGCCGACATGAACTACGAGGATATCACCGACCTCTGCGCGGAGGTGGAGTTGTGGATAGGCGGGGAGAAGCATATCATCAACAAGAGCTTCGGGGCTTATATCCCGCCCAACGTGGAGCAGGGCCCCATGATAATCCGCAATATCACCAGGCAGACGTTCTTCATGATGTCCTACCCCCTGGGCAAAGGCATCGAGAGATATCGCGGTAAATAGAATAACTCCGATACCGGGTAATATTTCTGCTGCAATCTTCGGGAAATATCCTTTTCTCAGGAAAAAGGAGGAACCGTGATGGACTATTCAGACGACTACGTAAAAATCGACGGTATAAAAATCCACTACTATCGTACGGGCGGCGGCAAGCCGCCGTTCGTGCTTCTGCACGGCGCCACGGATAACGGGCTCTGCTGGACACGGGTGGCGGAACAACTCGTCGATAAGTACGACGTTATCATGCCCGATGCCCAGGGACACGGACTCTCGGGCAGGCTCGACGAGGGCTTTACTTCCGGGCGTCATGTCGAGCAGATTGCGGGACTGGTCCGGCAACTCGGCATCGATAAACCCGTTATCATGGGTCACTCCATGGGGGCGGATACGGCGGTGAACGTCGCCGTGACCCACCCTTCCCTGCCAAAAGCCGTCATCCTGGAAGACCCGCCCTGGGGGATGCCAAGACTGCCCGAAGCGGAAATGGACGAGGAAGCCAGAAAACAACAGCAAGCGTTCAGGGAATCTTTAGTCCGACTGAGCAAACTCACCCTGGAAGAAGTCATAGAGGAGGGTCGGAAAATCGACCCCAACTGGGCGGACGAGGACCGGCTCGTCTGGGCAAAAGCCAAGCAGCAGTTCGACCCCTCCCTGTTTTCCAGGCCGATTATCAACGAACGCTCCTACGAAGAGCTGGTTCCGGAGATGCAATGCCCCACCCTGCTGTTAATCGGCGACAACGGCATCGTCACGGCTGAAGTGGCGGAAAACGCGGCGCGACTGTGGAAATCGGACCAGCCCTTCCAGTGGGTGCAGATTAAAAACGCCACACATAATATACGCCGCGACCAGTTCGACGAATATTGCGGCAAGCTGTTCTGCTTCCTGCAGGCTCTCCCCGATTAAGGAGCATTCATTGGAAAAGCGGATTGAAGAGCTGCTCGAGCAGATGACCCTGGAAGAAAAGTGCGACCTGCTGGCCGGCGTCGATTTCTGGCGTACGCACGCCGTCGAGCGACTCGGCATACCCGCCATCAAGGTGACCGACGGACCCCACGGCGCCAGGGCATCATCTGACGAAGACCCCAACCAGACCCTGCCGGCTACCTGCTTCCCCACCGGCGTGGGGCTGGCGGCTACCTGGAACACCGAATTGATAAATCGGGTGGGCGCCGCGCTGGGCAGGGAGACCCGCGCCCGGGGCTGCTCTGTCCTCCTGGGTCCGTGCGTCAATATCCACCGCTCGCCGCTGGGAGGCAGGAACTTCGAGAGTTACTCTGAAGACCCGCACCTGTCCTCGGAAATCACCGTAGCGTACGTCAAAGGCGTTCAGAGCCAGGGAGTGGCGACATCGGTCAAGCACTTTGCCCTCAATAACTCTGAGTTCGAGAGGATGACGATAAGCTCGGAAGCGGATGAACGTACCATGAGAGAAATATATTTCCCCTCGTTCGAGAAAGCGGTCAGGGAAGCCGGTACGTGGACGGTAATGTGCTCCTATAACCGCATCAACGGCACGCATGCCTCGGAGAACAGGTGGCTGCTGGAAGACGTGCTCAAGCAGGAATGGGGATTCGAAGGGTTCGTTGTCTCGGACTGGTTTGCCACGCACAACACCGCGCCGGCGGCAAACGCCGGGCTGGACCTGGAAATGCCGGGACCGGCGCTATATTTTGGGGAAAAGCTCGCGGAAGCCGTCAGGAGGGGCGAGGTAGACGAGGAAAAGATAAACGATAAGGTACGTCGTATCCTGGGAGTGATGAGTAAGACCGGAGCCCTCGACGAAAAGCCGCCGCTTTCCAGAGAGACCCCGAGTCCCCCTGAACACGAACGGCTTGCCCGCGAGGTCGCCGGCGAATCCGTCGTGCTGTTGAAAAACGAGAATAACCTACTGCCCATTGATAAAAACAACGTAAAATCGATTGCCGTCATCGGCCCGAACGCCAGGGTTGCCAGCATCGAAGGCGGCGGCAGCTCGGCAGTGGAACCGTATTATAAAATCTCGCCGCTGGAAGGGATTGCGAATAAGTGCGGCGATTCGATTAAAATCACCTACGAGCCGGGCTGTACGAATAATGTCTTTACCCCGCTCCTCGACCCCGAGTACGTGACCTGCGGGGAGGGTCAGAGCGAACACGGCTTGCTGGGAGAATATTACGATAATGCCGATTTTTCCGGCAGTCCCGCGGCAACCAGAGTCGATAAAGTATTCAGGCAATCGTGGATAAGTGGTAACCCACCAGTACGTGGCATACTTAATCCCGGTTTCTCCGTAATATGGACGGGCACTTTTACCGCTACCGCAACCGGCAGGCATAAATTCGGGCTGGCAACCAACGGCTGGGCAAGAATATTCATCGACGGTAATCAGTTATGCAGTAACTGGGGTGACCGTACGGTCGTCGAGTTTATGCCGCGCCAGGAAACGGTCGGGGAAATCAGTCTGGAGTCCGGTAAATCATACTCGCTGAAAATAGAATTCGCCAGGAATGTTCACGCCCCGATGCTCGTGCGTTCCATCCGTATCGGGTGCGAACTGCCGCAGCCGCCCGACATTATGGAGCGTGCCGTTGCCGCCGCTGGAAAATCCGACGTAGCCGTTATCTTCGCCGGCCTGACCGACGAGTACGAAAGTGAGGGGTCCGACCGCAAGACCATGGACCTACCAGAAAAGCAAGTAGAACTTATTAATAAGGTCGCCGCCGCCAATCCGAATACCGTCGTGGTGCTGAACAACGGCTCGCCGGTTGCCATGCGGGACTGGATAGACGGCGTCCCGGCAGTCCTGGAGGCATGGTTTCCCGGTCAGGAAGGCGGCAACGCCGTAGCTGACATCATCTTCGGCGATATCAACCCGTCCGGCAAGCTGCCGGATACCTTCCCCGTACGGTATGAAGACAACCCGGCATACCAGAATTATCCCGGCAAAGACGGCAAGGTACATTACGAAGAAGGTATCTTCGTCGGCTACCGGCATTACGACGCCAGGGGAATAGAGCCGCTGTTCCCGTTCGGGCACGGCCTCTCCTACACGAGCTTCGAATACACCAATCTCAAGATTACACCTTCCGAGGTTGAGACGGGCGGAAAGATAAATGTCAGCATCGACGTACGTAATACGGGCGATAGAGAGGGAAAAGAGACCGTACAGCTCTACGTGCGTGATATAGAGTCGAGACTGCCGCGTCCGCCAAAGGAACTGAAAGGTTTCCGTAAAGTAAACCTGCTGCCCGGAGAGAAAAAGACAGTGGGATTTACACTCGGAACGGATGCCCTGTCGTTCTACGACCCCGAGCTCAAGCAGTGGACAGCCGAACCCGGAGAATTCGAGGTAATGGCGGGTAGTTCCTCAAGAGACATACGGACTAAGGCAGTCGTTGTTTTATCTGAATAATACGCCGCTACAGCAGCAGGGTCTCGCCTTCTATACCGAGTTGCTTCAGGGCCTCATCATACAGTATGGTCAGCGACGACCATAATTGTTCCCGCTGCTTATCGGATAGATGGGATATAATATCGCGAATCAGGTCCTGCCCCATTGCCTGGCTGCAGACCTGCTGACCCTTTTTAGTTATGGAAATCCTGACGATATTGCCCTTCTTGCGGTCTTTCCTCTTGGTGACGAGCCCCTTCTTTTCCATCCTGATGATAAGCTCGGATACCGTGTGGGGTTCCAGGAAAAGACGGCGCGCCAGCGTCGCCGGGGTTACCTGCCCGTTCAGCGCCCAGATAGACACCAGGGCAGCCGCCTGATTGGGATGCAGGTACTGTCCCACCTTTTTATGCCTGACCTTGAATATTGCCGACCGTGTCTGGGAGAGCAGTAACCACAACCGGTAATAATCATCCAGTAAAGGCGCCTTTGCCACGTCCCGTGTTTCTCCTCTACCGTATCTTCTATCCAGATAATAGCCGTATTCATCTGCCCCGTCAATTTTCCCCTGCAATTTGACACGATTATAGCGATAATGGCATAATTTGTTAACAGTCGTAATACGACATTAACCTAACGATTTTATATCACCGGAGGAGTTCGGGGATGACTCAAAAAGACCTGGCAGAAATCGTCGGCAGCGACAATGTTTTCGACAGTCCGGAAATGCTCCGGGATTACTCACGGTCCGCCGACCTCGCCCCCGGAATTGAGCCGAGATGCGTCGTCAAGCCCGCCAGCGCCGAAGAAGTACAGGCCATCGTGAAGTGGGCTAACGAGACCGGGACTCCCCTCGTGCCGGCAAGCTCGGGGGCGCCCCACTACCGGGGAGACACCGTCCCCGGTGCCGAAGGCGCCGTAATCCTCGACCTTACCCGCATGAAGAAAATCGTCAGGATAGACCCCGTCAACAAGCTGGCCATGGTCGAGCCCGGTGTTACCTACGGCGAACTCCAGCCCGCTTTGGAGAAAGAAGGACTCTGCGCCTACATGCCCCTGGCGCCGCGTGAAACGAAGTCGGTCATCACCAGCGTGCTGGAAAGGGAACCGATTACCATGCCGTCCCACCACTGGGACAGCACCGACCCCCTGCTCTGCGCGGAGGTGGTCTTCGGGAGCGGGGACAGGTTCCGTACCGGCGAGGCTTCCGGCCCGGATACGGTCGAGGAGCAGTGGGAAATCGGGCGGGTGCAGATGAACCCCTTCGGGCACAGCCACGTGGACTTCCAGAGGCTTATATGCGGAGCACAGGGTACCATCGGCATCGTCACCTGGGCAACTCTTAAATGCTGTTATCTTTCCAGTATCAGTCGCAACCTGATGGTGCCATCGGACAGACTTGAACCCCTCATCGACCTTATCTACCAGCCGCTGAAATACCGGCTGGGCGGCAGGCTATTTATCCTCAACGGACTTAATCTTGCCTGCTTGCTCGGCAAGAATCCCGGTGAAATCCGGGAACTCGGGAATACCCTGCCCGACTGGATTCTGTTCGCCAGCTTCGAGGGTTACGGCGTGTTGCCCGAAGATAAGGTGGTCTACGAGGAAGCCGATTTCAGGAAAATGGCGAAATCGTGCGGGCTGAAGCCACAGAACGCCGTCGCCGGGATTAATGCAGACGATGTGGCATCAATATTATGTAAACCATCGCCCGAACCGTACTGGAAAACCGGAATCAAAGGCGGCTTCCGGGAAATCTTCTTCCTGACGACTCTCGATAGGACGCCCGAGTTTACGTCGGCAATGGCCGACCTGGCGCAGCGGTATAAATATCCGGCGGAGAGTATCGGCGTCTATATTCAGCCCATCGTTCAGGGCACAGGCTGCCACTGCGAATTCGACCTTTATCACGACCCACCGCAGGACATGGAAAAGTTAAATCAACTCACCGACGCCGCCGTTGAAAAATTCTCCGGGATGGGCGGCTTCTTCTCACGCCCCTACCCCGCCTGGAAAGATATCGCCTACCGGGACGCGGCGGACACCATCGGCATGCAAAAGAAAATCAAGGAGATATTCGACCCCCACGGCATCCTCAATCCGGGGAAACTGTGTTTCTAATTATATCGTTTCGTCATTCCCGCGAAAGCGGGAATCCAGTGGTGAGGTTGAAAGGGTCTGGTAAAAGCACATGAGAATATCGACCGATCTCCTTCTTACAACCTGAAAGTCGAGGAGGTAAAAATGGCCTGGCAGGACTACACACACGATATGCAGCGGTGCACCCGGTGCTCCTACTGTAAGTGGATACCGTACCGCTACATGCAGAACACGGACTTTATGCAAGGCTGTCCGTCCCTGTCCAGGTATAACTGGCACGCCTACGCCGCCAGCGGCAAGTTCAACATGGCTTACTCCCTGCTCCAGGAAAGGATAGAAATCGACGATACGTTTCTGGACGTGCTGTATAAGTGCCAGATGGACGGCTCCTGCGATGTCTCGTGCAAGGTCCAGCAGGACCTGGAGCCGCTGCAGCTGATGCAGGAACTCCGGATTAAATGCGTCGAGGACGGTCATCTGATTCCCGAGCACATGTACGTCATCGACGGCTTAAGAAAAGAAGACAACATGATGCTGGCAAAGAAAGCCGACCGGAGAAAATGGGCGGAGGGGCTGAACGTCAAGAACCTCACCGAAGAAACCGCCGAAGTCGTTTATCATGCCGGCTGCCGTTATTCTTTCGACGAGGAACTCTGGCCCGTGGCAAGGGCTGGACTGGAACTCCTGTTGAAGGCGGGAGTGGACGTGGGCATCATGGGCGCCGACGAAGCCTGCTGCGGCGGTCGCGCCTACGAACTCGGTTACCTCGGCGAACTGGTAAAGTACGCCGAGCACCAGGCGGAGACGTTCCGCACCGCCGGCGTCAGGACGCTGGTCACCCCCTGCTCGGACTGCTATGCCGCCTTTAAGGTACTCTACGATAAAATCGACCGCAAGCTCGGTATAGAGGTACTCCACATCACCGAATATCTCGACCGCCTGATAAAAGAGGGTAAACTCAAACTGACTAAGAAAGTCCCCATGACCGTCACCTACCACGACCCCTGTCACCTGGGCAGGCTGGGCGAGCCCTGGATACACTGGGAAGGGAAGGAATACAAGGTCATGGGGCAAATGATTGTCCACGACCCGCCCAAGAAGTTCCGGCGCGGCGCGGGAGGCGTCTACGAACCTCCCCGTAATATTTTGAACAGTATACCCGGCCTGAATTTCGTGGAGATGTATCGTATTAAAGAGTATGCCTGGTGCTGCGGCGCCGGGGGCGGCGTCATCGACGCGTATCCCGACTTCGCCTCGTGGACGGGCGCCGAGAGGTTGAGAGAAGCAATAGACGTGGGCGCCGAGGCAATCGTCAGCGCCTGCCCGTGGTGCAAGCGTAATTTCCTGGACGCCGCCAGTGAAAGCGGACAAAAGATAGAGGTCATGGATATTATCGAGCTTGTCCAGAAAGCTATCTAAAGATTGTCATTCCGGCGAAAGCCGGAATCCAAGGGAGGGGAAAGGTGAACTGGATTCTCGGATCAAGCCCGAGAACGACATTAAAATTAGAATAATTTATTGTCATTGCGAGGGCACAGCCCGAAGCAATCCGACCGGAACCATCCAAGAGGGATTACGGATTGCTTCGCCCCGAAGTCTTCGGGACTCGCAATGACGGGACTTAGGATTATCATCGTGAAAACAGCCAGGCAGGAGAAGGCATAATGAAGCTGTCAACAGAAGAATATAAAGCCCTGGAGGACATCGTCGGGGCGGAGTATATCACCAGCGAACCGGTCATCATGGACACATACAATCAGGTCTGGGGCAACAAGTTCTTCTTCGATTCCAAGCATTCCGTGAGACCCGCCGCCGTCCTGCTGCCGGCGAATCCTGAAGAAATATCGAGAATCGTGAAGGTCTGCAACAAATACGGCATCCTCTTTAAAGCGTTCTCTTCCGGGTTTGAATACCTTTCCCTGTCACTGATGCACAGCAAGGGCATATTATTCGACCTGCGGAGGATGAACCGGATAATAGAAATCGACCCTAAAAACATGCGGGCGGTGGTGGAGCCTTACGTTTCCGTATATCGACTTCAACTCGAAGCGGCCAAACACGGACTCTATACCGGTCGTATCGGCGTGGGCTACAGCGCCGGGGTTATCGCCACCGAGTGCTGCCATCACGGCTGCCAGCACACCATGGTCTTCACCAGCGGCTACGGTCGTAACACGCTGGGGGTCGAATGGGTGCTGCCCACCGGAGAAATTCTCAATATGGGCACCGGCGAAACCGGCGGCGACCGCTTTTCCGCCGACGGGCCGGGGTTCTCCCTGCGGGGTATATTGAGGGGCAGGACCGGTGCCAACGGCGGTCACGGCGTCATTACCAAGGTCAGCGTGAAGCTGTACCCCTGGTACGGCCCCCCACAGTGGCGGCAGACCAAGCAGTCGGGTGAAGCACCCTCCATGGGACAACTGGAAAAGGTGCCGGACGGATATAAAGTATTCGTGCCCAGCTTTAAAGACCTCGATAATACGCTGGAGGCATCGCAGGACCTGTGCCGTGCCGAGATACTCTACGCCTTCGGCATCGCTATACTGGGGACGATGCCTTTCTCGGAGGGCAACGACGAGGAATGGGCGGCGATGCAGAACATGGCGCAGGACATGGCGCGCAGCGCCGACCCCGCCGGCGGAGGTTCGGTGGCTAACTCGGTGGTATGCGTCATCGGTTACCAGTCCCAAGGTGAAATGGAATACAAGGAAAAGTGCCTGCGGAAAATCACGGAAAAATGGGGCGGTAGTTTCCACCCCTACCTCAACGAACCGCGCGCCCTCGCACGCGCCTTCGCCGATATCATATGGTCGAACGGCGTCAACCTGCGGGCTACCGGCGACTTCCTGCCGTCTTCGTCCAGCCCGGACGGCTCGCCCGCCATGCTCAAGCAGCTGGCGCTGGAGGAAGCGGAGGTCAAGAAACACTACGAGGAGTCCGGGGCGTTCCTTAGCCTGGGGCGCGGCGCCCGTATGGTCTCGTGGCGACCCGAAGAGAACCTGTCAATTGGCGCGCAGGGGATATCCACCGCCCAGTACGACCCCTACGACCCCGAATCGTTGAAAGCCGCCAGGGCGTTCATCGACGAGCTGTTCGACCCGCGTTCGCCGTTTAATAGATACGGCGTACCTTCCCGGGGCGGCTGCCTGCAAATAGAACCGGTCACCCATATTCACCAGAACTGGGGACCCCGGTATGATAACTACGATAAATGGCTCAGGGCGATAAAGAAAATGCTCGACCCCAACACGGTGGCCGACTGGACGGCTTACATACCGCC
>CAZPAS010000044.1:7383-14383 GCA_964584575.1 uncultured Dehalococcoidaceae bacterium | reverse complement strand
AACGCTTTCGAGATAAAACAGGCGGTGGTGGATACATTCTTGAAGTCGTTGCCGTTCACACTGACCCCCGCGCAGGATAAAGTACTGAACGAGATACTGGCGGATTTAGGACAGGCAAAGCCGATGAGCCGGCTGCTGCAGGGCGAGGTTGGCAGCGGCAAGACGGTGGTGGCTACGGCGGCGCTGCTGGTGGCGGCGGCTAACGGGTTCCAGGGGGCTTTCATGGCGCCCACTGAGATTCTCGCCGAACAGCACTTCGCCACGATTTGTCAATTACTTTCTAAACTAGGTAAAGAAGAAGGGGAGGGGAATGTGAGGAGCTACTCCGGCCTGCTGGAGCGTCCCCTGAAGGTGGCATTACTCATCGGGGATATCAAGCAGGCGGGTAAGAAGGAAATCCAGAAACAGGTAAAGGCAGGAGATACAGATATCGTCATCGGCACGCATGCCCTCGTCCAGAAGGGGGTGGAGTTCGGCAAGCTGGGACTGGCGGTGGTGGACGAGCAACACCGCTTCGGGGTGGAGCAGCGCTCGGCGCTGCGGGAAAAGGGGTTCAATCCCCACATGCTGGTGATGACGGCGACGCCGATTCCCCGTACGCTGGCGCTGACGCTGTACGGCGACCTCGACCTCTCGGTAATCGATGAGCTTCCGCCGGGCAGGCAGACGGTCAAGACGAAGTGGCTCAAGCCCAACCAGCGGCAGAGCGCCTACGCCTTCGTGCGGAAACAGGTGAACGAGGGACGGCAGGCGTTCATCCTCTGTCCGCTAATCGAGGAATCGGAGGCGGTCATGGCGCAGGCGGCGACCGTTGAATACGAGCGGCTTTCACGGGAAGTATTTCCCGATTTGAAACTCGGTCTGCTGCATGGGAGGCTGTCCTCCGCCGACAAGGACACAGTGATGGAGAGTTACCGCGCCGGGGAACTGGACATACTGGTCTCCACGCCGGTGATAGAGGTGGGCATAGACATACCCAACGCCACGGTCATGTTCATAGAAAGCGCCGACAGGTTTGGGCTATCACAATTACACCAGTTCCGGGGTCGGGTAGGGCGCGGCAGGGAGCAGAGCTACTGCATGCTGCTGGCGGAAAACCCGACGGAGGTAGGACGGGAAAGACTTGACATAATAGAGAAGACACAGGATGGGTTCAAGCTTGCCGAGGAAGACCTCAAGATGAGGGGGCCGGGCGAGTTCTTCGGGACGAGGCAGAGCGGGCTGCCCGACCTGCGCATGGCGAAGATATCCGACGTGGCTATCCTGGAACTGGCCCGTAATGAAGCCATAAAGCTCTTCAAGGTGGACCCCGCCCTGGAAAGGGCGGAGCACAAGCTGCTGGAAGAGGAGATGAAGCGAGTGTGGGCGGGCGCCGCCGAGTGGAGCTGAAAACCTTATAAATTCTTTATCCTAAATTAATGTTTTCTTAATGTCATGACCTTTAATATTGTGGTATACTCTTGGCAAGTACTTAAAAGACGTCCGCAACTCAAGAGCGCAGGGATATATTGAGTTCAACATACGCAAAGGTTATCGTCAATCCGGCCGCCGGGGCCGGTAAAACCGCCCGGTTATGGCCGCAGATAATGGACCTGTTCCGGGTACAGGGCTTAAAGTTCGAGCATGATATCACCGAAGCCCCCGGACACGCCATCGAACTTGCGCGCGAAGCGGCCTGCAACGGCTACAATATGGTGGTATCCGTCGGCGGCGACGGCACCATCAACGAGATAGTCAACGGGATTTACGCCTCCGGCAATATCAAGGACGCCCTGCTGGGAATCGTCAGCACGGGGACCGGCAGCGACTACATCCGCACCATCGGCATTCCGAAACATTTTAATGACGCCTGCCGGTGTTTCATGGAACCGAAGCACCTGACCGTCGACCTGGGCATGGTGGAATACGAGAACGAGGGGCAGAAGGTCGAGCGGCTCTTTGTAAACTTCGCCGGGATGGGCTTCGATGCTGAAATCGTCAGGCGCACCACGCAGCAGTACAAGGCTATGGGTGGATTGCTTTCTTATCTGGTGAGCACTATCGCCACCATTCTGACGTACCACAACAAGGACATTACCCTGATAGTGGACGGCGAGGTGACAGATAAAAGGGTATGCACGGTGGTGATGAACAACGGCAGATACGGGGGCGGGGGCATGTTTACGGCGCCCCACGCCAGTATCGACGACGGGTATTTCGACGTCATGATAATCGGCGATATCAGCAAGCCCGACCTTCTCCGGTCGCTGCCCCGCGTATACCGGGGAACTCACCTGACTCATCCCAAGGTGACCATGAAGAAAGCCAGGGAAATTGAAATACGGTCGACACAGCCGATGCACATACAGGCGGACGGCGAACTGCTGGGGCAGGTACCGGCGCGTTTCCGCATCCTGCCCTCGGTGCTGAAGATAGTCGGCTAAGCTAAAGGATATGCATACAGGGATTTAGTAATGAAAGTTTTTTCGACGATTGGCAAAAGCAAGATGAAATATCTCCTGGCAACGCTGGTTGCCTTCGTCATCCTGGACGGGCTGTTGACGGAGCTGCTTCTCGACGGGGGAATGGCTCGGGAAGGCAATCCGTTTTTGCAACCCCTGGTGGGGGACGTGGGATTCATGGTTCTCAAGGTAGCCGGCTCGCTGCTGTGCGCCTTAATATTATGGGATATTTACAAGAGATTTCCCCGGGTGGCGGTCATCGCCACGTGGATTGCGGTGGTAGGTTACGCCATCATCGTGGTCTGGAACTCTAGCCTGTTCCTTCTAACCTGATATCCGCCTTTTTCAGGCTTTCCGTGTCCGGGCGTTGCCAATTGCGTATGACATCGGGTATTTTATCCACGAACTCGATGTCCCTGGGCAGTTTATAGTCCGCCATGCGCCCCTGGCAGTACTGGCGTATTTCCTGTTCGGTGGCTGTTTCTCCCGGCTTGAGTTTCACCAGCGCTTTAACCGTCTCCCCCCGCACGATATCCGTTACCCCTCTTACCCTGACATCGGCTATACCGGGGTGGGCGGACAGGATATCCTCTATATCTTCGGGGAAGATATTCTGTCCCTTCAGAATAAGCATCCTTCTCTTGCGGCCGGTGATGCAGAGCGAACCCTCCTCGTCCAGGTGTCCGATATCGCCGGTGTGCAGCCAGCCGGTTCTCATGATTTCGGCGGTAGCCTCCGGCTTGTTATAAAAGCCCGCCATTACGGGACCACGGACGACTATCTCGCCGTCCCGTCCGGGCGGCAGTTCGTTGTCGTTTTCGTCGAAGATTTTAATCTCCCAGCAGGGCAGAGGTTTGCCGGTGTAGCCGATTTTCCCAGAGCCGTCGATGGGAGACACGGTGGCATGAGACACGGTCTCGGTCTGCCCCCAGATATCGATGATTTTCATGCCGTAGGATTCCTCGAACATTTTTATAATCGGGGGCTCAAGGGGGGCGCCGCCGCTGGCGCAGAGTCGCAGCGAACTTAAGTCGTACTTGATGCCCTCGCGGCGAGCGACGTTTATCATCAGCGCGTAGATATAAGGAACGCCCATGTACATGGTGCCATGCAACCGTTCCACGGTCTCCATGAAGCTATCGATGGAGCGACCCGTCCCCGGCACCACCGCCACGGTGCTGCCCTTATATATGGAAGCCATCAGCACGGAGGTCAGGCCGAACTGGTGGTACATGGGCAGGGCGAACTGCATCAGCACGTCTTTATCGGTCTGCCGGAAGACGTAGGCGGAATTGACGGCTTCGGTAGTGACGCTGTAGTGGGAAAGAGTGACGCCGTGGGGCTTCTGGGTGGGACCGCCGGTGTAGGATATGATGGCGATATCCTCCGGTTCCACGTTAACGTCTACGTCGGACGACGGGTATTTGGCAAGAATTTCATTATAGTCGGTAAATTGCCCCGCGTAAGCGGGGTCGAAGGTAATCACGTGTTTGATGGACTCGAAACGGGACAGGACAGGCAGCAGCGATTCCAGCGGCGGGTTCTCGATAACCAGCGCTTCAGGACGGCAGTCGGAGAAGAGCCTGTCCAGTTCGTCGGCGATATACCGTGAATCGAGCGGCACGGCGATGGCGCCGGCTTTCATTATCCCGAAGAAGATAATAACGAACTCCGGGTTACTCGCCTGCATCATCGCCACGCGGTCGCCTTTACTCACCCCCATCGATATTAACGCGTGGGCGACACGGTTGGAGTCTTCATGGAGCCGGGCGAAGGAGACCTGCCTGTCTCCCATGAGGATAGCTGTTTTATCGGGGAAACGCCTGACGGCGTTCTCCAGCATGGCGTTGAGGTTTTTGAACTTGTCCAGTTCTATCATCCTAGTCAGAGTCTTCCAGAACAATCCTGGCATCCACAGCGACGGCGCCGTCGCCGTAAGCGATGACGGGATTAAGGTCCAGTTCCTTGATTTCCGGGTGCTGCGTAATAAAGTCGGCAACCGCCAGCAGCATGTCCGCCAGCTTGGCTTCGTCTACGGCGGGCAGGTTGCGGTAGCCCGTCAGCATCTTATATCCCTTGATTTCCTTTATCATCTCGCCCATGTCACGCCGGGTGACGGGTATGACGCGCAAGGAAACGTCTTCCAGTATTTCCACGAAGACGCCGCCGAGTCCAAACATGAGCACGGGGCCGAACTGGGCGTCCCTGGACATGCCGATGATTACCTCCACGCCCGGTGCTGCCATCTTCTGCACGGATACTCCCTGAATATCGGCGTCGGGGTAATTGAGGCGAGCGGCTGCCATGATTTCGTCGAAGGCCTGCCCTACCTGTTCCGTGGTTTCCAGTCCCAGCCGTATGCCGCCGGCGTCACTCTTGTGGACGATATCCGGCGAGGCTATCTTGAGCACGACGGGTAAACCTAATTCCTGGCTTATAGAGGACGACTCCGGACGAGATTTAGCCAGCCTGGTATCGTTGACGTTGATGCCTGCCTGTCCGATGAGTTCCTTGGACTCTATCTCGGTCAGGATGGTCCTTTTTTCTTTTCTGGCTCGTTCGATTATCGCATGCATGTCAGCGGTTCTGTAATTACGGGATAATCCAGTATAACAGACATATATGCGGTTTGAAAAGGGTTAATATTATAGGTGTTTCCCGATTTGTATATTTTAACCTCACCCCCTTATTCCTCTCTCCAATCAGGTATATCAGCGCAGACCGTCAGACAGATTGATTGGAGAGGGGGAAGTAATTCAAGAAGAGGGGCTTCGCCCCTCTTAAACACCCAGTTTAGGGGATCAGTATCAAGTAGCAAACGAAAAGTGGCAAAGAAAGGGGGTGAAAACAGCGGGATAAGCCAAAGATGTTGCGAGGGTGACCCGCCTACGCTAAAGCTACGACGGGCAGGCTCGGGTGGGAATAGATAACATACGATGGGGAGGGGGCGGGGACAAGAGTAATTATTTTTCCAGCAGGGCTTTTATCTCCCCCGCGCTCAGGCGGCGTACCTCGCCCTCTTTAAGGTCTCCGAGCGCCAGTCCGCCGATGCGTACGCGTTTCAACGCCAGCACGGGATGTCTTATCTTCTCGAACATACGGCGTACCTGGCGTTTCCTGCCCTCGTGGATGGTGATGCTGTAGTTGAAAGGAGGACTCGAAGAATCCGGTCTTACCGCTGCCGGGTGGGTCATGCCGTCCTCCAGCAGGACGCCGCGTTCCAGCTGACGTATCTCATCACGCTTGAGGCTGCCCTTGACCTGCACCAGGTACTCTTTTTCGTGCTCGAAAGATGGATGGGTCAGCCGGTAAGTGAGGTCGCCGTCATTCGTAAGCAGGAGCAGTCCGGTGGTGTCTTTATCGAGCCTGCCCACAGGATAAAGCCTGAGTTTACGATATCTGGCGGGGATGATGTCCAGTACGGTTCGGCGGCCCTTTTCGTCGCTGACGGTGGAGACGACATCCGCCGGCTTGTTCAGCATCAGGCAGACTGTGTCGTCGGGCTTGAGGTTTACGGCTTTCCCGTCAATGGTGATGTGGTCTTTTTCCACGTTTACAGGGTGGTTGAATGACTCGGCTGTTTCTCCGTTAACTTTGACCTTACCCTGTTTGACGGATTCCGCCATGCGGCGGCGGGAGCCGATGCCGGCTTCGGTCAGTGCTTTGAGGAGGGGAGTGGTGGACATGAAAAATTCATTCCTTTTTTTAATACGATAATCCTATTCAAGTATATGACTTCCACATGATAAAAAGAAAGAGGGGCGATACCCCTCTCCGATGAAATGACTATGGATAAAGTCTAGTCTGTCTTTTTAGATAGTGAACGCAGCTGCGTCTTTTTCCTGAAGTAACGCACAACCTTGATGGCGATTATCGATAATACTGCAGCCAGTGCCACCCAGGGCGCCAGCAGCGCCGCCTTGTTGACGATGAGGATTTTACCACCTATCACGGTAGGCGGCGCCCCGCCGCCAGCTTCGTCCGTGGTATCGCTGTCGGAACTGTAAGTGTCCGACCACTGTCCCAAGCCTCCCTCGGAGGCGAAAGACCATGCCCGGAAACTGTAGGTCTGGTTGTCGCTTAATCCGGTGATATTGGCAGAAGTGCCGGGGCCGAAGTATCCGGTGGTGCCCGTTGTGGGCGTGCCGGGATATGCTACGCCGGCCAGGTATTGCACGGTCGTGTTATCCGAGCCGGTGCCGTTAGCCCAGGTAAGATATACCCAGTCGGTGCCGTGGCTGACCGCCGTAAGACCGGTCGGGCCGTCCGGCTTGGTCAGGAATTTCTGCTCGCCGCCGTATGCCCAGCCGGAGGAATTGTGCGCCATCGCCCGGTAGTAATACAGCTCGCCGCGGGTAAGTCCGGTAAGATTGCCCGTAAACGTACCGGTGCCGAAGGAACCCGCTTCCGTCCAGTTGGAAGAGTAGGGCGCACCTGAATCGGTATCCCATTCGAATCCCCGCGTATCCGCGTTCTCCCCTCCGGTTGCCGTGATATTACCGTTCAGTGTCGCCGTGGTCTCCTCGACATTGCTCGAGGCGTTGGTAGACACCGTCGGG
>CAZPAS010000044.1:0-7283 GCA_964584575.1 uncultured Dehalococcoidaceae bacterium | reverse complement strand
TAATGAGTCCCGGAGGTTTCTTCCAGGTGCTGTATCATTTTAAAGTTGTTATCCCAGACATTGGCGGGGTCTTCACCGGGAGTGCCTATGCCGCTGTTTCCGTAGTACATATATATTTCCGTATTTGAAGATGAGGAAAGATTGGGGACCTTTACCCAGACGGTCAGGTTAGCGGAAGAGCCGTCGCTGCTGAAACTTTCGATTTCGTAGGGAATCTCGGTTACCTCGTCGCTGAGGGTGAAGATAAGGTCGTCGCCGTCGGTCTGCGCATGCGTGCCGATATCGCCATCGCCGGTAATACTGATGAGAACGGGGAAATCGGTCTGGTCGGCGGTAACATTAGACGAGTGAATCTCTACCTTCTTGCGATACAGCCAGCTGGTGTTGTACCAGCCGGGGTCAGCCTGGGCGGGGCTGTATCCAATAAGGCCGAAGACAAACACCAATACCAGGAACAGCGGTGCCAGCTTCAACAGGTCTTTATATAATTGCCTGACCGTTATCTGCATATTCAATACGCCTGAAACATGCTCTAAGGTAAGGGTTAACACCCAATTCGATTGAAGGTTACCCCTATTTAAGGATACTACCGCAGCATGAAGAAAGGTCTAAAGATGCGTAAAATTTCATAAAGTTTTCATAAAGAAATTCTAAAGAATACGGCTCCTGTGACGTGGGCCGGTATAACAAGTTAGAAACACGCAATGTCATGATATTATTGCGTAAATTTATATTGATAACCCAAACGGCACTATCAGGTTTTGCTGACCTGGCACAACTGTGATTTATGGGGCAGGAACCCCGATATCGGGTCCAGGGTACTATCGTCCACGAGCAGGTTTACATTGGCTTCATCGGGCCAGTGGTGCGGCAGGTTGACGACCCCGCCGAGTATGGAATCGGTCACGTTTGCCTTCATGGTGATGCTGCCGCGCGGCGAGGTGACCGTCACCGTGTCGCCCGTCTTGATGCCACGGGGGGCGGCGTCGACGGGATTGATATCGACGAGTGGGTCCGGCATCAGCTTGCGTAACTGGGGGATGTTGCGAAACTGCGAATGCGTGTATGCCATCACCCGGGCGCCGGAAGTCATTACCAGCGGGTATTTCTCCGCAAGGTCGGGACGGCTTACCGGGCTTTCCGGTGGTTCGTGGTATACCGGCAGGGCATCCAGTCCGTGCTCCTCCAGCGTGGCGGAGGCTATCTCTATCTTTCCGGACGGCGTCTTGAAACCGCCGTCTAAATAAGCTGGTTTCTCGAGCGGAATGGGTACGGGCTGCTTGATGCCATCGGGGTGTTTCTGGAGGTCTTTATACGTTATTTTCATGGGTTTCAGGATGTTGTCCACGCACTTCTCGAAGTCGCCGTCCCAGAAAAGGTCGCCGAGGCCGAGTCGCTTTGCCAGTGCGCAGTAGATATCCCATTCGGAACGGCACTCGCCGACGGGTGAAATAGCGGGTTCGATGAGCTTTGAGAAGCCTCCAACAAGACCGGTCAGTAGTATGGGGCGTTCCAGCCAGGAGGCGATGGGCATGACGATATCGGCAAGCTGTGTGCCCTGGGTATGGAAGTATTCGGTCACGGCAATGAAGTCGAGTTTCTTGAAGACCTCTACCGCCCGGGCGGTGTTGCCGAAGAACTGGCTGCAGAAACCCGCCGAGAACATGCCTTTGAGGGGATAGGGCTTGCCGCTCTCTATCTGGCCGACGATGGCATTGGACTGCATCTCGTGGTAGCGGGAAGTCCAGAGGGGGAACTGCTGCGAGCCGATTCCCGGGGGCATGTCCTTGACGCGTTCGTGGAGGGAAATATCGTTGGTGCCCTCCGTCATAATGGCGGTGTACCTGTTGCCGCCGGGCACGTCGAAGTTTCCGGTTATCGCTGAAAGGAGGATAACGGCACGGTGGTTCTGCGCGCCGTTAGCATGATGGGTGGTGCTGTTGCTGCTGAGTTGGAGCATGGCAGGTCTGGTTTTCGCATAAAGTCGGGCAGCCTCCCTGATTTTGTCGGCGGGTACCCAGGTTATCTCCTCGACCTTCTCCGGCGGGTATTCCTGCACCAGCTTCTTAAGTCCGTCGAAGCCCACCGTCCATTTATCGATGAAGTCCTTATCGTGCAGGTCTTCGTTGATGATGACATTCAGGAATCCCAGCGCCAGGGCGCCGTCCGTGCCGGGACGGGGTTGCAGGTGGATATCCGCCCTGGAGGCGATGGGAGTGCGGCGGGGGTCGACGACGATGAGT
This sequence comes from uncultured Dehalococcoidaceae bacterium, assembly GCA_964584575.1. Taxonomy (GTDB): domain Bacteria; phylum Chloroflexota; class Dehalococcoidia; order Dehalococcoidales; family RBG-16-60-22; genus JAFGPF01. The sequence continues at coordinate 5,040 of CAZPAS010000044.1, read as the reverse complement.
TTAACGCCGTTTTCCCGGGCATTCAGGTTTTCTTCCCATACCGTGGGTGTAGATACTACAGCGGAGCCCCAGATGAGCTTACATTTTGTCTCCGGCACCACGGAGACGCCCGATATCGTGAAGTATGAATAATCGTAGCCGAAAGTCAGGTTAGAGGCTATCCAGGTGCCGGAAAAGCAGTTGCTGCTCTCCGTGCAGTAGTTCGGCGAGCCGAAGGCATGAGTCAGGCGGTGGAAATAGGGGCGGGGCTCCTTGGTGTAAGAAACCCAGAAAATCACCGATTCAGGTCCGTATTCATCTTTTATCTTTTGCAGGTTCGCAGCGGTGGTGTCCAGCGCCTCGTCCCAGGAGATGCGTTCCCACGAGCCGTCTCCGCGCTTGCCGACGCGTTTCACAGGATACTGGAGTCGGTCAGGGTGGTAAACGAAGTCCAGCTGCGCCTTCCAGCGCGGACAGTGGGCTACCTTGGGGTCGGCGAGGTCAATCTTGACAACCTTCCCGTCCCGGATATGAACGCGGGTAGGGCAGGCATTAGTGCACATATAGCAGATACCATTTTTAACTTCCACGGATTTGGACATTACGTAATATATACCCCTCTAAAAAGATAAGTGTATCTAGAAACCTGTGACTTTATTATAGCAGGACTGATAGCCAGGAGAAAAATAATCCGGCGCTTTTCAAGCTATCCATAAGGGTTAATTAAGTCCCGGTAAAATTTAGCTTATATTATTTGACATAATTGATATCCGGATATAATATTCTGGTATCCGGGTCAGGGAGGTGATGCTTATGAAAGAGAAAGAGGCAAGATTCTTCCTGAAGCTCAAGGAGGCACTGGAAAAGAGCCGGGCTATTTCCCGGAGTTGCCTCGCCTGAAAGAGCTGAAAGAACAAGTAAGCTGCCCGTGAGGCAGCCAGGCAACCAAGAACGGTAAATGCCGGGAACTGTATTCGATTTCTTTGTCCAGTGGCATCTGACCGAAAGATGCAACCTGCATTGCAGGCATTGTTATCAAAGTGATGACGTGCCGGTAATGAGTTCCGGCGATATTTCCCAGGCAATCGACGGCGTAATCGATACGCTGCATAGCTGGGTGACGGACTATCAGTTAGAGATGTCACCCAGCTTTCATTTTACCGGCGGCGAGCCGTTCCTTCACGAAAATCTCATGGAAATACTGGCGTACGTAGGCGAGCGAAAGTGTACCACCGCCCTGATGAGCAACGGCACGCTGATTACCGGCGATATTGCCCGGCAGCTTCACCGGCTGGGCGTAAGTGAAGTCCAGGTAAGCATGGATGGTATGGAGGCAGTCCACGACGACATCAGGGGCAGGGGTACTTTCCGGCGGGCGCTCGTGGGGATAGAAAACCTGCTGGCAAACGGAGTGAATACCAGTATAAACCTTACCCTGTCGCGTCTCAACATCGGGGAGATAGACGGGCTGGTGAGGCTGGCGGAAGACATGGGAATCGATGCGGTGACGTTCTCCCGCCTGGTGGCATGCGGGAGGGGCAACGAACTGAGCGCGGAGATGCTGACGCCGCAGGAACTCGCCGATTTTTACCAGAAGGTAAAGCAGCGACAGGCGGAGAGTAAGGTGACCTTCACCTCGCGCGACCCCCTGTTCACGGTCGCCACCATGGAAGAAGACGTGCCGGAAAGCGAATTTCCGCTGGGGGGCTGCGCGGCGGGCGTCTTCGGGATTACTATTACCGCCGACGGCAGCGTCATGCCTTGCCGCCGCATGGACTTATCCATCGGCAATATCAGAGAAACCCCCTTCCGCGAATTATGGGCGGAATCGCCGGTGCTGTGGTCGCTGAGAAACCGCGGGGAATACCACGGCGAGTGCGGCTCCTGTTATTACTGGGCGGTCTGCCGGGGGTGCCGGGCGATAGCCCTGGCTTACGCCCGTTCGCAGGGCAGGGAGGACTTCCTGGGTCCGGACCCCCAGTGCCCGTACTACCGGGCTGTGGTATAATTTAAGAAATACCGCACCGGAGATTTTCAACTGGAAGCTGTAGAAGTAGCACGTAAAGTCGTCGATATCGCCAGCGACAAGCAGGCGGGGAACATCGTTTTACTGGATGTCCATGACCTGTGCAGCTTTGCAGACTATTTTGTTATCTGCGCGGGAGAGAGCACGCGGCAGATACGCACCATCTGCGAAGAAGTGGAGCACGAACTGAAGAAGTCGGGCGTCAGGCCTCATCACCACGAGGGCACGCCCGATTCCGGCTGGCTTTTACTCGATTACGGCGACGTTATCGTTCATATCTTCGGCACCGAGGAACGTGACTTTTACAAACTGGACGAACTCTGGCACGAAGCAAGAACGGTGCTGCAGGTACAGTAATCTTATCCGCTTAGTCGAAAATCTCCTTGTCCGTAAAGAAAAGACTTATCTCTTTAGTCGCATTTTCCGGCGAGTCCGAGGCATGCGTCGAGTTTCGCTGGACGTCCAGCCCGTAGTCTTTCCTTATCGTCCCCGGGGCGGCTTTAGCGGGGTCGGTGGTTCCCATCAATGTCCTTATTCTTTCCACGGCGTTGTCACCTTCGAAGACGGCGGCGACAATCGGGGTGGAGATTATGTAGTCCACCAGTTCCCTGAAAAACGGTTTGTCCTTGTGGACGGCGTAATGCCGCTCGGCTAAAGCCCGGTCCATGTGCAGCATGCGCAGCGCCAGCAGCTTGAGTCCTTCACTTTGGAGCCGCCCGATGATTACACCGGCAAGACCCCTTTCCATGGCGTCGGGTTTAATGAGTACCAGAGACCTTTCCATTTCATACTCCTGACGTTGTTAGTTTTTAAAGAGCCGTTCCAGTTCGCCGATGCCGACCGATTCCAGTGTGCTGACGATAAGGTCGGCTTTATCCAGTCTGCTGCCGGGATGGCTGTTGGTGACTGCGACGCATTTCATGCCGGCCTGCACGGCGGCGGCTACCCCGGCGATGGCGTCCTCGATGACTGCACAGTCGGCGGGTAGTACTCCTAATTTTTCCGCCGCCAGCAGGAAGATCTGCGGACTGGGCTTGCCCTCGGGGACCTCCGTGCCGGAGGCGATAGCCTGGAAGCAGTCCTCAATATTCAATCCCTTAATGATGATTTCTATGTTATCCAGCGGCGCCGAGGATGCGATGGCGGTTTTTATACGATGTTTGTTCAGCAACTTTATCAGTTCCACCGCTCCGGGCAGGGGCGTGATATTACCGGCGACCAGCCGGCGGTACTCCTGCTGCTTTCTTTCGGTGATGATATCAAACTCGGCCGGGGGAATATCGTCGCCGAGGGCGAACCTTATAATGGTATCGTGCCGCTGTCCGAAGTGCCGCATGAAGTCCTCCCAGGTGAAGACGGCGCCTTTTTCCTTAAAGATATCGCCCCAGGCGCGGTAATGATATTCGGCGGTATCGGCGATAACGCCGTCCAAATCCCAGAGCACGGCTTCGAGTTTGTCTTCAGACATGGCTCTTGCTCTCTTTTACTTTATCGTTCCTGCCCGCCTCGTTCTCCGCGACGAACTGCTTGGCGGTACCTTCGGCGATGACCGTACCGTCTTTCAGGCACACCGCGCCCTCGGTCTCGATGAGCTTCTTGCGATGTCGGGTTATCCGGGCGGTAATGACCAGCGGTATGCCTACTTCGACGGGCTTGCGCTGGCGGACGGTGATGCTGGCGGTCAGGCAGGTGTTTCCCGTAGCGTAGGCGGCGTTGCTCATCACCTCGTCGAGCAGGCATGCCAGAATACCCCCGTGGAGGAGTCCGGGCCAGCCCTGGTGGTGTTCGTGGGGCGTGAATTCGGTGCGGAGGGAATCGCCGTCTTTGGTGAATTTCAGTTTAAGTCCGATTGGATTGTTAATGCCGCAGCCGAAACAGAACCCTTCGTTGAGGTCCGAGTTCAGCGTAACTTTCGGTATTGCCACCATAAGACTATCTCCGTTTCTCTATACTAAAAGTGTTCCCAGCCCATGCTGCCGATTTTTACAGGCTTGCCGTCGGCATCGATTATCTCTATCCTGCCCGGTTCACCGGATGTGATTTCACCGATGACAGCAACCGGATATTCAATTTTCTCTTTTACATGTTCGTATGTCTCTTTATTTGCCGTAAAAAGCAGCTCGTAGTCCTCCCCGCCGGAAAGCACCAGTTCCAGAGTCTTCTCGCCGAAGTTATTGCTTATCGCGGGATGTACCGGCAGGAGTCCGGTGTTAATCCTTGCGCCGACCCCGCTGGCTTCGCAGATATGACGCAGGTCGGCGAGGAGCCCGTCGCTGGTGTCTATCGCCGTTTTCACGCCCTCTTCCGCCAGCAGCCTGCCTTCTTTGAGGCGTGGCTTGGGTCGCACGAAAGCACCGCGCAGATAGGTGGATACCTCCGCGCCGAATTGAAGATTATTCGCCAGCATTTCCAGTCCCGCGGCGGCGCTGCCCGGATAGCCGGTAATCGCTATAAAATCGCCCGCTTTAGCTGTGGAGCGTTTGAGAATCCTGTCGTCCGGACTGGAGCCAAAGACGGTGACGGTGACCGAGACCACCGGCGAGCGGCTGACGTTGCCACCCGCAATAGCCGTATCATGCTGACCGGCAAGCTCAATGATACCTTCGTAGAGTTGCTTTACATCGTCGACCTCCGTGTCTTCAGGCAGCGCCAGAGCCACCAGCGCATAGGCGGGCACGCCGCCCATGGCGGCGATGTCACTCAAATTGATTGCCAGCGATTTCCAGCCGAGTTCTTTCCATGTCATGATATCCAGCGAGAAATGGACGCCCTGCACCATGGTATCGACGGTGGCAAGTTGAATCGTGGCGTCTGTACGCCAGGCGAAGGCGTCGTCGCCGATGCCGACAACGGGCTTTTTACCCGGGATTTCCGGGACCATCTTAGCCAGCAGGTCGATGAGCCCGAACTCCCCGAGTTCCGAGACTTTCATGGCTAAATTATAACATATGCGGACAGGCACTCACTATTTGGAAAGGTCATGTAATTTGTGTATCGTGTTTATTTGCATACCTCACCCCCTTTATCCCCCTCTC
>CAZPAS010000043.1:0-14403 GCA_964584575.1 uncultured Dehalococcoidaceae bacterium | reverse complement strand
TATCTCGAGCGCTCTTTGTATATCCTCACCCGCCGGTTGGGGTCTCTGCCGAAGCTGTGCGAACCCAGGTCGTTACGCTGGGCGATGAGGTGCTGCAGGCGGCGTATGTAGGAACTCTGCGGACTTAACTCTATCTCCTCCTCGCCCTCGCTGACCTGTTCCACGGCTTCTTCGGCTTCTTCGATGGCACTCTTGAAAGATTTAGACTTATCGTTACCCTTCACGGGCGAAATAGTATTCAGCAATTGCCGCATCTGGGGCGGAGTATTGCTCCTGAGAACGTATATGGGTAAATGGGCAGCCTCGGCATCCCTGACCTTCTGTGGCCGGCGCCGGTAGTAGTTCTTGGAAGTCACTAACAGGCTGGCTTCGCTCAAATTTTCGACGATATCCAGGTCGATATGCAGGTCCCTGCCCATCTGGACTATCCTGGCGCGGTTCACGCCGAATAGGAAAATCCGGGGCGCTTTCGTTTCTTTTTCCGCCTTCTTTACCCGGGTTGGCTTACCCTTCTCTGTTTCCGCCTTTTCTATCCTGACCTCGCCCTGTTCGTCCAGCCAGCGTATCTCGGTATCCGGCGGAATGCCCCGCAGCAGCGCATCTACCGCCTCCCCGACGTCCGGGTGAATCGCCACGCGGTCACGTTCCTGGATTTCAACGACGATGTCGAAGGTCGGCGGCGACTTTCTTTCCAGAATCGATTTCTGCGTCCCCCGTCTTCTTGCCTCTTCGTCTCCTAACGTGACCGACTGTATCCCGCCGACAAGGTCAGCGAGGGTCGGGTTCATCATCAGGTTGTCCAGCGTGTTGCCGTGGGCCGTACCGACCAGCTGTACGCCGCGTTCGGCAATAGTCCGGGCCGCCATCGCCTCCAGTTCCGTGCCTATCTCGTCGATGACGATGACCTCCGGCATGTGGTTTTCCACCGCTTCTATCATCACGGCGTGCTGCAGAGACGGCATGGCAACCTGCATCCTGCGGGCGTGACCGATGGCCGGATGCGGTATATCGCCATCGCCGGCAATCTCGTTAGACGTATCCACGATTATCACCCGTTTTTCGGCATCGTCCGCCAGCACACGGGCAACCTCCCGAAGCATCGTTGTTTTACCAACGCCGGGCCTGCCCAGCAGCAGGACGCTCTTGCCTGACTGAATTAAGTCCTCGATTATCTTAATGGTGCCGAAGACAGCGCGTCCCACCCGGCAGGTCAGCCCCACGATTTTACCGCCTCGATTTCTTATCGCGGAAATGCGGTGGAGTGTCCTCTCGATGCCGGCGCGGTTATCCTCACCGAAGCTGCCGATTCGTGCCACCACGTAGTCGATGTCTGATTCGTCCGCCTCTTTTTTGTTCAGAACCACCTCGCGTCCGGTGAAGCGTGCTTCCGGTGTGCGTCCCAGGTCCAGCACCACTTCCAGCAGCTCTTTGACATCCTTCTGTTTGACCAGCGGCCCCTTGATTTGAGGCGGCAGGATGTCCAGCATGGCATCCATGTCATCGGTGATTACCTTTTGCACTATCCTCCCCCGGTTATACCTTTCCCGATACTATATCGAGGAAATAGGAATGAATTCTAAGGTCGTCGGTGAGTTCCGGGTGAAACGCCGTGACCAGCAGTTTTCCCTGCCGGGCAGCCACGATTGTATCGTCGGCGAGTCGCGCCAGGACTTCAACGCCTTTATCACAGCTTTCGATTAACGGCGCGCGGATAAATACCGCCGGAAATGGTTTATCGCCCAGCACCGGAATCGGCAGTTCCGTCTCGAAGCTGTCCACCTGCCGCCCGAAGGCATTGCGTTTCACGGTAATACCCATTAATCCGAGCGATGCCGTGGTATTGCCGGATATGTTCCGGGACATGAGTATCATCCCGGCGCATGTGCCGAACAGCGGCATGCCGTCCCGGGCCAGCGAGGCTATCCCGTCCATCAGGTTATAGGAAGTCATCAGCCGACTGATGGACGTACTTTCCCCACCTGGAATGATTAGCCCGTCCGCTCCATGGAGTTCTTCGGGTAGACGGACGGGCACGGCTTCTGTATCCAGTTTCTTTAACGTTGCTATATGCTCGGCGAAGGCTCCCTGCGAAGCAAGGACACCGATTTTCATATTACCATCCTCTTTTAGCTAACAGTTCCTCGGAGGGTATTTGCTTGATATCCAGCCCCGCCATGGCGTCTCCCAGGTTCTTGGATACCTCGGCGATGATAGCCGGGTCCCTGTAATGAGTGGTAGCCTTGACGATTGCCTTGGCTCTGACCTCGGGATTGCTCGACTTGAAGATACCGGAACCGACGAATACTCCCTCGGCGCCGAGCTGCATCATCAGGGCTGCATCCGCAGGTGTTGCTATGCCTCCTGCCGCAAAGTTCACCACCGGCAGCTTGCCCAACTCCTTGATCTCTTTTACGAGTTCCACGGGCACCCGGTACTCCGTCGCGATTTCGTCCAGTTCGCCCTCGGAGGCATTCACCACCCGCTGTATCCCTTCCATGACGCCCCTCATGTGCCTTACCGCTTCCACGATATTGCCGGTACCGGCTTCTCCCTTGGTCCTTATCATGGCAGCGCCTTCATGCAGACGCCGTAAAGCCTCGCCCAGTTCCCGGCAGCCGCAAACGAACGGCACCTTGAAATCGTGCTTCCACACGTGGTACTTCTCATCGGCGGGAGTCAATACTTCCGATTCGTCTACATAATCGACTCCCATGGATTCCAGTGCCTGAGCTTCCACAAAATGCCCGATGCGGCACTTTGCCATGACCGGTATGGTAACGCATTTCATAATAGCCTCGATAACCGTGGGGTCCGCCATACGCGCCACGCCGCCGGCGGCGCGGATATCCGCCGGCACCCTTTCCAGTGCCATTACCGCGCAGGCTCCGGCTTCCTCGGCGATTTTTGCATGCTCCGGCGTGACCACGTCCATGATAACGCCGCCTTTAAGCATCTGCGCCAGCCCTGTTTTAACCTTCCACGTCCCGGTTTCCATTTTTCCACATCCTCCTGGATTTCTCGAGTTGATATACTAATTCTACTACCATTATCAGGGCTTGGCAATATGCATGCCATGTCGCTACAGTCTTTCTTTGACTCGCCGCTATGAATATGATAAAACTTGATAAGCTATGGAATACGTGCCGCTTGTCCTGATGCTCTTGTTCCTCGTGTTTTTGCTCTTCCTGATTACGGGAATCGATAGAAGGACGAAGAACAAGTGGCGTAAGTCCGCCTACGACCTGCTGGAGATGGAAACACCGGAAAAGGAAGAGGTCATTAAGACCATCAAGCACCTGCGCCTGTACGGCGGGCGATTGCGCAAAGACAAGGAATTCATGCAGCTTATTTCCCGCCTGCAGGACAGACTGGCAAGCCTTGAAGGAGATGAAAAATAACTGGTTAGATAATCGGCTTCTTGGCGGGTATTCCGGGACGGCGCGGATATTCGGCCGGTGACGGCTCCAGCTTTTCGATTACGATGAGGTATCGTCGGTCATCCGATTCTTCCAGTGATACCGATTTCACTTCCTTGAATATGCCACCCATCAGGCTGACAACTTTCCGGGCACGCTCCATTTCCCGGATTATGTCCCCCTTTTTCTGGGCGATGAAATTACCACCCACCCCGCAGAATGGTAAAGTCAGTTCAACCAGTGCCGGCAACGGCGCTACTGCCCGTGACAGTACCAAATCGTATCTCTCCCGGTATTCAGGATTATGTCCGACTTCCTCGGCGCGCCCGGTGACTATGTTTACATCTTTCAGACCGAGTTTATCGATGATATGATGTAAAAATTTGGTTTTCTTGGCGGTGGCTTCCAGCAGCGTGAGTTTCATATCCGGCAGCACGATTTTCAGCGGTATTCCGGGCAGTCCGGCTCCGGTGCCCACATCAATGACTCTCAAACTCTGGGCCTTACTGATAGCTTGTATTATAGAAATCGAATCGAGGAAATGTTTTATCTGGGCTTCCTCATAACCGGTGATACTGGTCAGGTTCATTCGCTGGTTCCAGTCGATGAGTTCCCGGTAATACGCCTCGAACCGCTCGAGTTGAGCGGGAGTGAGATTGATTCCCAGTTTTTGCGCGCCGGACTTCAGTATATCCATTTGAATAATTTACGCCACGGCGATGATATAATACAGGTATACCACCACTCCGGCTAAAACTACGCTGTCCATGCGGTCCAGTAACCCGCCGTGACCCGGCATGAGGCCGCCCGATTCCTTCACACCTGAATAACGTTTCAGCGCCGATTCCGCAAGGTCGCCTATCTGCCCGAAAACGCTGATAAGTACTCCCAGTAGTATCGCCTGCCAGTATTCCAGAGGCAGTTGCAGCGGCGTGGGCAGTTTGAAAAGCAGGCTGATAATCACTGCCCCGAACAGCCCGGCAACAGCGCCGACCCAAGTCTTACCGGGGCTTATCCTGGGCGCCATCTTGCGTTTGCCGAAAGCTTTGCCTATGAAGTAAGCGGCGGTATCGGAGCCGAAGGTAGCGAACAGCGCCAGGAATAACCAGTCGCGCCCGGCTTCCAGCCTCAACGCCACCAGGAAACCCAGCAGCCATCCGACGTATATTATGCCGATAATCAGCCATGACCAGCGAAGATAAACGTTTTCTCTCGGTGGTAGAAATGCCGATATCACGAGTGAAAACAGGATGCCTGACCCCAGCAGGATAGGGACGACGAGGTTGTACGTGCAGTGCGGACGCAGGATGAACAGCAATGTCCAGAACATGCCGAAACAGAGGAGCGGAATCGACCTTGCCACGCCCGTCAACCTGTAGAACTCCAGAGCAGCCAGCAGTCCCCAGATACCCGCCAGCATGGTGAACCAGGGTAACGGCTCATCGAACCAGACGACTACGATAATGAGAGGGATACCCCAGAGCGCGGTTATGACTCTTTTTCTGAGCATGTAGCTCCCTGTTACAGCCCGCCGAAGCGCCTCTGTCTCCGACTGTAGACAAGCAAGGCTTGCTCCAGTTCCTCTTCGTTGAAGTCGGGCCAGAGTACCGGCGTAAAATAGTATTCGCTGTAAGCTGCCTGCCAGATGAGGAAATTGCTGGTGCGTATCTCCCCGCCCGTGCGAATCACCAGGTCAACATCAGTAAAATCAGCGGTATAGAGATATTCTCCGAAGAGCCTTTCATCGATATCTTCGACCGGCACGTTATCTTCCATAATTCGGCACACCGCGTGCAGAATTTCCTCCCGACCGCCGTAATTCAACGCCACACCCAGGGTCATCCCTTTGTTTCCGGCGGTAAGGTCTACGGCCTTTTTGATGGATTTCTGGAGTGTTGCGGAGAGGCTTTCCAGCGACCCGATATGACGTATCCTGACGCCTTTCTTATGAAGGGCGCGTGCCTCTTTATCGATAATGCCTTCAAGGAGTCGGAACAGCCCGTTGACTTCATCTTCGGGGCGGTTCCAGTTCTCGGTGGAAAAGGCGTATAAAGTAACGTACTCTATACCGTAATTATTAAGGGACTCAAGGACGGGCCGTACGTTTCTTACTCCGGCTTGATGTCCTTCTATACGCGGTAAGCCGCGTTTCTCGGCCCATCTGCCGTTGCCGTCCAGAATGATGGCTACATGACGGGGAAGACCGGTGATTTTTTCCATATTCGTTGAGGCACCGCTGCCCCGGGTATTATGCGGGAGTTGTTGTCTATACTTCCAGGAGTTCCTGTTCCTTGTCCTTGCCGACTTTTTCTATCTCGTCCATGAAGACGTCGGTAATGCTCTGCAGCTGGTCCTGGGCACGCTTGTGTTCGTCCTGCGATATCTCCTTGTCCTTTTCCATCTTCTTGAACTCGTTCATGGCTTCGTGCCGCAGGCTTCTTATCGCTACCCGCCGCTCTTCCATCTTCCGGTGCACTATCTTAATCATTTCCTGGCGGCGCTCCTCACTCAGCGGGGGAATAGATATCCTGATGATATTGCCGTCATTGGAGGGATTGATACCGAGTTCCGACTTTAATATCGCCTTCTCGATATTGCCGATGCAGCTTTTATCCCAGGGCTGGATGACCAGCAGACCGGCTTCCGGCGCCGAAATACCGGCAAGCTGGTTCAGCGGGGTGGGGACACCGGCGTATTCAACCTTGATATGCTCGACGAGTGCCGGCGTGGCATGTCCGGTGCGAATCGTAGCCAGGTCGGCGCGGAATACCTTTAGCGAGGCTTTCATCTTGTCGTCTATACTTTTCAATGCTTCGTTAACCATATCAACTCTCACTTGTTACCAGAGTACCTATCGACTCGCCGAGGACAATCTTTCTCATACCGTCAGGAGCCTCCAGGTCAAAGACGATTATGGGGAGTTTGTTATCCAGGCACAGCGATAAAGCGGTGGTGTCCATCACTTCCAGTCGCTTGCTTAAAATTTCCAGGTGAGATATTTTATCGAACTTCTTGGCGGTGGGGTCTTTAAGAGGGTCGGCGGAATATATACCATCTACGTTGTTCTTGGTCATCAGCAGGACCTCGGCGCCGATTTCTATGGCTCGTAAAGCCGCGGCGGTGTCCGCCGTCATATAGGGATTACCGGTGCCCCCCGCGAAGATGACCACCCTGCCTTTTTCCAGATGGCGTATGGCTTTTCGCCTGATGTACGGCTCGGCGACCTGCCTGATGTCCAGCGACGATTGCGTGCGGGTGTCCACGCCTTCCCGTTCCAGCACGTCCTGGAGGGCGAGGGCGTTGATGACCGTAGCCAGCATCCCGGCGTAGTCCGCGGTTGCCCGGTCCATGCCGTCGGCTTCCGCCTGCGCGCCCCGCCAGATATTGCCCCCTCCCACCACAATGCCGACGCCTACGCCGGTCTCGACTACCTGCTTTATCTGCCCGGCAATCCGGGTCAGGGTGGGATTATCGATTCCATAGCTGTGTCCGCCGCGCAATGCCTCGCCGCTTAGCTTGAGCAGTACCCGCTTGTATTTAGCTTCAGGCATTCTTCTACCCCTGGTTGCCTAATTCGAACCTGGTAAACCTGTTTACCTTGATATTTTCTCCTACTTTAGCTATGGTCTCAACGATGATATCTTTAACGACCCTGGTGGGGTCCTTGATATACGGCTGTAAGAGCAGGCAGGCTTCTTCCGGGGCGGCTTCCTCGTCTTCCGCTATATCTTCTTCGGAAACGTATTTGGGTGCCAGCGCCGCCACCTGCATTGCCAGGCAGTGGGCAAGTTCTTTAAATTCATCGGTGCGGGCGACGAAGTCCGTCTCGCAGTTGAGTTCAACCAGCGCCCCGATGCGTCCGGCGGTGTGTATATAGGATTCCACCAGGCCTGCGCCGGTGGCGCGATCCGACTTTTTCTGCGCCTTGAGCAGCCCTTTTTCTTTGAGGGCTTCCAGCGCTTTATCCATGTTGCCTTCACAATCGACCAGCGCGCCGCGGCAGTCCATGATGCCGGCGCCTGACTGTTCTCTCAGTTCCTTAATCATCTGGGTGGTGATATCCAATGTGCCTCCTTATTCCTCATCCGGCGTGAATATCAGCGGTTCCGACGTGTCCACGGCCGGTTTTTCTTCTCCTTCAGCTTCGCCTTCCTTTTCTTCAACGACTTCAGTGGTGACGGCAGACGCTACGCCCATCTTGCCTTCGAGGACGGCGTCCGCAATCTTGGTGCAGATGAGCTTGATGGCGCGGATGGCATCGTCGTTGGCGGGGATGGGATGGTCTATTTCGTCGGGGTTGCAGTTGGTGTCCACGATGGCGACGACCGGCACGCCCATGCGCTGGGCTTCGGCGAGGGCGATTTTCTCCTTGGTGGGGTCGATGATGAACATGGCACCGGGGAGAGCCGTCATTTCTTTAAAGCCGCCCATCTGCTTGTTCAATTTATCGATTTTCTCGCCGATTTTAAGGACTTCTTTCTTGGTGAGTCGCCCGAGTTCGCCGCGGGCCATCTGGTCTTCCATGCGCACAAGCTGGTCGATGCGCGCCTGGATGGTGGCGAAGTTAGTGAGCATTCCCCCGAGCCAGCGCTGGTTGACGTAGTACATGCCGCAGCGTTCCGCTTCTTCCTGGACGGATTCCTGCGCCTGCTTCTTGGTGCCGACGAAGAGGATGGTCTCGCCCTGGGCGACCACGTCCTTGATGAAGTCGCAGGCATGGTCGAGCATGACGGCGGTCTTTTCCAGGTCGATGATGTGGATGCCGTTGCGCTTGGTGAAGATGTAATTTTTCATCCGCGGGTTCCAGCGACCCGTCTGATGTCCGAAGTGCGCTCCGGCTTCGAGGAGCTGTTTGATGGTTGCAGTGTCCGGCAAGTTATCTGACCTCCCTTGGTATATTAATCATAAGTGTTCAGGATTCAGGTCCGTAATCAGTATAGCATACCTGCGGGCTGACGACAATAGCTTATGTTAAGGGCGTGAAACAGCTATAAAATATTTCTTATAATAATATTGACAATTCATGTGTAAAGAGTATAATGTCCTTGGAGGATAGGTCTGTGTCCTCTGACGGTCATAAGGTGGCGGACTTTTTTAGAAAGCTACTTTGTAAAGTTTGAGAACACAATAGGGTTATCCTCCTTTTTATTCCAACCCTGTAAATAATCCGGTATCCGATTATATACCTCACCCCCTTAGTCCCCCTATCCTGGCGAGGCGTACCGCAGGAGAGGGGGAAATGTTTTAAGGAAGAGGGGCTGCGCCAGCGCTGATTGACGAGGATTTTACCGCCTGCAGTACATAGTTCGCATGTCGAGGATAACTACAGGGCTCCGAGATATAGGTTGACAATCGGGTATCACAGATATATTATCTCATTTACAACAGCGATAAAGAACAGGGCCACCTCATTGAGTATTGAAAAGTGAAATCCCAATTAAGACGATTATTCCCAAAGAATATGAGTTCAATCAGCATATGATTATGCAGGTAAGAACAAAAAAGGGGGGACTGAATTATGTGGAAAAAGAAAGAGGAGAAGAAAGAGGAGGAGAAAGAGGAGGAGAAAGAGGTAAGTTTGTTGGACGAGTTGTGCGGAGGTGATACGAATTTATACGCATTTCTCAGTTATTATTTGTGTGTAGATCCGTTAGCGGCCATATCCAAAAAGGCTCTCGATATCCTCATCGAGGAGGGTGAAAAAAGCGGAAACTTTAGACCGGCAGTGGATAAGGCCATTTTCGAGGCCGCTCAAAACCAGGAGGAAAGGGAAAGATACATCAAAGTTATCCAAGACCTCGCGTTGAAGACCATACACGCGACGGAGCAAGAAAAAGAAAAGGTAGAGAAGGAAGGACTCACCGACCGGGCTGCTTCCCTTGGGAGAAGAATTGAAAATCAGAAATTTATGAGCGAAAGAGCCGAAGACATAATAAACGTAGCTTCCAAGTTCTACACTGAGAGATTAGTGGAACTGGGAGAATACGCGAGAAGAGAAGAGAGGCGAGGGGAGAGAGAAACTGCTGCAGCGCAAGATTGGAGAACAGAGGAACAGGAAAAGGCGGAGCGAGAAGCACGGAAAATAGAAAGACGCGAGATGGGAAAGGAAGAGAGAAGGGAAGCTGAGAAACAGGAAAAAATAGAAGAGCTGGCAGCAGAGGAAAGGAAAGAAGCGAGAGGAGAAGAGAGAAGGGAAGCTGAAAGGGAAGAACAGAGAACCGGGGAGAGGGAAAAGGCGGGGCGAGAAGCAAGGAAAAAGGAAAGAAGTGGAAATTAATTTTTAGAGGAGGGGCGGCGCATCCAAGATTCTCCGACCCTCTTAAACACCCGCCGTGGGGTAAAGGGGTAAAGACTGCGGGATAAGCGGAGGATGGTGCGAGGGCGGCTTACCCACCGAAGCTTTAGCGCAGGCGAGTGCTGGTGGAAAAGATGATAGTTAAATATATTCTACACTATAATAACGGTGTATAATAACTTGTTAGGACTTTAACCATGGGATTATTTCGTCGCAAAAAGAAAAAAAGCCTAAGTGAAACACAGGGTGTTCCTGATGATACTTTTCGCTGTGACGTATGTAGATTTATTCAACCAGTTATTTGCCTTTTTGGCTCGGTTGTTGATACAGTAGATGACCTCCCATCAGAAACTTACATCGTTTGTGTAAGTTGTGCTAAGTGGCTGGGATACGAAGAGTATAGTTTCCCACAAGGATTATGTTTCAATTTTACGGAAGAACAACGTAAAAAGATTGAAGCCCTGAAAAAGGAATTTGATGTAATTGGACATGAATTAAAAAATGAAACCTTATTATCTATTGGACTTGCCTATATTGATAAAGTGAAGGCTATTGATGAGATTCATTATTTTCTAAGTATAATACCTAATGCGAGAGAACTCATACAATTACGTCTTTCTATATTACCTCCTAATATTATTGACCTTTCGGATAGACTAACAAGAGGTGAATTAGTTGAAGCTTCTGAAATTGAAAAAGCTAATAAGGTTTAAAGATACCAATAATTTCGACTAAATATTAATCATTCCCCCACCCTTGACAAACGTTTCACTCCGTGATAAATTAGAGTATTAACAAAATTATGTAAAGGCTGTGAACGGGAGTAGTAAGCCTCAAAGCGGGGCTCAGAGAGTCGGGTAAGGTGTGAGCCGACGCCAGCGCAGAGACCGAATGGACCCGGGAGCCGCAAGTTGAACATCGTAAGATAAGTAGGCTTTGACGCGAGGGATGCGTTAACGAATCCCGGGGTATCGTCCCTACCAGGGACCGTACCTGCAGAGTGGACCAGCTTCTAACATCACGGTCAAGAAGGGTGGCACCGCGGATTGAGCCTCCCGTCCCTTCAGAGGACGGAGGCTTTTTTATTTGGAGAAAAGATGTACTACCCAGGACTGGAAGAAGTTAAGAAGCTGAAAGCGCAGGGCAACCTGGTGCCGGTCTACCGCGAGATTAAGGCGGACATGGACACTCCCGTATCCGCCTACCTCAAGATAGCCCGCGGGGATTACTCCTTCCTCCTGGAAAGCGTGGAAGGCGGCGAACGGCTGGCGCGTTACAGTTTCCTGGGGACGGAGCCTTCCAGGATTATCACCACCGGCGGTGACAACGCGGTCGACCCTCTGACACTCATCGAGGACGAGTTCGATAAATACAAGCCCGTGCCGGTGGAAGGACTGCCCAGGTTTCACGGCGGGGCGGTGGGGTATCTGAGCTACGAGGTGGCGCGATATTTCGAGAGGTTGCCCGCGCCGGACAACGACCCCGTCAGCCTGCCGGAGTCCGTCATGATGCTGGCGGATACGCTGCTCATCTTCGACCATATATCCCACACCATAAAAATCGTGGCGCACGTGCACATCGACGGCAACGTGGAAAAAGCATACGCGGAAGCCGTGAGTAAGATAGACGACCTGGCGGACAGACTCCAGCAGATGGTCGAAAAGCCAGCAAGTATGCCGTCGGGTAACAACGGCTCAAAGGTAGAATCCAACCTGACGCAGGCGCAGTACGAGGACATTGTGGAGCGCGCCAAGCATTACATCTACGAGGGCGATATCATCCAGGTGGTGCCGTCGCAGCGGCTCTCCCGCCGGACGGACGCCAGCCCCTTTGCCATCTACCGGGCACTGCGCTCGCTCAACCCGTCGCCGTACATGTATTTCCTGCACCTCGGCGATTTTTACATCGTCGGCACGTCACCGGAGCTGCTGGTGCGCGTCGAGGATGGCGTCATTTCCAACCACCCCATCGCCGGCACGCGTCCGAGGAGCAAAGACACCAAAGAAGACAAAGCCCTTGAAGAGGAACTCAAGCACGACGAAAAAGAATGCGCTGAGCACCTCATGCTGGTAGACCTCGCCCGCAACGACGTCGGCAGAATCAGCCGGCCGGGCACGGTGGAGGTCACCCAGTTCATGGACATCGAGCGCTACTCGCACGTCATGCACCTGGTATCCCACGTCCAGGGCAAACTGCGGGACGGCTTCACCCAGTTCGACGCCATGCGCGCCTGCTTTCCGGCGGGGACGGTCTCAGGGGCGCCCAAAATACGCGCCATGGAAATCATCGCGGAACTGGAGCCGGATAGACGCGGCCCCTACGCTGGCTCGGTGGGCTACTTCGACTTCTCCGGTAACATGGACACGGCCATCGCCATACGCACCATCGTCATCAAGGACGGGGTGGCGTACGTGCAGGCCGGCGGAGGCGTTGTCGCGGACAGCGTCCCGGAAAAGGAATACCAGGAAAGCCTGAACAAGTCGCAGGCTCTCCTCACCGCCATAGACAATGCGGAGGCTGCTTAAGATGCTGCTGCTCATAGATAATTACGACAGCTTTACCTATAACCTCTACCAGTATCTGTGCGAACTGGGGGCGGAGGTAAAGGTGGTCAGGAACGACGTCATCGGCATTGACGATATCGAGAAGCTGGCTCCCGACCGGATAGTCATATCGCCGGGACCCGGCACGCCGCTTGATGCCGGCATCTCCAACGATGTCATACGCACGTTCGGGAGCAGGCTGCCGATACTCGGGGTCTGCCTGGGCCATCAGTGTATCGCGCATGCCTACGGGGGAATCGTGACGCACGCCGGGGAAATAAAGCACGGCAAGACCTCGCTCATTCACCACGACGGCAAGGGCGTATTTGCCGGGTTATCCAATCCCTTCCCGGCGGTGCGCTATCACTCGCTGGCGGTCAAGCGTTACAACCTGCCGGACTGCCTGGAGGTCACGGCCCGCACCCTCAATGATATCATCATGGGTGTCAGGCACCGTGAGTACGCCGTCGAGGGAGTACAGTTCCACCCGGAGTCCATCGCGACCAGGGTGGGGAAGGACTTATTAAAGAACTTTTTATTGATGTCTTATACCAGGGGCAAAAGCGGGGAGGTGAAGATATGATTAAAGATGCAATAGGTACGTTAGTCGAAGGGCGTTCTCTCAGCTTCGAGGAAGCCTCCGGCAGCATGGAAGAGATAATGACCGGGGAAGCTACCCCGGCGCAGGTGGGCGCTTTCCTGACGGCGCTGCGGGTCAAGGGCGAGACATCCGACGAGATAGCGGGACTTGCCAGCGTCATGCGCGCCAAAGCCATGCCGGTAAACGTGACCGGACCCACTATCGATATCGTCGGGACTGGCGGCGATGGCTCCGGCAGCTTCAATATATCCACGGCGGCATCTTTCGTGGTGGCGGGCGCGGGACTGAAGGTAGCCAAGCACGGAAACCGCGCTGCTTCCAGCAGGTGCGGCAGCGCCGACGTACTGGAGGCTCTGGGTGTCAAGATAGAACTGGGGCCGAGAGCAGTCGCCGAATGTATCGAGAAGGTCGGTATCGGTTTCATGTTCGCCCCCGTATTCCACCCGGCGATGAAGTACGCCGCCCCTACCCGTCGGGAAATAGGTATCCGTACCGTCTTCAATATCCTCGGTCCCCTGACTAATCCCGCCCGGGCGGAGCACATGGTACTCGGCGTACCTAGTAAAGAACTCGGCGATAAAATAGCCGCCGTGCTTTATCGACTCGGCACCAAGCACTCGCTGGTGGTCCACGGCACGGACGGACTCGACGAGATAACTATAAGTGGGAAGTCGCTGGTATGGGACGTCACCGAAGATAAACTGTCTGAACCATATGAGATATCGCCGGGGACTTTCGGGTTCCAGGAAGCGGAAATGTCGGCGATACTGGGAGGCACGCCGGAAGAAAATGCGGCAATGCTGCAGCATGTCCTCGACGGCGAACCCGGCGCCCTGCGTGATACGGTAGTGATGAACGCCGCCGCGGGACTGGTCGCCGGAAACGCTACGGATAACCTGGAAAAAGCCGCACGGCTGGCGGAAGTAGCCATCGACAGCGGGAGAGCGAAGGGTAAATTAAACCAGCTGGCGGAGTTGAGCCAGCGTCTGGGGCAGGCATGATAGCGACGATACTGGATACCATACTCACCGATAAGAAGATAGAGGTGGAGCAGAAAAAGAAGCTGCTGCCGCTGACCGCTTTGAAGGAGCGCATTGCCCAGTACCATCCCGTGGACTTTACTGCCGCAATTAAAGGAGAGGATATCAGGTTGATAGCCGAGGTAAAGAAGGCATCCCCCTCTAAAGGAGTACTGCGTGCCGATCTAGACCCCGTGAGGCTGGCAAGTACCTATGCAGAAAACGGCGCTGCGGCGATATCCGTCTTGACCGAGGTAAAACACTTCCAGGGCAACCTGAAATACCTTGCGTCGATTCGCGAGAAGGTGAACCTGCCGTTGTTGCGGAAGGACTTTATTTACGAAGAATACCAGGTGTACGAGTCCGCCGCGTACGGCGCCGACGCCATGCTGCTGATAGCCTCGATATTAAGTCCGGGACAACTCGAAGAAATGCTGGAAATAAGCCATCAAATCGGGCTGTTCTGCCTGGTGGAAGTACATAACGAGGAAGAACTCAAGAAAGCGCTGCTCGCCGGCGCCGGAATAAT
>CAZPAS010000042.1:0-14625 GCA_964584575.1 uncultured Dehalococcoidaceae bacterium | reverse complement strand
AGATTACGGAAATCCTTTTCCACAGGCTTATTCTACACAATAAAAGGCGATACTTCAAAGTACCTCCGGTAGAATGACGAGAATATTGAACCGACTGCCGCAGACGGAGTACAATCGGGGTACGAAGGCATGAAGATAACCATAGTCTACGACAACTGCGTGGCAAAAGCCGGACTGAGAAAGGGCTGGGGATTTTCCGCCCTGATAGAGGCTGAGGATACGCCGCTTATCCTCTTCGATACGGGCAACGACGGCGCTGCCTTGCTCGACAACATGGAGCAATTGGGTATCGACCCTGCGGATATCGGGACAATCGTCATCTCCCACGGTCACAGCGACCATACCGGCGGGCTTGCCGATGTCCTCGCAATGAACGGGCACGCGCGGATATACCTGCCGGCATCGATATCATTCAGGAGCACGGACAGAGACGTGGTCGCGGTCAGCCGTCCCGTGAATATCTCGGACACGGTCATGTCCACCGGAGAACTGAAACACACCGAGCAATCGCTGGCAATCAAGACCGGCAAGGGTATCGTGGTGGTAACGGGCTGCTCACACCCGGGCGTCGGAGAAATCCTGGACGCCGCCTCGCGCTACGGGGAGGTATACGGAATAATTGGCGGTTTTCACGGCTTCCGCGACTTTTATCGACTGGACGGACTCTCTCTGATATGCCCCTGCCACTGCACGCAGCACACCGATGAGATAAAAGCCATGTTTCCGGAACAGTACGTGCCCTGCGGCGCGGGGCTTACGCTGGAGATTTAATCCAACAGCAGCTTGCGCGCCTTCTTAAGGTGTTCCGGGATGGGGATTTTGAAGCCGCAGGCGGCAGCACAGCTACCGCAATCATTACAGATGTCGATGTCATGGCGCTCGATGCGGTATAAAGTCCGCGCTGTCTCGACATCGCCGTACATGACGGCGTCGTTATAAAGCTCGAAGATACGCGGCACGTCGATACCCAGCGGACAGGGCATGCAGCCGCGGCAGGCGGTACAGGGGACGGGCTTCAGCTTGCGGTAGGCGTCCCTGACCCTGCCGATGAGCACCTCCTCCGTTACGGTAAGACTCTCCGGTTCGACAGCACCGGCGAGGGCGATGTTCTCTTCCACCTGCTCGATATTGCTCATATCGCTGACGACACAGGCGATTTCCGGGTGGTTCCAGATCCAGCGCAGCGCCCAGTCGGCCAGCGAACGATTTTGCGGTGCTTCCGCCCATACCGTGGTCACGGACTGGGGTGGCTCCTTGGCGAGTCTGCCTCCCCGTAGCGGTTCGGTAACGACTACCCCCAGCCCTTTGGAGGCGGCGTACCTGATGCCGCCCACGCCGGGGTGATGGTCGATATCCATGTAGCTGTACTGGAACTGGCAGAGCGCCCAGTTATCGTAATCATCGATAACTTCCCGCAGGGTCTGATAATAATCGTGGAAAGCAAACCCGATATTCCTGATGAGACCTCCATCCATAGCCGCCTCCGCCGTTTTAAGCACGCCCATATCCCGCAGCCGGGGCCAGGCATAACGGTCAAGTCCCCCCAGCATGAAAAAGTCTATGGCGTCGGTCTGGAGCCACTCTAGCCTTTCGTCCAGATAGCGCTCGATGTCCGTGGGCGAATCGATTAACAACGACGGCAGAACGGCGGCAACTTTCACCTTCTCACGATAGCCGTCCCGGAGTGCCCTGCCGAGCACGCGGGTCAGGGACTCGTGCCGGTCTGCGTCGTAGGGATAGCCGATGTCCAGGTAATTAACGCCGTTATCGATGGCGTACCGCAGCATGTCAACGACTTCATCCCCGTCCGACGGCAGACGCATGACGCCGAAGCCCAGCGCCGATACTTCCCAGTCGAGCTTGCCGAATTTGCGATACCTTATTTTACGCCTCCGCCCAGGGAGAAGCGTGCTCACCGCTGAGGCAGACCACGATGAACCCGTAGGGTTTGTCACACCAGCGGGTAATCAGGGGGAGGTGGGGGAAAGCCGCAGGACAGATGGCGATGGTGGGGGTGTTGAAGATGTGCCGCTCGTAGTCCTTACCCATGCCAAGCTCCAGCTCGGCGCCGAGGAATTCCATGTTATCGGGGTCGAGGCCCAGGAAACACAGGATTTCCGCCTCCGGGTGGTAATGGGCTTCCCCGCCGCGGTGCCACTTGCCGCACTGACTGTAGAAACCCCAGGTGAAATTGACGTCGAACCCTTCGAGGTCGTCGCCGTAGAGCCAGACGACTTCGTCGCCGTTGCCGGGTCCCACGCCCATTGCTGCGGCTTTAATGGAACCGTACTGCTCATCGCTCGACACCTGCGAATCCTGCATTCCCATGGACTTGAAATTGGTGGTCATTTTCTTTACCAAGCGGTCGTATTTCGAGCCTTTGGTCGTAGACGTAGATTTCGCCGTATAAGGCTCGGCTTTGTAGGCGTCAGCCAGCCCGATGGTGTAATGCGCGATGGGCCTTTCCAGGCTTTTAACCGTAGCCGGACCGTGAGGCAATCCTTTGGGTATCAGCACGCATGAAGGCTCGGTGAAGGTATGCTCTTCACGCTCTTCACCCAGCAGTACTGATACTTCCGCGCTAAGGTCGAAGATGTCGGTGTTCTTCGTCCCCTCAAAGACGAGGATTTCATCGTAGGGGTGCACCAGCATGCCGTCGATGGGATGGAAAGTACTCGGTTTTTTCACGAACCCGAAAGAGAACTGCGCGTTGAACCCTTCCAGGTCTTTGGCTTCCATCCAGATACGTGGCTCGGCGTAAAGACCCTCGGGCGGGTCCTTGATAATCACCGGTTTGATGAGATTGGCGTATTGTTTCTCTACCATGATAAATACCTCCTTTTTCGTGTAAAATTCCGGCAAGTTTTATTCAGAATTAATAGAGACTCTATCGTAAAACGAAAGGATAATCCCCTGACAGCGCACTTATTATAATCCCTTGCCGTTATGGATATCAAACAACATTGCCGCCCGTCCTGTCGTTTATTTTTCCATCGTGCTATAATCCCAAAAGGAAAAGGAGGTTACTATGAGCTTGAAAAAATCAGACTACGCGATACTGGATAAATTCAAATTCGAGAGGAAGCCCGTAGGCGTCAAGTATTCGTTAGCCAAGCCGGAGGGAATCAAGCCGACTGATAAGCTTCTGGCAATCTGTGAGATACTGGCGGATGCGCAGAAAAGCGAGCCTTTCTACATCACCGCGGACAATATCCAATGCGGCGGACAGGTGATGGGCACGCAGGAATACCCGCCGATAATGTACAGCGGGCAGCTGGGACCGATGTTTTCCATGTTCAAGACACCGGGCGCCAACCGCCGCATTTACGACTATGTTCCCCACCTGCCCATGGACTCCGTGAAATACGTGAGTTACGCCACCTACGACAAGATGACCTTCGAGCCCGACCTGCTGATATTCACCACCAACGTCCAGCAGGCGGAGATAATCCTCCGGGCGAGCAGCTTTTCCGACGGCAAGATGTGGCACAGCAAGGGCAGCACCTGCCTCGCCTGCGCCTGGATATACGCCCACCCCTACCTCAGCGGCGAGATTAACTACACCGTCAGCGGCCTGGGCTACAGCATGAAAGCCAGGCGGGCACTGCCGGAAGGACTTATCATTATCACCTTCCCGTTCGACACGATTTCTCCCCTGATTGAAAACCTTAACGACATTGAGTGGGAGCCCTACTGGTTCAAGCTGGGCAGGGAAGGATTCATCAAAGAGGTGCAGAAGAAGGAGAAAGAACTTACCGCGCAACTGGGCACGGAGTATATCCAGACGACCAAGACGCTGGAAAAATAATATCGAATAATTAAAAACGTAAACGGCGCCGGGGATTCGTGTTTCCGGTGCCGTTTATATTTACGATTTGAATAGAAATTACTTTATGTCAATTCCGGGCAGGACGGCGCCCCCGTTGACCAGCTTCTTTTGCAGCGTCCTATAATCTATCTTTCTCACGCTGATGCCCTGCTCTACCGCCATCGCCGCCGCCGTACCCGCCGCCTCGCCCATGGCGATGCAGTGAGGGATGAGGTTAGCCATGTCGTTGGCGGCGATGTCCGATGAAAAGCTGCGTCCGGCGACCAGCAAGCCCTCCGTCTTGACCGGCACCAGCGCCCGGTACGGAATATAGACATGCGGGACTTCCCGGTCCCCCGGCGGACCCAGGCGCGGCAGCACGGCAACAGTATCGTCGAACTTTTTACAGGTCTCAAAGTCTTCTCCGGTAATCACGTACTCGCCTATCAGCCGCCGACTGCCCCGCGTGCCGGTCTGCGAAGCCGTGTCCAGGATAAAGCTGTTCTCGAAGGTGGGTATATTTTTCTTCATATACTCATGACCCTTCAGCATTGCCCGGCGCATGTCGACCTCCAGTTTGGTGAGGTCTTCCACGTTGGTGCAGTCCAGCCCCGGTATCCAGTTGTTCATCCACACCACGTCATTGCGCGGGGTCGGCAACGGCAACAGCATGGTACCGGCAACGTCGGCAAGCCCTTTCATCAGTTCCTGGAACTTAGGCCTGTCCGCTTCCTGAAGCTCGCAGAGTTTCTGATAATCGCAGTTGCCCAGCCGGAAAACCAGCGCCAGCATGGAACTCCTGGATTTAGGGTCGATGGTGCCGTCGAACGCCGTACCGGACGACACCAGAAGGTCGCCGTCGCCGGTGCCGTCGATGATTACCTTGCCGAGGACAGCCTGCCTCCCGGACTTGCTCTCGAAGAAAACGCCCTTCACCGTCCCGTCCTCCACGATTGCCTGCGTGCCCCAGGAATGAAGGGACAGCTTGACGCCCGCCTCCCCTACCATGTCGTTGAGCACGCATTTCAGCAGCTCGGGGTCGACCCAGGCGGTATGCTCGATTCTGTTGTTGATGACGTTCCCCATGAAGCGCCGCCACTTCGCCACCAGTTCCTTGTCGTCGGAGCCGATATCTTCCATCCTCGGGCGTAATGTCCCCCCGATTTTATCCAGTCGTTCCAGCCACTCCAGGGAAAGGCCGGCGATGACCGGCTCCGTGCCGCCGTCGCTCATGTGCGGTATCTGGATGACGATTCCGCCGGTAGCCATACCCCCCAGGTGCCCGTATCTTTCGATGAGCATCACGCTGGTGCCGCTGCGCGCCGCGGCGATAGCCGCCGAATGACCTCCCGGACCCCCGCCGACGACAACAATATCGGCTTCGTAGCAGACTTTAGTCTCGCGGGAAGGTTCGGTAACCGTGCGGGAAGATATACTTTTACTCATGATAATGACCTCCTTGATGCGGGAAATAGTCCGGTTAACGCCGGTTGATTATTCGAAGGCATAAAGTGTACCGTCGAAAGAACCGACATATACGCAGCCGTCAGCTACGGTGGGAGAAGATGTAATTTTATCCCCGGTGGCGTACTGCCAGAGTTTTTTGCCTTTATCCCTGGTCACCGCATAGAGATTTCCATCGTTGCTGCCAAAATACACGGCGGAGTCTGTAACCGCCGGCGAGGAGACTACCGGTTCAACAGCCTGGTATGTCCACAACTCCTGCTGGTTGCTCGCTTTCATGGCAATCAGGTTGTAACCTCCGCCCAGGTAAAGATTGCCGTCATATATCGCGATGGAGGAACTCGTCCTTATCCCCCAACCCAGCCAGTGCATCCAGACAAAACCGGAGGCCGCCGGGGGCTTCGGTGCCGCGCCGCGTACGTACATCACATTCCAGAATACCTTGATGGTGTTCTCAAAGGGCCAGTTCTTAGCCTCGTAGTCGATGGCGTAAATAAATCCCGCGGTATTGGTTATATAGGCTACGCCGTCGTACACCACAGGAGAGGTGACGATAGACGAAAGCGTATCGAAATTAAGACGCACCCGTCCGTTATTGCCGTTCAGGACATAGCAGGAACCGTCCACGGAACCGACGATGACAACACCATCGACAACCAGCGGGGACGACATTACCATGCCGTCAGTCTCGGTACGCCATAATTCCGTGCCCGTGTCTATATCCACGGCGTAGACATGATAATCATCCGAGCCGAAATACACCACGCCGTCGGCTATCGCCGGCGAGGACCTCACGGGGTACTGGGCACGGTAAGACCACAGCTCCATGCCGGTGGTGGCGTCCAGCGCGTAGAGATGACCGTCATTGGACCCGCAATACAAAACGCCGTCGACAACGGTGGGCGAGGACTCCACCCAGCTGCCCGTTTGAAAGGACCAGATTTTCTCGCCGGTATCGACATCGACGGCATAGATATTAAAATCGCGCGAGCCAAAGTATACCATGCCGTCCACCACCGTAGGAGAAGAACGGATGGCATCTTCCGTCGGGAAAGTCCACTTGAGTTTGCCTTCCGGCTGCTTGCTGCCCGGCTCGATGGCACCGGTATGATTCAGGTCATGCCGGAACATGGTCCATTCGCCGCTCTCCGGCGACGAATCTACCTCCCTGGCAATCCCACCGATAACGTCCGTAAACTGGTACAGGCTGAGAATTAAAATCGCCACTACAACGACACCGAGGACAGAATACCAGATAATACGGCGGTGTTTTTGAATTATCGCCCGTCTGCGCTCAAGGTCCTCGTGGTCTATAAACATACCTGCTCCGGTAGCAATATTAACGTTAATGCAATCATACTGTCAATTGATTGTCGCTGTCCATAATCCGCAGCGCCGTGTCTACCACGTCTGCCTGGTGGGTTCTTCGGCGGGGGGACCGGGAGTGCGCACGAAAAACATCAGCAGTGAAGCCACCGCCGCGAAAATAATCGCGGTGATAAAGGCGATATTATAAGTCCCCGTGGTATCGAATATCCAGCCGTAGTACACCGGTGCGAGCAGCCCCACCGGGGACAGTAACGCTATCATCGTGCCCAGTATGGAGCCGAAGGACTTCCTGCCGAAGTACCGCCCGACTATTATAATAACCAGCGGTGTCACCGCCCCGGAACTGAGACCGTGACACGCCAGCAATACGTAAATACCCGCCAGGTTCTGGAATATCAGGTAAGTGCCGATACCAATAACCTGCAGCAGGAACGCCCCCAGCAGCAGGAACTGGACGCGGTTCTTGGGGACACGGTCGGCGACAAGCCCGCCGAAGAAACGAGCGGGTACGGTAAAGAATATCATCATACCCATCATGCCGCTGGCTACGGCTTCCTGGATGCCGGAATCGGTGAGAAAGGGGAAAATATGCACGTTAAAGCCGCCGCCGATGAAGTTGTGGGCGCTGAAACTGATTATCAATAGCCAGTACGTGCTCGTTTTCACCGTCTGCCTGAAGGAGTATTCTACTTCCTCGGAGTCCAGCGCATAGTCCGCGGTCTTGGCAGCCATGCCGCTAAGTTCTTCCGTATCGGGGGCAACCGCGGCGCCGTCGGGCAGCATGTTATAAAATTCGGGTCGTTGCGGCTTTATCGAGGCAAAAGCGAACGGTACGCTGGCGAACATTACGAAACCCCACACCAGGCAGGTGAACCGCCAGCCTTGAATCTCTATCAGCGGCGTGATTATCTGGAGCACGACGATGCCGAAGATACTGATGGTGGCGAACTTGATACCCTGCGCCAGCCCCCGCCGCCGTATAAACCAGTCGTTAATGGTCTTGTCGCAGGCGACCGTTAAGCCGATATTGAGACCGAACCCAATCATGACGCCCCAGGCGACGTAGTACTGCCACACCTCGGTGATATAGTTCATGAATATCATGCCCGAGCCGGCGATGCAGATGCCGATGATGATAATCCATTTGGGACCGAACTTGTCCGAGAGCCAGCCTACCAGTGGCGAGGTTATACCGCCTTCAAGACGACCGATGCCCGCTGCCAGGGACGTGAAAGCCCGGTTGAGTCCCAGTTCGGCGGCGATGGGTAAAAAGAACACGGATATCCCGTAGGTGTTAAAGCCGTGCCCCAGTCCTGATATTACGCCGATAAAGGCTACCGACCACCACCCGAAGAATACACGACTGCCTGACTTTTTCTCCTGTGGCAAGATAATACCTCGATTCAAGAGTGAGAGTTACCTGAATACGTAACGGTGAATCTTATGATTTGGAGAGCGAGACCACGTCCAGATTATGTTCCCAGGGACTCCGCGAAATATGCATCGCCACGAAGGTACTAGTCCGGACTATTTCCGGGATATTGGCGATGACGTCCTTGACGAACTCATCGAACTCCTTGGGTGTGTGGAAAACGAAAATCCCGATGATATCGTAAGTACCGGTACAACCGCAGAGGTAGTAGACGTTGGGACTTTTAATAAGCAGCTGTTCCACCCTTTCCGCCGACCCTACCTTGACCTCGATACACATGATACACATGAAATTTAGTCCCAGCTGCTCGGGACTGGTGATAGCGCTGATTTTCATCGTGCCGCTTTTCACCAGTCCCTTGACCCTGTTGCGTACGGTTCCCTCCGACACCTTGAGTTTCCTGCCGATTTCCCGGAAACTCTGCCGGGCGTCTTCCTGGAGTTCCGTAATTATCTTCTGACCGAGTTCATCCAGCATATCACACCTCCTGAGGGGGGTTGAGTAATATTCCTTCTATAACTATACGCAATTTTGCATTTAAATGCAAATACAGATATCAGTTGCGCAATATACCAGCGGCATTATCGTCGATAAGTCGGGAAATACGCATGAGCGCAACGTGATATCAGCCTGTTTACCCGATTAAAAATTGATAACTGTTGCCGAATGTAATATAATTAATAATCATTCTTCGGGGGAGGGAGCCATGCCAAACAGCGTCTATAAAATAATCACGCTGGTCGGTAGCAGTACCGACTCCTGGGAGAAAGCGGCGGCCAATGCCGTAGAAACAGCGGCGAAGACTCTCAAGGACCTGAGAATTGCCGAAATCGAGGAGCTGGATATGCAAATCGACAACGGCAAGGTAATGAGCTACCGCGCCAAGGTAAGAATCTCCTTTAAGTATCACGGCAAGGAATAACCGTACCCGCTGACCAGCCGTTACTCATTCGCGGTGACTGAAAACCACTGAAAACACTGTCGTTCCCGTCACTTTCGCCATCTGGCAGTAGTACGGTCGAACAGCAGGCGTTTCAGCAGGACGTCCCCGATATCCCGACTCACCTTCATATCTTCTTTTAATCCGGCGGTGAGTCTCCTTACCATGATGAGGATATACAGGAGGGCGAACGTCCAGACGACGCTTACCGGCTCGCCCAGGTACCAGCTGATGAACGGCAGCAGCAGGAAACACAGGAACATGCCCACCGGCAGACTGCGACTGTACGTCCCGCCAACGATTGACGTCTCGCCGGATTTTCGGCATCTGGCCATCAACCGGGGAGCCGTCCTGATTATCAAAGAGACAATGGGAAAGATAAGGACAATCAATCCGGGTACGGGAGCTAGTGTTATCACCATCGCCAGGGCGATGCTGTTGCCTTTTTCGCCGTCGAACCTGGAAAACACGGGCCACATCTGACCGCAGACGGTGGCAAGCCCGGCGACGGCAATGATAAAGATATCAAAACCCAGCAGCCTGCCCGCCAGCACCGGTAGTATGCCCTTGACAAACTCGCCGATTACCCCTGCCACACCCATCAACTTCCCCGCACGATACCAGAGGTTTTCGTGAAAATCCCCGTCCAGTTCCACGCGGCGGAGCCTGGCAAGCAGGGAAAGGTGGGGTATCGAACCGACGAGATAGGCACCGAGTACCAGCAGAATATTAGCCCACATGTTACCTAAGAGAGTATAGAATATAACAGTAGTATGTCAAGGTATATCTCAGTCAGTTTTTAAAGACACGCTGTTTGAAAATAAGCGGGCGATATGTCACCATTTAATCAGGAGACACCTCCGGGAGGCAGACATGGAAACGAGAAGACTGGGCAGGACGGGGCACGAGAGCAGCATACTGATTTTCGGGAGTTTCGCGCTTTTTAAAGTAAGTCAGAAAGAAGCCGACGCCGCCCTGGAAACCGCGCTGGAGGCAGGCATCAACCACATCGACGTATCTCCGGTGTACGGGCAGGCGGAGAAAAGCATCGGTTCCTGGATAAAGAGAAACGGTAAAAAGTTCTTCATCGGCTGCAAGACCCACGAACGGACGAAGGAAGGCGCCCGGGAAAGCCTGCACCGCTCACTGGAAACGCTGAACGTGGACTCATTCGACCTTTTTCAGTGCCACGGCGTCGATACCATGGACGTGGTGCATAAAATCCTCGGTCCCGGGGGCGCCATGGAGGCAATACTCGAAGCTAAAGAGCAGGGGCTGGTAAAAAACATCGGCATCACCGGGCACAATCCGGTCACGCATAACCAGGCGATGGGACTTTTCGACTTCGATACCGTAATGTTCCCGCTGAATCGCGTGCACGCCGCCCACTGGACAGACTGGAACGACTGGCGACCGCTACTGAAAACGGCCAGAGAGAAGGACATCGGCGTCATGGCTATCAAGTCCGTGGCGAAATGCGCCCGGGAGGGTCCCAACGAAAAGCAGTACAACACCTGGTACGAGCCTTTCGACGAGGCAGAGGAAATAGAGAAAAGCCTGCGGTATACGCTGAGCCAGGATATCACCGCCGCTGTGATGGCCGGCGAACTGCGTCTATGGCCCATGATTATTGACGCCGCTAAAAGGTTCAAGCCGCTGACCGACGAGGAACAGGAGAAGGTAATCTCGGAAGCGTCGCAGTACCAGCCGCTGGTCGGACCTTCCATGGACTGATAGACGGGGGATTTACCCATGAATACGGAAAGAATAAGGGAAATCGAAGAGCAGATAGCCGAACTCAAATCGAGGTGGCCGGCGCACTCCGTCCCGCCGCACATGTGGCAGCAGCTGGAAGAACTCGAGGAAAAGCTGGAACAGGCACAGCGGGAGGAGAAACAGGATTAAGCCAACCGTTTTGACACGTGCCAGCGGTTGTGTTATTTTACTTGAAATAACTTCTATCAATACGAAGGGAGAACACCGATGGTCCGACTTGACGATGTAAGCCCGGAAGAGAAAAAACTGCTGCTAAGCCTCCCCTGCCCCACCTTTGAGACGAGCCCGTGGGTCAGCGGCCCTCCTCTGAAAGAGAGACGCCTGGCGGTAATCACCACCGCCGGACTTCACACGCGTAACGACCGCCCGTTCCAGATGGACCCGAATGATTTTTACCGGGTGATACCGGGCAACGCGGAGGCAAACGACCTGGTCATGTCTCACCTGGCGGCAAGCTTCGACCGCAGCGGTTTTCAGCGTGACTGGAACGTGGTGTTCCCCCTCGACCGCCTGCGCGAGATGGAGCAAGAGGGCGAAATCGGCAGCCTTGCCGACTTTCATTATTCCGTCAGCAGCGTCCACAAACCGGAGGAGTTCCAGATATGCTGCCAGGAAATAGCCGGACTCCTCAAAAAGGACAACGTGAATGCCGCCCTGCTCCTGCCGGTCTGACCGGGCTGCACGAGCGCCGTCGGCGTTCTGGGACATTTCATAGAAGAAGAGGGCGTGCCCACCACCGGCATCAGCCTCGTCCGACCGCACACCGAGACGATAAAACCGCCGCGGGCACTGTGGGTATCTTTCCAGATGGGGCATCCGCTCGGTGCGCCGGACGACCCCGCCTTCCAGAAACGAGTGCTTAAGGACGTGCTGGCGCTGCTGGAATCGCCGGGCCCACCGCCCGTGCTGGTCGATTACCCCGAAGACGAGCCGGAGAACGACGAGATAACGGTGCTTTCCTGTCCGGTGAATTTCGCGCTTAGCGCGGATGAAACGGAGGATGCCGACCCCATGCTGACGGCTCTACATCGGGAGATGACCGCCATGCGCCCCTGGTACGATATGGCTGTCAACAAGCGCAAGCGCACCACCGTGGGCGTCAGCACCATCGACCTGGAAAAACTGGGCGACTTTATTTACGCCTTCGTCAAGGGTGAGGAGCCGGAGAATCCAGTCGCGGATACGCCGGTGGTCTATACGCTGAAATACGCCGTCGAGGACCTGAAGTCGTACTACATCGAGGGCATCACCGCCCAGCCGGGGCAGTCGGGCGCCTCCAGTCAGGTACTCCAGGACTGGTTCTGGGAAGAAACGGTAGCAGGCAAGGTACTTCTGGAACTGAAGAAAGTCTGCGAGGCTAGTTCCGACAGGATGATGAGCATGGTCGGCTCACACTTCGTCGTCCCGGGCGACGTCGCCCGCAGACACGCCGGATAACGTCCCCCTGATAAAGCCATCAACCCTGTCCACGTACTCCACCGGGTACGTCCGGTACGGCTGGCTGTGGTCCACGCCGGGCACTTCCCAGATTTGGTTTGCCGGGTTGCCGGAAGCCGCCAGCAGTCGCTTGTTTTCCTCCAGCGTGATGAACTCATCATGTTCCTCGTGTATGAAGAACACGGGACAGGAAATATCCCCGACGACATCTAGCGGATTGACCATCTCGTAACTGTAAATAAGGCGGGTCATCAGCAGCAGTCCGGGGATAAAAGCCCTTACCAGAAAGTCCGGCGGTCCATAAGATTCCGCCTGTCTCCTGACCATGGTGGGCACGTCGATGAAGCAGCCGTCCAGTACCAGGGCGCCCACGTGGTGCCGGCTGGCGTAAATGCAGGACGACGCGGCGCCGGAGCAGAACCCCAGTATGCAGGTGTTTTCCGGCTCGTATCCCATGTTTCCGAGGAATCGTACCGCGCCCCCGATATCCATGTCCATGTTGGACAGCGCCAGCCCCCTGCCCCCCGATTCGCCCCTGCCGCGCTGGTCGAAGAGGAGCACGCTGTAGCCTCTTTCAACCAGGTCGCGCGTCAGGCTCAAAGTATCCACGTTGTCATCGACGCGGTTCTGATAACCGCCGTTGACGACGATTATCACTTTATCGCCCACTCCGGGCAGATACCAGCCTTTCAACGTTACTTTCCCGTCGAGACTATCGAAAGCGACGCCTTCATAGGCAAGCCCGGCCGAGTCCGGCGAGGCTGTCAGCGGAAGGTGTTCTATTTCCATGGCCCGCCTCGCCCCGTATATCGAAAGGCATAGATAGACAACCACGAGAACGCCGATAAAGACAGCGGTACACTTTATAATTAGTGTCTTTGTTTCAGAATTCAATCAATATCCCGTACGATTTAAGCTATTATTCACCCATGAACTGCACGGCAATCTGCCTTGACCTGGCGCGGTTATCGAACTCCACCAGGACTATCTGCTGGTACTGCCCCAGTATCAGTCTCTTGTTCGCCATGGGGATAACAAGAGAAGGCCCCATTATCGAAGCCCGTACGTGAGAAAAGGCATTGTTTTCCTCCCAGAGGAACTTGTGCTTATAGGCGATATCCCGGGGCACCAGCCGCGACCATATTTTCTTAAAGTCGGAGACAAGTCCCTCTTCAAACTCGATTGTCGCCAGAGCGGCAGTTGTGGCGGGGATAAAAAGAGTGACGATTCCGTTGGATATATACTCCTCCATAGCGTACTTATGCACCTGAGGGGTGATATTGATAACCGATACGTATGCCTCGTCCGACGTAGTGTTGGTATCCACGTTGATGCTCCTGGTAGTTACAATCATGTTCACCTCCGGGGTTTATTGTTAAAAGCAGGCGACTAGGGCTTTTTATCTTCGGGCGGCATCGGCGGGGGAGGCCCCTGTTTGGTCTGGAGTGGCTTGCAGATAATCTCGGTGATATGCAGTTCGGGGAGCTTCGTGGACGGGGCGGCGATAGCCACCACCGCCGTATCCGCGCCGCGCCCGGTGCCCGTCACGACGACCACCTCCTCGCCGGATTCCACGCAGCCGCCGTCCACCGCCATGAAAATAAGCTCCACGCAGACCTTCATACCCTGGCAGAAAGTACGCAGGAGGTTCGCCATCACCCGCGGCGTATCCATGCCGTACAGGTTTTCGGTGTGGAACAGCATCGTGCCGAAGTGTACGGTGTGTCCCTTCCCGGCAAGTTCAGCGACCAGCTCCGCCGGAAAGCGCTGCCCCGCCATGAAGCCGTACTGGTGAGGCACCACCACCATCTTGATGCCGCTGCCGTCTAAAAGCCCGGCGGCCTGGCGCGCCGTATCGCCGCGCGTAGAAGCGAGGACTATTTTCCTGATACCGCGGGCTTTAGCCCTTTCCAGGGCAAGTTTCAGGGTCGTTTCCGTATTCTCCATGCCTGGCTTTTCAAAATAGACGATTTTCTCTTCCAATTCATGCCTCCTGTTAAAGGGATTACACCTATTTTACTATAGCCTGCGTTGATTTTTCACCAAAGATAGTGGAGAATACGGGCATAATGTCAAACGGAGTATAGCCATGAAAGCAGTGGAACTGTACGAACAACTGGAAAAAGACTTTATTAAACCTACTATCAGCGATAAGTGGGCGAAGTACATGGAGTCCGTAGCCGATTTCCTTTGCAGTAATTTTAAAAAACGTTCAATGGGGCTGGTATGCGATAACTCGGTAAACATCAATAAAGTCTATACAGCGGTTTTCCCTTCCGAACCGGTTATGCAGGCGATTCTGGACAGGGGAGAAACCGATGTTATGCTGTTCGTACACCACCCTTCCATCTGGGATATCAGAAACTCCTCCGGGCCTTTTCATCAGATGGACAGGGATTTACTGTCGGAATTTAAAGAGAGGAGAATCTCCATATACAA
>CAZPAS010000041.1:5183-14693 GCA_964584575.1 uncultured Dehalococcoidaceae bacterium | reverse complement strand
GTCGTGCAGCACCCGGATGGCCTGTTTCTTAAGGTCGCGCCGTCCAGTGTGGGGGTCGATAAGCTCGCCGAAGTGGGGGGGATTAAGCTCGATAGCCATGGCGTTGACAGAAAAGTCGCGGCGGGCGAGGTCGTCGGAGATGGTGCCGGGCTTTACTGCGGGCAGGGCGCCGGGTTTTTCGTAGGTCTCGGCGCGGGCGGTAGTGAAGTCCACGCTCCTTTTACCCCATAGCAGGTTAGCGGTGCCGAAGCGCGAGTGCACGGTAATTTTCGCTTTATAGCGGCGTGCCATCTCGCGAGCCAGCCTGATGGCGTCCCCTTCCACCACGATATCAAGGTCGACGATTTTCCGCTCGAGGAGCAGGTCGCGCACCACGCCGCCCACCAGGTACAGGCGCTGCTGCCGTTTTTGCGCCGCCTCGCCTGCCTGCTTGATAAAGTCCAGCAAATCGGCGGGCAGCTGCTCCTGCATTTCCTCGGCAAGGTTGAATGTTTTAGGCGTGTTCATTACACCATGTAGTATAGCACATACTGTCCAGATATCACGTTGTTATTTTGGGTGCCGACCGCTTATAATGGACGGTATGAAAGTCGTCTCCATCGTCGGCATGACCGGCTCCGGCAAGTCGGAAGTCGCCCGTATATTTAACGAACGGGGCTTCATTACGGTCAGGTTCGGTGATATTACCGACGATGAAGTGAAGAGGCAGGGACTGGAACTCAACGAGGCGAACGAGCGACGTGCCAGAGAAGCTCTAAGAAAAAAGCACGGCATGGACGCCTACGCCAAGCTGAGTCTCCCCAGAATCGACGCCGCCCTGAAAAACTCCGACGTGGTGGTGGACGGACTCTATTCCTGGGAGGAATATGTATTCCTCAAGGAGCATTACGGCGGGGACTTCGCCGTCGTGGCGGTATGGTCGTCGCCGCAGGACAGGTATGCCCGACTTGGCAAGCGCAAGATAAGGCCGCTGACGCCGCAGGAAGCCGCCAGCCGCGACCGCGCCGAGATAGAGAACCTTAACAAGGGCGGGCCGATTGCCCTGGCGGACTACACGGTTTTGAATAATTCCTCGCTCGCCGACCTTAAAGCGCAGGTAGAAAGGATTATCGGAAAGCTAAAATGACGGATATACATAAACGACCGGAACTGGACGAATATTTCCTCAAAATAGCCTCGGTGGTAGCCGAGCGTTCCACCTGCCGGCGGCATCACATGGGTGCCATCGCCGTGCGGGACAAGCATATCCTTTCCACCGGTTATAACGGAGCCGCCGCCGGACTGAAGGACTGCCTGGAACTTGGCTGTCTGCGGGACGAACTGGGTATAAAATCCGGCACCCGGCAGGAAATCTGCCGCGCTATTCACGCCGAACAGAATGCCATTATTCAGGCGGCGCTGCACGGTGTCAGTCTGGAAGGGGCGACCATGTACTGCACGCACACGCCCTGCGTGCTCTGCGCCAAGATGATGGTAAACGCGCGGATAAAGCGGTCGGTATCCTTTGGGAAGTACATCGATGACGAATTCATCCAGCTGTTCGAGGAAGCAGGGATAGAAGTGGACATTCTGGACAGGCCGCCGTCGGAAATAACCTTCCTGGACTAGCGCTTTCTCTTCACGGCTTTACGGACGGCTTTAACGATATCTTTAGCGGTCAGGCCGTACTTTTCCAGCAGTTCGTCCGGCTTGCCGGACGTGCCGAAGACGTCCTTGACGGCGACGAACTCCATCGGGACGGGGTTATGCGCGACGACAACCCTCGCCACGATGCTGCCGAGTCCGCCGTGCTCCTGGTGCTCCTCGGCGGTGACGATTGCCCCGGTTTCTTTGGCGGCTTTCACGATAGCCGCTTCATCAACTGGCTTGACGGTGGACATGTTCACTACACGGCAATCGACGCCTTCTTGAGCCAGTTCTTCGGCGGCTGCCAGCGCCTGCGCCACCATCACGCCGATGGCGATAATCGTGATGTCTTTGCCGGGTCGCAGAGTCGCCGCTTTGCCGATTTCAAACTTATAATTGGCGGCGTTGACATTGGGAAGCTTGGCGCGGGGCAGACGTACGTAGCAGGGGCCGACGTGCTTCACTACGGCTTTGATGACCTGTTCGGTCTCGATAGCGTCCGCGGGGACAATGACGGTGAAGCCGGGCAGGGAGCAGGTAAGCGCCAGGTCTTCCAGCGCCTGGTGGGACGCGCCGTCCTCGCCGACAGTCACCCCGGCGTGGGTGGATACTATTTTTACGTTCAGCCTCGCCTGTGCCACCGATACGCGTATCTGGTCGAAGCAGCGTCCCGGGGCGAAAACGGCGAAGGTGCTGGCGAAGGGTATCTTGCCCGAGGCGGCCAGTCCGGCGGCGATGCCTATCATGTTCGCCTCGGCGATGCCCACCTCGAAGAACCTCTCCGGGAACTCGGCGGCGAAGTACTTGGTCATCGTCGAAGGACGCAGGTCGGCGTCCAGCACGACGATATCCGGGTTGGTTTTACCCAGTTCCGCTACCGTCCTGCCGTAGGTATCCCGCAGGGATACTTCCTCTGCCATGCTACGCAAGCTCCTTGAGGGCTATTTCCAGCTGCTCGGCGCTGGGGGCCTTGCCGTGAAAATCCGGGTTATTCTCCATGAAGCTGACGCCCTTGCCCTTGACGGTGCGGGCGATGATGACGGCGGGCTGTCCCCTGACCTCCTTCGCCTTTTCCAGGGCGTCGATGACCTGCGCCAGGTCGTGCCCGTTGACATCGAAGACTTTCCACCCGAAAGCCGCCCATTTATCGGTAAAGGGTTCAATGCCCATGATATCCTTATTAAAGCCGCTTAATTGTATGCCGTTGTTGTCCACGATGGCCGTCAGGTTGTCCAGCCGGTACTGGGCGGCGGACATGGCGGCTTCCCAGATTTGCCCCTCGTCGCATTCGCCATCGCTGAGCAGGGCATAGACGCGGTAGTCCTGCGAGTTCAAGCGACCCGCCAGCGCCACACCGACGGCGAAGGAGAGTCCCTGTCCCAGGCTCCCCGATGACATCTCCACGCCGGGCGTGGCGGTGCGGTCGGCATGTCCCTGAAGTCGGCTGTCAAGCTGCCGCAGCGTATCAAGTTCGCTGACCGGGAAGTAGCCGCACTCGGCGAGGACAGAATAGAGCAGGGGAGCGGCGTGACCCTTGCTTAAAATGAACCTGTCCCGGTCTTTCCATTGCGGGTCGGAGGGTTTATGGCGCATGATTTTCCAGAACAGCGCCGTGGCGATTTCCACCGCGGACAGCGAGCCGCCGGGATGCCCGCTGCCGGCTTTGCTTATCATGGTGACGATGTGGCGTCGGAGTCTCCTGGTAACCTGGATAAGGTCTTCACCAGAAGAAAAAACCCCGGCTTTCAAATTATCAGCCGAGGCTCCCGTTGATGATTTCTTAGAATCAGACGGCGTCATCACAGCGTCTCTATTATACTATAAGGAAAACGCCAAGTCCACACCATTTAAACGCATTATTTAATCAATTTAAAGCCGCAGACAATTGCCGGGGGGTTATTTGTAAAGACTTTACCCCAGGTGCTGGTCTTTTCGCCTTCTTTGAAAGAAGGCTCCCTCATGGCGTCCATGTAGAAACCATGTTCGAAGCACAGGTTCAGGATTTCCGACAGGGGGCGGTGGAAGTAGTACTGTGATTTCGGCTGTCCCCTGATGGCTTCGCCCTTGATGGGTTGCGATATCAGGTAGTTGCTGATTTTCACGTAATAAATGTTGTGTTCCCTGCCGCCGTAATCGGTATGCTCGTTTATCTGGCTGGCTTCTCCCGAATTGAAGCAGGGGTGCAGTATGGAAAACACGAACCTGCCGTTGTCTTTCAGGATTTCCGGCAGGAAGCTAATCATCGGTTTTATATTCTCGATGTCCATGATTGCCATGGTGCATACGATGGAGTCGTAAGTATTACCGCGGAGTTTTTTAAGGTCGGTCTTGCTGGTTACGTCGATGACGCGGTAGTCTATTTTGTCCGCCAGCGGCCTGGACCTGGCGATTTTTATCATTTCCCCGGAGAAATCGATTGCGGTTACTTTAGCACCCAGCTCGGTCATATTACGCGCAAACTGCCCGTTGCCGCAGGCGATATCCAGGATAACATCGCCCTTCTTGATGTCCAGCAGTTCCAGCTGGTTCGGCGCGATGAGGACTTTATGAAAATCGTTGCCCTCACCCATGCGCTCGTCCCAGTAAGCCGCGTTGGTATCCCAGACATTCCTTACTTCATCGTTTCTTTTTTCGCTCACAT
Source organism: uncultured Dehalococcoidaceae bacterium (assembly GCA_964584575.1). Lineage (GTDB taxonomy): Bacteria > Chloroflexota > Dehalococcoidia > Dehalococcoidales > RBG-16-60-22 > JAFGPF01. The sequence continues at coordinate 10,426 of CAZPAS010000041.1, read as the reverse complement.
TTCACTCCGGCATGGTCGGTGAGACGGGGATTGTAGATGGCATTATAACACCGGTGACGGCGGCGGTTCAATGAAATCGTCCGTAAAAATTGATTTTTACGCCTGAATATGATTAAATTGACAGGACGAAGGGAGTAGATAGATGGAAGAGTTGAAACTGAACGCCGCTAAAAGAGAGGTGCTGGGTAAGAGAAACCGGTTTTTACGCCGCCAGGGAATCACACCCACACACCTCATTGGACATAGTATAGAATCACAGTCGCTGCAATGCGATACCACTGAACTAATAAAAATACTGGCTCATGCCGGGGAGACCCGTGTTATTCGCCTGAAAATCGAGGGGGATAAAGAGCCGAAAAACGTATTCGTACGCGATATTCAGCGTGACGCCCTGGGTAAGTACCTGCTGCACGTGGATTTCTATCAGGTGAAAAAGGGAGAAAAGATGCAGGTGGCGGTGCCCATCGTCCTTACCGGCGAGCCCCCGGCGTTGAAGGGGAAGGGGAGGATGCTCTCCCACGGTATTACCGAATTGAACATCGAATGTCTGCCGGAAATAGTGCCGCCGCAGATAGAAGTGGATATCGGCATACTGGAAGAAGTGGAGCAGGCTATCCACGTCAAGGATATCGTACTCGACCCGGATATCACCGTCCATGCCGACCCCGAGCAGCTTGTAGTCAAGGTTTCTGAAGTCCAGCTCAAGGTGGAAGAAGAGGAATTGGCGGCTGAGGAAGAGGAAGCTGAAGCGGAAGCCGAGGGTGAAGAGGGCGCCGGGGCTGAAGGAGAACCTGAAAAGCCTGGTGCCGAAGGTGGAGCCGAAGCCAAGGATTAATCTATTAAGGCTGCCTGTAGATGCCGGCTTGTGGTTAAGTGATGATTATTGATTTCCACACGCATGTGCTGCCGCCGCGGATAAAGGAAGACCGCAGCCGCTATGTGGATGCCGACATCGCCTTTGCTCAGATATATTCCGACACAAAGGCTAAAATAGCCACCGCCGAAGACCTCATCGAGAACATGGACCGGGACGGCGTAGATGCCTCGGTCATCGTCAATTACGGCTGGAAAACCCACGAGCTCTGCGTGGAGACCAACGACTATATCCTGGAGTCGGTTGCCCGTTATCCCAAGCGCCTGTACGGATTCTGCGCCGTCTCGTCTTATTCAAACGATGCGTCTCTCGTTGAAATGGAGCGCTGTGCGAAGGCAGGCGCTAAAGGCGTCGGCGAGTTAAGGCCGGATGAGCAGTCGGCAGATTTCGCCGTCAAGGAAGCAATGAAGCCTTTCGTCGACATCCTGCAGGAACACGGACTGATTTTACTTACTCATGCTTCAGAGCCGGTAGGGCATATGTATCCCGGCAAAGGGGCGGCTACGCCGGGGCTGCTGTATCAGTTCATCGTCAATTTTCCTGAATTGACCATCGTTTGCGCCCACTGGGGAGGGGGTCTGCCTTTCTACGCCCTCATGCCGGAGGTGCGGCAGGCGCTGGAAAACGTGTACTTCGATACCGCGGCATCGCCTTTCCTGTACGTGCCCGATATATACCGGCAGGTCAGCCAGCTCGTCGGCGCGGACAAAATCCTGTTCGGCAGCGACTATCCCGTATTGCCTCCCAGCCGGCTGCTGAAGGAAATCGAAACCGTGGGACTGCCGGCGGAAGATAAGACTGAAATAGTATCCGGCAACGCCCGCCGGCTGCTCGGTATATAGCCATGGCACAGATTCGCTCGTTTATCGCCATCGAACTCTCCGGTGAAATCAAGCGGGAGCTTACGCGACTCCAGGAAAACCTGAAACTGGGGAGCCGCGCGCCGGTAAGGTGGGTGGACCCTAATATAATCCACCTGACGCTCAAGTTCCTCGGCGACATCGACGAGAACATCGCCGCGAGTGTAACTGATGTCATAGAAAAAGCCTCCGGAGGCACGCGGCCGTTCCAGCTAAAAATCAGCGGACTGGGTGTCTTTCCCAATACCCGGCGTGTCCAGGTGGTCTGGGTGGGACTTACGGGCGAGCTTGATAAACTCGGTGGACTGCAAAAAAGCGTCGAATCCGGACTGGTGCCTCTGGGATTTAAGGCGGAATCACGTCCCTTTACACCTCATCTCACCATTGGGCGCGTGCGTGAACGTGCCCGACCGGAAGAACGGCAGGACCTCGGCAGGCTTATCGAGGGAATGAACTTCGAGACTGCTGCAAGTCTGAACGTGGACGCCGTCAACCTCATGAAAAGCCAGCTTACCAGGGAAGGCCCAATTTACACCCGACTGAGTTCCGTAGAGCTTAAACAGTAAGCCGGCAGGTCCCTTTACTCTTTCGGAGGTCTGAAAAGCGCCGGTAGCGTATAGGGCAGATTTTCCCGCGACCTGCCTTTCGTGAGTGTCTCCGGTATGATATTCGCCAGTTCTTCAGGTGTCCAGGGACCGTCTTTCCAGAGGGTCTGCGCTACCGGAGGCGGTTCGACGAAAATCCCCACGTGCCCGCGCCAGACTTCAAAGATACACCCGTTGATATGGTCGGCGGCTTCGCTCGCCAGGTAGACCACCAGCGCTGATACGTCTTCCGGGCGGTTGACTTCCACCCTCTCGTTCTTGACTTTGACGCCCCTCCAGGCGGCGATGGGACGGATGACGTTGCAGGTTACGCCGTACGGAGCCATATCCCGCGCTACCGAACGTGAAAAGCCCACGATGCCTTCCTTGACAGTGGAGTAGGTCGGCTGTCCCTGAAAGCCCAGCCCGATGTGGGAAGAGGTATTGATAATCCTGCCGTACCCCTGTTCCTTCATGATGGCGCTGGCGGCGCGGGTGCAGAAAAACGTACCGTAAAGATGGGTTTTAACCATCGTATCCCAGTCTTCGGTGGGGACTTCATATACCGGCTGGTTGCGGATGATGCCCGCGTTGTTTACCAGGATATCGATGCATCCGTAGCTGTCCATCGCCGTCCTGATGATATTGTTCGCCCCTTCTTCCGTCATCACGCTGTCATAGCAGGCTACGGCTTTGCCCCCGGCTTTCTCAATATCCGCTACGACGAGGTCGGCGGGTTCCCGTGAAGCGCCCTGACCGTCGTGGGAAGTGCCCAGGTCGTTCACGACCACGCTAGCACCCTGGGCCGCCATTGCCCTGGCATGGGCACGACCGAGTCCGTTACCGGCGCCCGTGATTACCGCCACTTTATTTTTCAGCATTTCTCCCATATAAATCTCCTTGTTGGTGCTTGATATTGATTGTACACTGCGAGTTATTTCAATTCAATTTGACGTTTATACCGTTATCCGGCTATAAAGCACGTTTCAGGCACGAATTCGCGTCAAATTTTTACTAAATGTTTATTCGGCGGTGAGTGATATTCACATCTTGTTTAGCACCCTCCGTCTACAATGAACGAAGTAATGGATTGACGCGCCGGGAGGTGTGAAATGACGATACCGAAAGAAAGCATACTGCTGGTAGACGACGAAGAAGCAATCAGGTGTATTCTGAGCAAGGGACTGGAGATGCGCGGTTACGTCTGCGATGAAGCCGGAGACGGCGAGCAGGCTTTAGCCAAGCTGAAAATCAATCCTTCCGACCTTGTTATCATGGACATCAACATGCCCGGCAGGCTGGGCAGCGAGGTGCTGCCGGATATCACGACACGTTTCCCAGAGACCGCCGTTATTATGGCGAGCGGTGTAAACGATAATAAGGTAATCGCCCAGTGCATCAAGGACGGCGCGCAGGACTACATCACCAAGCCGTTCCGGTTCGAGCAGGTGCTTCAGAGCGTCAACGGTACCCTGGACAAGCGCCGGGTAGCGCTCGAAATACAGCGTTACTTCCAGGACATGGGCAAGAAAGACGGCGGACAGGTAGAGTCGCGCAGGCTTTTCCTCGGCGCCATCGAGACACTCGTTAATACCCTGGAGAATTGTGATAATTATACTAAAGGGCATTCCCAGGAAGTTGCCGAGATATGTGCGGCTATAGGCAAGCAGATGAGCCTTTCCCCGCAGGAGATGGACGACCTGCACTGGGCGGCGCTGCTGCACGACGTGGGTAAGATAGCGGTAGACCCGCATATTCTCAATAAGCCAAGCGAATTGACTTCAAGCGAGTACCGGCATATCATGACTCACGCCATCATCGGCCCCAGCCTGGTCAAGCCGTTCGTCAACGATAGCGTAATTGACATCATATCGCACCACCACGACCATTATGACGGCGGCGGGCTGGACCAGAAGGTACGCGGCAAGGAAATACCCCTCGGTGCCAGGATTGTGGCAGTGGCGGACGCCTTCCAGGCGATGACTTCCGACCGTCCTTACCGCAAGGCTCTTTCCATCACGGATGCCATCGAGGAAATGCTGTGGTACAGCGGCTCACAGTTCGACCCCATCGTATCGAATATATTTATCAACACCATCCGGCAGAAGCAGCTGCAGAGCAGGTATATGAACTGATACCAGCCCTGACAAAGAATATGAAGGGGGTGAGTACGTAGAAGAGTACCGCCCCCTTTTTGTATGTTTTCCGGCAATCACAATTTGCTAACAATGTGCGCGGCGAACGTGTGCCGCAACTTGTCAAGACCGTCAATTCTAGGGTATAATTACATGGTTAATTCTATATTTTCGGTTGGGAGGAGGACCCCCATGGAACAGTTTAATTTCCCCAAGTGTCAAAAATGTAATTCCGGCGACCTCGTGCCACTGTCAGATTTCGGTAGTCAGGGGGCATCAATACAATTTAAGGCCTGGGTCTGTACCAATCCTGATTGCGGCTACAACCTTAAAATCAGGAACGGTGACGTCTATATAAACGAGCCTATCATGAGCGGTTCGCTGCACAACTCCCGTCCCCGCCAGTAATAAAAGGGATTCGCCTTTATATTTAAGAACGTGCGGATGGTGAACGTGCTTCCTCCGTTAACAAAGTTGAAGAAGGTAGCACTTGACCTGCTTTTTCCACAGTGGTGTATCGGCTGTGGCAAAGAAGGCGATTATATCTGTGAATCATGCCGCCAGACGCTGACGATGATTACCCCACCCGTTTGCCCCAAATGCGGGCGTCCCCGTTCCCGGGGAGAAATCTGCTATGAATGCGCCGACTGGCAGGCGGAGATAGACGGCATCCGCGCCCCGTTCTTCTTCGACGGCGTGATACGCCGGGCTATTCACGATCTCAAGTATAATAACCTGCGAGCGCTGGCGGTACCGCTGGCGGAATTACTGCATAATTATTTCATGGAAA
>CAZPAS010000041.1:0-5083 GCA_964584575.1 uncultured Dehalococcoidaceae bacterium | reverse complement strand
GATGCCTGCGCCGGCGTGTTGAAGTCTGCCGGGGTTACGGCGGTGTGGGGACTGGTAATAGCACTGGAGTTGTAAAGCGAAAGTTACCGGAAAAATGTTTTGAGCAGGAGCGTGAGAAAATGGATTTACAGATAGCCGGAACAAATATCGAAATAACGCCGGAAGCGCAGCGCTATGTTGAAAAAAAGCTGGGAAAAATCAACAAGCACCTCCCGGATATTATCGATACCAAAGTGGAAATTTCCGAGGAAAAGACAAAATCGCCGCAGGAACACTACCTGGTGCGGGTGACCGTGAACAGCGGCGTCGGCGGGGCGGTATTTCACGGGGAGGAAAGGGCGGAAGACCTCTTTAAAGCCGTCGATAAAGTAGTCGCCGTCGTCAGCCGGCAGATGGAAAAACATAAGGGCAAGCTGTACGACAAAGGCAGGGGCAATCCGCTGGCGAGGGGCAAGTTCAATCACGCGGAACAGGTGGAAACGGAAAAGAAGGTGGTCAAGACCAAGCGTTTTATCATCGAGCCTATGTCCTTAGAGGGGGCAATCGACCGGATGGAGGAACTGGGGCATAACTTTTTCCTGTTCTTCGACCCGGATGCCGGTGAAGTCCGGCTCCTGTACCGGCGTAACGACGGCAATTACGGCATCATCGAGCCTGAATTACGCTAATCGTTATTGACAGTCCAGGCGTAAGATGCCTATTATTATCATAGGAGCCCTAAAATAATGGCGGTGAAAAACAAAAACCTGTATCTGTACCTGGCGCTGGTGTGCTTCGTGGGGATTATTCTCGTCTTCGTCTTCGACGGATACATGGGCGTTTATGATACCCTGGTTGTGAAAGGTGGGGAATACGAGCAGGAGATAGAAGATAACGACTGGGAACGGGACTACTGGTCGGCGGCGGTAGGCTGGGGTGAAAAGGCGCACTTTTACTACGAGGTGGATAACCGGCGGTTTTCTGCCTATACGGCGGATGTTGAAGTGTCCGTGTGGCACAGTCTGGAAAAGGTAGCCGATATACCGGTGCCGTCCCTGTCCATAGGCGCGTTCGATAAACAGCCGGTGGAATGGGTGCTGGATGCCGCAGAACTGGTACCCGCCGATGCCGACCCCACACAGGGCTATGAATTTACCGTGTATATCAACCGGGGAGAAGTAGAACGCAGGTTTATCGTGTATGTCAGGACCAGTGAATATCCCGTCAAGGCCGTGCCGGCGCCGGTACCGCCGAGATAGCAATTGAGGGAAGCAATATGAGGCTTGAATATATTTTATACGGGTTCGGAATCCTGTTCTGCATCGCCGGGGTAGGCTACCTGGCGGCGGAGTACGTAAAGTATCTCTCCGATTTCGGCAAGCTGGGCTCGCTGCTGCTCACGGTAGGGCTTTTCACCTTCCTGGGCAAATATTTTGAAGGACTGGGGTGGTAGAGAGATGGCTGTAGCTGTAGGCGTTCTGGCGACACTGGGCTTTCTTGCCTGGTTTATCTTCTGGGCGATTAGAGAAAAATCGTTCAAGGCTCATTCCATAAGCTACGGAGTTGCCGTGATAGCCGCCATTTTAACGTACGCGTATTTCCTGAGCATGGACCTGCCGCAGCTGATAAAAATTGTTATCAGTATCGTCATCGGCATCATACTGATAGTCGTCGGCGGCATCTACGCGCGGCGACTGGCGAAATAAGTCTTAATAAGCTTCCGGGTATGACTCAAGAATTGTTCTATGCCTTTATCGATTCCTCCGCCGGATATGTAGGACTACTGGCTTCAGACACAGGACTGCTACGTGTGACCTTGCCGCAAAAGTCCGAGCAGCGAGCCAGAGAATTACTTAAAATAGACCACGAACCAGCCGTATCTTCGCCGCAACATTTCAAAGACCTTATCGGGCGACTGCGCGCGTATTATGACGGTAACAGGGTGGAATTCACGGACGGGCTGGATTTTGCCGATGCCACACCTTTTCAACGGGAGGTATGGGAGGCCGCCAGGCTCATTCCCTACGGGGAGACGCGCAGCTACGGGTGGCTGGCGGGGAAAATCGGCAGGCCGCATGCCGCCAGAGCCGTGGGGCAGGCACTGGGGAGGAATCCGTTCCCCGTCATCGTGCCCTGTCACCGCGTACTGGCGTCTGATGGCGGACCGGGTGGGTTCAGCGGGGGAATCGAGATGAAGAAATTCCTGCTGGCGCTGGAAGGTGTTATCCTCAGCTAGGGTTGGGTGTTGTAAGAGTCATCTCTGGCTTTATAAAGCCTGCGGCGGGCCTCGGCGGTACCCCGCAGCATCGTGTTCAGGAAGTCCGTCTCGTATTCCTCGATGAGTCCTTCGCCGGCAAAGCTGTAGTAGCGATTATCGCCGATGATGATATGGTCCAGCACCTTGAGCTGCATGATTCTGCCGGCGTAAATAAGTTCGCGCGTAAGGCCTTTATCACTCGCGCTGGGTTCGGGGTTGCCGGAGGGGTGGTTATGCACGAAAATCAGGGCCGTGGCATTACTTTTAATCGCCCCCTCGACGACCTCGCGGGGGGAGACGGAGCTGCTGTTTACTGTCCCCGCCGAAAGGTCGACGGTATCGATAATCTGGTTCTGGCTGTTCAGGTAGACCACTTTAAAGACCTCTTTTTTCAGTCCGCGCATGGAATGGTAAAGGTAGTCGAACACTTCCTGCGATGACTTGTAGAAGGGTTTTTCCAGTATCTTCGCCTTGAGGAACTCCCGCGCCACTTCCTGCACGAGCTTGATGCCGAAGGCACTGTGCGCGCCGATATCCTCTATCTTCTGGAGTTCTTCCAGCGGGGCTTCCAGCACGCCGCGGAGCGTCTCGAACCTCCTGATAGCTTCCTTGGCAGGCGCCTTGCAGTCCTTGCGCGGTGTGCCCAGACTCAATAGCAACTCCACGATTTCATAGTCGTGAAAGCCGGCAAGGCCGGACTTCAGGAACTTCTCACGCAGCCTCTTGCGATGCCCCTTATGCGTTTCTTCCGCGGACATACCCCATCCTAAACAACTTTGGAGAAATTATATACTTTTTTGCCTTTTCTTGACAGTTTGAAAAGACCGGAAGCGGTCATCCCGGCGATAATCTCCTCTTCCGTCATGTGGTGGTCGCTCATGGAGAGGAAACCTTCCGGTTTCAGGATACGGTGCAACTCACCAATGATATCATCCCGTCCGGCGAGGTGATGAAGAACATCATAGAGTAAGACAACGTCCAGGCAGGCGTCCGGCAGGCCGGTGGCGCCGTCGGATGTTATAATCTCCACGTTGGTAAGTCCTTCCCTGGTGACCAAGGCTCTGACCGAATCTATAGCCTGCGGGTTAACGTCAAGGGCGTAGATTTTACCGGACCTGCCTATAATTTTCGCCAGCGGCAGGATATAGCCGCCCGGCCCGCAGCCGAAGTCCAGAACGTGAGAGCCCGGTTTAATATCAGCGTCTTTCAGAACGTTCTTGCGCGGTTTGATGATGTCCCGTAACTTGAATCCGACGGACATTATTTTAAAACTGGATTCGGACATCGGTTTATCCATGACAGCGCCCTTTCTCCCGATTATCGCTAGCCGGATTCTACCCTGAATTCCCCTTCACCCACAAGCTCCACGAGTCGCTGCTTGAGTTCCGGGCAGTAATCGGACAGTATATTGGGGAACCGGAGGGGGATAGCCTCGCCGCCGTTGACGATGTTCAGTTTAACCTCATCCCGACCGGGATATTCCCTCAACGCTTCCACCACTTTATTCAGGCGTTCGATATCTGCCTCTTTATCGGAAGTCTGCTTGATGTTGATTACCAGACGTTGTTTTTCTGCGGGTCTGGAGGCGGGTTGCTCGTTCGGGGTTGGTGCGGCGACGGATTCCGGGGAAGGAGTTGGCTCGGCGCCTTCCGGCGGCGGCTCGTAGAAACGAGCCTTGTCGCAGCTAATCTGTACCTGGTCTTCCCGCACCCTGACCTTGCCCTGAATGACGAGTTCGTTGCCTTCCTGCCATAGTTCGTCGGTCTCGTTATAGACCTTGGGCCAGACCATGACCTCCATCTGTCCGCTGAAGTCCTCGATGACGGCGCTGGCGAAGGAACGCCCGTCCCTCGTAAGCAGGTAGCGTGCCGAGGTGACCCTGCCGGCGGTGATGACTACCTGCCCGTCCAGTTCCTCGTCGATATCTCCGCAGAATCGGGTATTGGAATTGGGCGCGGGAGTGAACGGCTTCTCGGAGAAGCTTACCCCCAGCAGTTCCTTTTCCCAGAAGGCTTTTTCACGGTCGGTCGTCTCCGAAGGGGGGAGTTCAAGGTCGGGCAGGGGAGTCTGCGTTGTCTCGCCGAAGAGGTCGAACATCGTCGTCTGTCCCGTCTCGCGGAGGCGCTGTTCGCGCTGTGCCAGTGACAGTATGCGCTGGACGCTGTTCAGCAGGGTGCCGCGATTTTCCAGTTCGTCGAAAGCCCCCACCTTGATGAGGCTCTCCATGACTCTGCGGTTGACCGACTGCATATCGCTGCGGCGGCACAGGTCTTCGATGGACTTGAATTCGCCGTTCTTGTCACGTTCGCTGATGATTGGCTCGATAGCCCCCGTGCCCACGTTTTTAACCGCCCCCAGGCCGAAACGTATAGCAGGCTGTCCGGCGCCGTTGCTTTCTATGGAGAAATCTATCCGGCTACGGTTGATATCCGGCGGCAGCACCGTTATATTCAGGCGGCGGCACTCCGCCACGGCATTGCCTATCTTCTCCGTCTCTCCGGAATGCACGGTCAGGAAGGCGGTGATGTAGTCCGCCGGGTAGTTCGCCTTGAGGTAGGCGGTCTGATAGGCAATCAGGGCGTAGCTGACGCTGTGGGCTTTGTTGAAGGCGTAACCGGCGAACGGCTCGATGAGGGCGAACACCTCCTCGGCAAGCTCGGTGGGATAGTCCATCTTCTTAGCGCCGGTGACGAAGCTGCGTTTTTCCTTCCTCATTACCTCGGCGATTTTCTTGCCCATCGCCTTGCGGAAGATATCCGCCTGTCCCAGGCTGTAGCCGGCGAACTCCCGCACGATAAAGAGCACCTGGTCCTGGTAGACGATGACGCCGTAGGTCTCCCTGAGGAT
>CAZPAS010000040.1:0-14714 GCA_964584575.1 uncultured Dehalococcoidaceae bacterium | reverse complement strand
GCCATAGCTCAGAAGGAGCGGCGGGCAGGTTAGCGTAGGTGGGATTGGGTGGGAATAGATAACATCCGGGGAGTGACGCGGACTGACATTTTTTAACCAGGAAGTGAAATGGATACATCACTGCAAACATTCGATATTTCCATATTCAGGTATGTCCCGGAACTCTTAGCCTGGGCAGTCGGCATAGTCCTGGCGGTAATCATGGTGCAAAGGGGAGGCACCAGGCTGGAGAAACTGCTTCTGGCGGGTTGCAGCCTGATGTTCATCGCCCCGTTATCCGGGCTGCTTGTCAATGGCTGGTTGACCCGGGCGCGAATAGAACAGGGTATAAGCTACATAGAGATGATGCAGAGTCCGTTATGGATTGTCTTCAGCATCATCATCGCCCTGCTGAGCCTGGCGGGACTCGTCTGCCTGGTCTGGGCTTTCCTCGCCAAATTCAGGGCGAAGAAGCCGGAGGCGGTGTGATGGGATTTCTGGAGTATCTCACCGTCCTGCTCTCTTCCGTCCCGGCGCTGCTGTTCTGGATTGCGGTCATCATCTTCGGCATCGTTATGCTGAATCGCGGGGGAGGCAGGGCGGAACGGTTTCTGATAGCCGGGGGCAGCATCAAGATAGTCGCCAACCTGTTCATCATACCGTCGATTATGCTGGCGCCGTGGCTTTTCGGGCAGGATTACAGCACGGATTATATCAGCACCATAAGCAACGCCCTGACCATACTCCGCAACATCGTCAGTATGGCGGGAATTATATGTCTCGTCTATGCCTTCTGGGTCAAGTTCAACATTAAAAAAGCCGAGGCATGATGAGAAAGGCCTTCCCATACCTGTTATCAACACGTACAATCACCTTTTTCATGGGCTACCTATCGGCACTAATATCTGATAAAATAGTAAAGTCGCCGGTGGCGGACTGATATTATAAAGGGGAAGACGTACTCATGACACAGGCACCTGAAACGGAAGGAATGCCCAAGGCTTACGAGCCGGGCAAGGTAGAGCAGAAGTGGTATAACTTCTGGATGGACAGGGGATATTTCACGCCGAAAATAGACCCGGACAAAAAGCCTTTCGTTATTATCATGCCGCCGCCCAATGTCACCGGCGAACTGCACACCGGGCATGCCCTGACCGCGGCGCTGGAAGACATCATGACGCGCTGGCACCGCATGAAGGGAGATCCGACGCTCTGGCTGCCCGGCGTCGACCATGCCAGCATCGCCGCACAGGTAGTGGTGGAGCGAGAGCTGGCTAAAGAAGGACTCGACCGCCATCAGCTGGGCAGGGAAAAGTTCCTGGAGAGAATGTGGCAGTGGATAAACAGTACCCGCCAGACGATTACCCTCCAGCATCGGAGACTGGGCGTTTCCTGCGACTGGACACGGGAAACGTTTACGCTGGACGAGGGACCGAGTCGGGCGGTGCGTACGGCTTTCACCCGCCTTTATGAAAAAGGACTCATTTACCGGGGGGAGAGGATTATCAACCAGTGTCCCCGCTGCGGTACGGCGCTTTCCGACCTCGAAGTAGAACACCAGGATGTCAACGGTCACCTGTGGTACGTACGCTACCCGATGGTGGAAGATAAAGATAAATATATTACCGTTGCCACCACCCGACCGGAGACGATACTCGGGGATACGGCGGTAGCCGTCAATCCCGGGGACAAGCGGTTCAAAGGGATTGTGGGGAAAAAGGTAATTCTCCCCGCCGTGAACCGCGAGATACCCATCGTCGCCGATGAAGCGGTCGACCCCTCCTTCGGCACGGGCGCCGTAAAGATTACGCCGGGGCACGACCCCGTGGACTTCGAGGTTGCCCGGCGACAGGGGCTGCCGCTGATAAACATCCTCAATCTGGATGCCACCATGAACGAGAACGCCGGACCTTACAACGGCATGGACCGGTTCGCCTGCCGCACGGCTATACTGGAAGACCTGGAAAAGTCCGGTCAACTCGTGAAAATAGAAAATTACAGCCACGCCATAGGCCACTGCCAGCGCTGCCACACCATCGTCGAACCCCTCGCCAGCCAGCAGTGGTTCGTCAAGATGGAGCCTCTGGCGCAGCCCGCCATCGCCGCCGTGCGTGACGGACGTATCAAAATCATTCCGGAACGCTTTACCAAGGTATACCTCAACTGGATGGAAAACATCCGCGACTGGTGCATCAGCCGCCAGCTCTGGTGGGGACACCGTATTCCGGTGTGGTACTGCCGCGACTGCGATGAAATAATTGTTGCCGTGGAGACGCCGACCGCCTGTCCAAAGTGCGGTTCGGCAAACATAGAGCAGGACCAGGATGTCCTGGACACGTGGTTCAGTTCCGGACTCTGGCCCCATTCCACACTGGGCTGGCCGGACGATACGGAAGACCTGCGTTATTTCTATCCCACCTCGGTGATGGAGACAGCCTACGACATCCTTTTCTTCTGGGTAGCCCGGATGATCGTCATGGGGCTGGAGGACATGGGCGAGATACCGTTCCACACTGTTTACCTCCACGGCCTGGTACGCGACGAGGAAGGCTTCAAGATAAGCAAGACCCGGGGCAACACCGTCGACCCGCTTGACGTGATAGACACGTACGGCACGGACGCCCTGCGCTTCGCTTTGACCACCGGAGTATCCCCGGGCAACGATTCGCGGCTGTCCACGGACAAGATGGAGTCCGGCCGCAACTTCGCTAATAAATTATGGAATGCCACACGGTTTGTCGTCAGGAGCCTGGAACCCGACGCAAACATCGAACCTGAAATAGAAAAAAACAAACTGCTGGCGGAAGACCGCTGGATTTTATCACGCCTCAACCGGACCATCGCCGAAGTCGCGAAACTCATGGAAGACTACCAGTTCGGCGAGGCGCAGCGGCAGATACACGACTTTATATGGGGAGAGTACTGCGACTGGTATATCGAACTTGCCAAGATACGTCTGCAGGACAACGATACCTCGCCCCTGCCGGTACTGTTACACGTACTCGAAGCTTCATTGCGCCTGCTTCACCCGTTCATGCCGTTCCTTACCGAGGAATTGTGGCAGAACTTGAAAATACATATTACGGGCATCGATGCCGAGTCCATCATGGTCGCGGCGTATCCCGTGCCGGATGAAGCCACGTTTGATAAAGAAGCCGAGGAAGAACTGGATGCAGTCACCGATATCATCCGCACCATCCGCAACGTACGCGCCCAGTACAAGGTGGAAAGCAGCCGATGGGTAGAAGCGGTAATATATGCGGATTCGTCACGGCACCACGATATCACCGGTTACGCCGAGCAAATAAAGTCGCTGGCGAGGGCGAATCCGGTAACCTTCATGGAAGGCGAACCCGGAGACAAGGCCGGAGATAATACACTGGTACTGCCCCTGGCAAAGGCAACGGTCGTCATACCGATGGCGAGCATGTTCGACATCGAGGCGGAACGGAAGAGAGTCGAGAAAGAATTACAGCAGACGCAAAACGAGGCTAACCGGCTCGAAGGCAGATTGAAAGACAAGTCATTCCTGACCAAGGCTCCGGAGGCGGTTATTGAAAAGGAAAGACAAAAACTATATACTCTGAAAGACAAACTGGAGAAACTGAAACAGCAGAGTTCAAGATTGCAGGAGGTGAGGTAATGTTCGAGAGAGTGCTGGTGCCTCTGGACGGATCAAAAGTAGGCGAAGCCGCCTTGCCGGTTATCAACCAGCTCGTCGAGAAATGCGGCCCCGGAGTTCACGTGGAAATCACGCTCCTGGGGGTAATCACGCTGCTGCGGCACTGGGTGGTCGTCGGTGAGGCCAGCGCCCCGGTCTCATATACGGAAGACGAGTTGAAGCTCATCAAGCAGAGGGTGATGAACTATCTTCAAAATACCGCTGATACCATGAAACAACCGAGGGTTACTCTTAAAACGATGGTCACCAGCGGCAACGCCTCCGAAGAGATACTTAAAGCCGCCGATGAAACCAACACGGACTTGATAGCGATGTCCACTCACGGGAGGTCGGGACTGCGCCGCCTTGCCTTCGGGAGCATCACCGATAAGGTATTGCACGGTTCCAAGGTACCCGTCCTGATGGTGAGAGCGCCGGAAGGCACGGTCAACGAATAGATAACGCCTAGTCCGCCGTCGCCGGGTCGTCGTAGGAAAAGTCGGCAGCCATCACCTTGTAAATGCCCCTCTTCCGCCACTGCTGCTTGAGATATTCCAGCGCTTTCCGGGTATCGCTGGCGATTTTCGCCTTCTCGCAGCGCTTGAGACGGTACTTGAAAAGCCAGTAGGTAAACTCTTTGAGTTCTGTAAGAGTAATAGATTGAAGCCGAGTATACTTCTTTTCCTTCCGGAACAGGCTAAGCAAATCTTCCCGGGCGGCACTGTAAATTCTCTGATACGCTTCATCGGAGGACGCATCCTGGCTCAGGAAACCGCCCACACGCTTTTCCTTTTCTATCTCCTCCTGCACCGCCAGCATGAGGGAATCCTCGACGGTGACCCCGTAAAAGAAGCTGAGGTACTGTCCCCACTTGCTTTCGCCGATGAGCTGTCTGACCTCCGCAGCGGGCAGTTCCAGCGGGGGTATGCTGCGAAAGAGCAGGGCGTCCCTTTCATTCTCAGGCAGCAGTCCGTCCACCGTCTCGCAGAGCCGTTCCGCCAGCAGCAGCCAGTCGAAAGCCTCCCCGTCAATGAGGTAGCGGTAGGTGCGCTCGTTACGCGATTCTTCAACGCTGGTCCACAGTCCCATGGCGCCGAGCAGGGCACGGTACCAGTGCTGACCTCCGGCGATTGCCTGCTTGAGAAATTCGATGGCTTCGGCGTCGCCGGCGGAAGCGGAGTCCGTGGATACCAGAGGTTTTTCCGTATCAGTCATAACGCGCCTTAAGCCCCCGCCCGGCTTGCCCTTTCCGGGAACTCCTTTTTAAGCTTTTCGTAATATTCCAGCCTGCCGGTGGTGACAAGCTCGGTGATTTTCCTGGTGATAGCCTCGCCCGCCCCGGGGATTTCACCGATACGGTCTTCCGAGGAAAGCTGCTCGACTGGCACATTGAGTTCCACGATGGCACGGGCGACCTTCTCATACGCCCGTATCTTGAAGATGTTATCTTTCTTAAGCCGCAGCATTTCCGCAATATCCGTAAAAACAGCGGCGATTTCAGCGTTTGTCATGGAACCTCTCCCCTCCCCTAATAAAACCTGAACCAGCTTGCCAGTCTAATTCTTGCCAGGTAAAACCACAGTGGGCTTCTCTCCGCGTACTCCGTTATTATAGCGTATTCCAGGCAGGCTTTGGTTTCCCGGTCGATATTGCCTTTCTCCCTGGCGGTTTTAACCATATCGAGCGCCTTTTTACGGGCTTTGAGTACGCGAGTATGCTTATTATCGTCATTGTCGGGGGGACTATCGGGGTCAATGTTCAACCGCTCGAGCTCCCCGGATATTTCCTGCGTCAGTTTCTCCAGTTCTTCGTCCGTCATAACGGCTTACCTTCCGCAGCAGTGCTTGTATTTCTTGCCGCTGCCGCAGGGACAGGGGTCGTTGCGACCGATTTTCTTACTGCCGGATACAACCTTTTTCTTTTTACCGTCGCCCTGCGAGCCGACCGCCGCCTTGGCCATCGGGGACTCCGGCGGTCTGGCGTTACGTTGTTCAATCCTGACGTTGAAGATGGCATGGGCGACGTCGTGCTGGATATATTTCATGAGGTCTCTCCATTTTTCGCCGCCTATCATCCTATACGCATCCGTAGACTTCATCTGGCGCTGGGAAGCCCATCCTGCCTGAAGCCGTTCATGCTCCATAGCGGTCAGGTGCTCCACCCAGAGGCGGTCGATTATCTGGAGCATCACCAGCCTTTCCAGCATCCTCATCTTGTCCGCGCCGAACTCCTTCTCCCGCTCCTCGTAGACAAGCGCGGGGAGTTCCAGTAATTTGTCTTCGATTTCTTTTGACGACATCTGCGCCAGAGTGGCTTCGGTGAGGTCGGGAGGCAGCGGCACGACCCGGCTGACATCGGTCACCAGTCCGTGAACGTCCCAGTCCTCGTTGAACTGTCCCGTCAGGCGCTCGGCGACGATTTCCTCAATTTCTTCGGTGACCATTTTCAATATGTTTGTTTTAAGGTCAGCGTCGCTCAGGATTTTATTACGGTCTTTATATATAAGCTCGCGGTGCTTATTGACGACGTCGTCGTATTCTACCAGATGCTTGCGCATGTCGAAGTGATAGCCCTCGACACGCTTCTGAACGTCGGTAATGGCGTTGGTCACCAGCTTGTTTTCGATAGGCGTATTTTCGTCCATGCCCACCCAGCCCATGATACTTTTCATACGTTCCCCACCAAAACGCTGCATTATGTCATCTTCCAGCGAGACGAAGAAACGCGAGTTGCCGGGGTCGCCCTGGCGCCCCGCCCTGCCGCGGAGCTGGTTATCGATGCGCCGCGCTTCGTGGCGCTCCGTGCCGATGATATGCAGTCCGCCCAGCCCGATTATCTTTTCGTGCTCCGCCTGCCAGTCCTTTTTACCGTCGCCGTCCGGCGCACCGCCCAGGATGATATCGACGCCGCGTCCCGCCATATTGGTCGCCACGGTGACCGCCCCCGCCTCCCCGGCGTGGGCGATAATTTCCGCTTCCCTGGTATGCTCCTTGGCGTTGAGCACCTTGCACGTAATCCCCTGCCTCTTGAGCATGTCGCTGAGGTATTCCGATTTCTCGATGGACACGGTGCCTATCAGCACCGGTATGCCCTGCTCGTGCAGCTCCTTGATTCGCCTAACCACCGCGCGGAACTTGCCTTCCTCCGTACTGTAAATAAGGTCGGGGAGGTCTTCACGAATCATCGGCCTGTTGGTGGGAATTTCGGTAACTTCCAGTTTATATATCTTGTAAAATTCCTCCGCCTCGGTGAGGGCGGTGCCGGTCATGCCCGCCAGCTTTTCGTACATGCGGAAATAGTTTTGTATGGTGATGGTGGCGTAGGTCATCGATTCCCGCTGGACTTTGACGTGCTCCTTAGCCTCGATAGCCTGGTGCAGGCCCTCGGAGTAACGGCGACCGTACATCAAGCGACCCGTAAATTCATCGACGATGATGACCTCGCCGTCCTTGACCACGTAGTTACGGTCGCGCTTGTAGACCATCTGCGCCTTGAGGGCATTGTCCAGATAGCGGGTCAGCCCCTGGTTATCAGGGTCGTAAAGGTTGGGCGTTTTCAGCAGACCCTCGCGCCGGAGCATCCTCTCCATGCTGCTGATGCCTTCGTCGGTGAGGTTTACCGTGCGCGACTTCAGTTCGAGTGTATAGTCTTCTTCTTCCCGCAGGCGGGGCACCAGGCGGGCGAAGACCCCGTATATCTCCCCGGACTCCTCCGCCTGACCGCTGATGATGAGCGGCGTGCGGGCTTCATCGATGAGGAGATTGTCCACTTCGTCGACTATCGAGTAGTTCAGGGGACGCTGGACGCAGCGGGAAAGGTCCGTTACCATGTTGTCCCGCAGGTAATCGAAGCCGAACTCGCTGCTGGTGCCGTAGGTGATATCCGCCTGGTAAGCCTCTTTACGAGAGATGGGCCGGAAATGCGGCCATCTTGAGTCTTCCGGTTTTTCTGATGTGAAATCGGGGTCGTAAATACGGGCGGGGGTATGCTCGTCCGGGTTCTGCATGGGATAAATGCTCGCCACGGTTACCCCCAGGGCGTGATATACGGGCGCCATCCAGTATGGGTCGCGCCGCGCCAGGTAATCGTTCACCGTGGATAGGTGGACTCCCTTGCCGGTCAGCGAGTTGAGGTAAAGCGGCAGGGTAGCTACCAGGGTCTTACCTTCGCCGGTCCTCATCTCCGCGATTTTCCCCAGGTGCAGCGTCACGCCGCCCAGTAGCTGCACGTCGTAATGGCGTTGTCCGATGGTGCGCAAGGCAGCTTCCCGCACGGCGGCGAAAGCCTCGGGGAGCAGGTCGTCGAGCTTGGCGCCGTCCTTGAGCCTCGCCTTGAACTCATCCGTCTTGGCGCGGAGTTCGGCATCGGACAGCTTCTTGAACTCGGGCTCCAGCTCGTTGACACGGTCGACTCTCGGCTGTAGCCGCTTCAGTTCTTTTTCATTGGAATCGAATAATCCGCTGAATAACTTAACCATCTTTATCGCTCAATATTAGCTCTCTGGCTTTATCCGCCAGAGAAGCAAGAACCATAATTTTCACCTCAGCCATACCATCTACGGTAAACATGTGCACCGATGGCGCAGCGTTGGACTTCAGGAAGCACGGGATGTCATAGCTTTCCAGCAGACTCCTGATAACCTGCGCTTCCATATCATTATGGGCTTTATATACCTCGACCAGTTTCTCTTCTTTTTTACTCAAACATGGCTCCCACGGACTGCCCGGTATGGATACGCTTGATAGCCTCGCCGAGCAGCGGCGCTATCGGTAAAACGGTTATCTTGTCTATTCTCTTGTTATCCGGCACGGGCACGGTATCGGTAACAACCACTTCTTTCACCGGACAGGCCGCCATTCTTTCTATGGCAGGGCCGGAGAATATGGGGTGCGTGCAGCAGGAATGCACTTCCAGCGCGCCGCGCTCGAGGAGAGTGGAAACAACACCGACCAGCGAGCCGGCGGTATCGATTTCGTCATCCACGGTGACGGCTACTTTACCCTTGACGTCGCCGATTACGTTCAGCGTTTCGGTCTTATCTTCATTACCGAGCCGTCTTTTCTCCATGATAGCCAGCGGCGCGTTAATCATGGCTCCCAGGTCGCGCGCTCGCTTGGTGGCGCCGATATCGCTGGCGACGACCACTACGTCTTTATAGGCTTTCTTTATAAAGTAATTGCCTAAAATTTTCAGAGCTGTAAGTTCGTCGACAGGGATATTGAAGAAACCCTGAATCTGCGCCGCGTGCAGGTCTACGGTCAAGACCCGGCCGGCGCCGGCGACGGTCACCAGGTCCGCCACCAGCTTGGCGGTGATGGGTACGCGGGGCTGGTCTTTCTTGTCCGTGCGCCCGTACCCGTAGTACGGAATTACCGCCGTAATCCTGCCCGCTGAAGCCCTTTTCAGGGCGTCGAGCATAATCAGGAGTTCCACCAGATTATCGTTGACCGGAGACGAGATTGGCTGGATGACAAAAGCATCACGCTGGCGGACGTTCTCCAGTATCTGAACGAAAGTGTTCTCGTTGCTGAACTGCCTTATGTCACATTTACCCACGTGGATTCCCAGATACTCCGCGATTGCCTGAGCCAGGGCCGGATGAGCCCTGCCGCATAATATCTTCAGTTCGTCCATGAGTAAAAATCTCCTCTCGTCGTATTACCTGCCTGCACCATCATTATAGCACTAATATGCGGTATCCTCACCCCGAAAACCGTATAAAAAGTATAAAAATACAGAGGAAAATATCAGGCGGGTCAGGCGGGTGAGGGAGGAGTCAGAGCAGCATGTCCTTGAGGGTCTTGAGGTTAACCACGTCTTCTTTGTTATATTCCAGAAGTGTATTCAGGGCATCAAGGTCGAATGATTCCACGTATTTCCACCATAGTTTAACGGCTTCCCACCCGTTCACTTCCGTGAGTTTCCGGTTTATCCCCAGTTGCCGCTCGACGGCCTTAAGTCCGCCTTTCAGGTTGTATCTCCAGCAATCATACATCAGGTCTCGATGAGGATAGAGTTCCGCCAGATTCACGCCGTGTTTAAGGTGAATAAACGGGAGGTCGAACCTGCTGCCGTTATAAGTATAAATGATGTCTACGTCTTTCAGGGCATCCAGGATGCTGTACGAGAATATGTCACGACCGACTAACTGTACGAGGTCGGTCTTTTTACCACGACAGAAATGAATACCAACAACGGTAATTTCACAGTCGGTTGGAGAAAGACCGGTGGTTTCTATATCCAGATACGCTTCGATGCTTGGCATTTGCCTCTATTTACGGCGGGAGTTCGGGACTGTGTTTATTCGATAACCCCGGGCACGGGAAAGCGGCGGCACATCTCCGCTACTTCCTGCCTGATTTCTTCCCGGACTTTCTTGCTTTCGGGGTTATTAATCACTTTAACGATAAACGCCGCGATTTGCTTCATCTCTTCCTTGCCCAGTCCACGCGTGGTCACAGCGGGCGTACCCAGCCGGATACCGCTGGCAACGGCCGGAGGACGGGAGTCGAACGGAATGGCGTTTTTATTGGTGACAATGCCAGCCGCCTCTAAAGACTCCAGGGCTTCTTGGCCGGTAACGCCGGTATCCGTAAGGTCCACCAGTACCAGGTGATTATCCGTGCCCCCGGATACCAGGCGTAGCCCCAGTCTTTGCAACTCGGTAGCCAGCATTAGGGCATTGTCCAGTACCGCCTTCTGGTAATCAACGAATCCGGGTTGCAGGGCTTCGTAAAAAGTCACCGCTTTAGCGGCGATAGCGTGCATTAAAGGTCCGCCCTGCATTTTCGGGAAGACGGCGGCATCGATACCGCGAGCCAGCGCTTTCCGGCACAGGATGAAACCACCCCGCGTGCCCCGCATCGTTTTATGGGTGGTCGAGGTTACCGCTTCGGCATAAGGTACCGGGGTTGGATGAAGTCCCGCAGCTACCATTCCGGCGATATGTGCCATATCAACCATTAATTTAGCCCCGACGGAATCGGCGATACTGCGGAAACGCTCAAAATCGATAATCCTGGGATAAGAGCTGGCCCCGGCTACGATAAGCTTTGGTTTATGTTTCAATGCCAGTCTTTCAACTTCCTGATAATCGATTCGCTCCGTATCCCGGTTAACTCCGTAAGATACAAATTTGTAAAAACTGCCGGAGAAGCTTACGCCCGAACCGTGGGAGAGATGCCCTCCGTGAGCCAGACTCATGGCAAGCACCGTATCGCCAACATCCAGCAGGCTGAAATACACGCCCATGTTAGCCTGGACGCCGCTATGCGGCTGGACGTTGGCATGTTCGGCGCAGAAGAGGTCTTTGGCGCGCTGAATAGCCAGTTCCTCGATGATGTCCACGTCCTCACAGCCGCCGTAGTAGCGCTTGCCGGGATAGCCTTCGGCGTACTTACTGGTCAGGAACGACCCCTGGGCCTCCAGCACCGCCGGGCTGGCATAGTTCTCGGAGGCAATAAGGTTTATCGTCTCCCTCTGGCGTTTCTTCTCGTATTCGATAGCGCGGAATATTTCGGGGTCGGTCTTGTCTAAGAAACTCATCTGTTACCTCTCTCCTGAAGAGGAAAATCAAGCTACGTACATAGTCTACACTGGCGCTACGGGGGTGTCAATTTCAACCCGGGGGAAATTTTACCGAAGGGGTATATACCACTTGACAAAAGCTAAAACGCCTCCCTATAATAAAAAGAAACCCCCACTTGTTTGACAGTCTTTTCCTATTTCTATTGAAAATAGTGCAAATATATATTCGTGAGGCACTGTAAACAATTCCCGTTCTGGTTTCTTAATAGACTCCCGGAGATAAGACTGGAAGTTTTCCAGATTTTATAGAGTTTGGTACTCGTATATGCCAAAATATATCTTTGTAACCGGAGGCGTGGTAAGTTCCGTAGGGAAAGGCATCACCGTCGCCTCAATCGGTAATATCCTGAAAAGTCGCCAGGTCACTGTAGCCGTACAGAAACTTGACCCGTATCTGAACGTCGACCCCGGCACGATGTCCCCCTACCAGCACGGCGAGGTATTCGTCACTAAAGACGGCGCGGAGACCGACCTGGACCTGGGTAACTACGAACGTTTTATCGACGCCGAGACCACAGCGGACTCCAACGTTACCTCAGGGCAGATTTATAGCACGCTTATCGCCAAGGAAAGACACGGCGACTTCCTGGGAGGCACCATACAGATAGTGCCCCACCTGACGACCGAGATTAAAGACAGGTTCAAGAAACTCGCCGATAACTCCGGCGCGGATGTCATTCTCATCGAGGTGGGCGGCACCGTGGGAGACATCGAAGGCCAGCCCTTCCTGGAGGCAATCCGCCAGATGAGGAAAGACGTCGGCAGGAACAACGTACTCTACATTCACGTGACTTTTCTCCCCTATCTCATTTCCACCGGGGAACTGAAGACCAAGCCTACCCAGCACAGCGTCAACGAGTTACGGCGTATCGGTATCCAGCCGGACATAATCGTCTGCCGCAGCGACCACCCCATATCCGAGGGGATTACTGATAAAATATCGCTCTTCTGCGACGTGGACAAGCAGGCGGTCATACCGCTACCCACCGTGGACACCATCTACGAAATCCCCCTGATGCTTGAGGAATGCGGACTGGGACAGCTCATTGTCAAGAAGCTGGACATTAAGGCAAAAAAGGCAGAGCTGCGGGAGTGGCGAGGACTGGTGGAGCACATCAAGACGCCGCGCGAACCCGTGAATATCGCCCTCGTCGGCAAATACGTGGAGCTTAACGACGCCTACTTTTCCGTACGCGAGGCGCTGTACCATGCGGCGCTGTATCACGACAGAGAACTCGAGCTTTTATGGGTACATTCCGAGGACCTGGACAAGGACGGAGCGGACAGCCTGTTGCGAACGGCACAGGGAATCATCGTCCCCGGCGGTTTCGGGGAGAGGGGTATAGAAGGCAAGATAAAGGCGGCCAAATACGCCCGTGAAAACAAGATAGCCTACCTGGGTTTATGCCTGGGACTGCACGTCATGGTTATCGAGTTCGCCCGCCACGTATTCAAATCGAACGAACCGAACTCCACCGAGTTCAATCCTTCCACGCCGTACCCGGTTATCGACCTCCTGCCGGAACAGAAGAAGATCAAGGACAAGGGAGCCACGATGCGCCTGGGCAATTACCCGTGCAAGCTGCTGGACAGCAGCCGCGCCGCCAGGGCTTACGGTAAAGACCTGGTACTGGAACGCCACCGGCACCGCTTTGAATTTAACAACGAATATCGAGAGCAGCTCCACAAGGCGGGCTTGAATTACAGCGGCGTTTCCCCCGATGATAAGCTGGTGGAAATCTGCGAACTCGCTGACCACCCCTGGATGGTCAGCTGCCAGTTCCACCCGGAATTCCTCTCACGCCCGGGTCGTCCCCACCCACTCTTCCGCGACTTTGTTGGCGTGGCTAAAGATATCCTGCGCGAAGGCGCGCAGCCCCCGCTACCTCTTTCAACCTAATCAAGGAGGAGGACCTTATGCAAATATTTCTTGATACTGCCAATGTCGAAGAAATCAGAAAAGCCGCCCAGCTGGGCATTATCAGCGGGGTTACCACCAATCCCTCGCTCCTGTCCAAAGAAGCGACATCCGACTACGAAGCCGTAACCAAGAAAATATGCTCTATCGTCAGCGGGCCCGTATCTGCGGAAGTACTCTCGGAAGACGCCGACGGCATGATAGAGGAAGCACGCGCCAAGGCAGCCTGGGCGCCCAACGTCAACATCAAGATACCCATTACCGCCGACGGACTCCAGGCGACCTCCGTCCTGAGCAAGGAAGGTATAAATATCAATATGACGCTCTGCTTCTCGGCGAACCAGGCGCTCCTCGGGGCGGTAGCCGGGGCGACATACGTCAGTATATTCATCGGCAGGCTGGACGATGCCGGCCACGACGGTATGCAGGTGGTCGAAGATACCGTCGCCATACTTGATAACTACCCGGAACTGGATGCTCAGGTAATTGCCGCCAGTATCCGGCACCCGATGCACTGTACACAAGCCGCCCTGATAGGCGCGGATATCGCCACGATCCCCTATAAAGTGCTGATGCAGATGATGCAGCACCCGATGACCGATGTCGGCATCAAACGTTTCCTCGCCGACTGGGAAAGCGTGGCAAAGAAAAAATAAGAAATCAGAAAGGCAACAATACCCATTCCTGTCCGGGGAGACGGGATGAGAGTGAGGTGGAAACATGAATATTACGGAACTGGAAAGTAAGACCAAGGACCAGCTGCTGGAAATGGCTAAAGAAAAGGGCATTGATGTTCAGGCCAATCTCAAGAAGCATGACATCATCATGCGCCTGCTGGAGACGCACACGGAGGAGCAGGGCAATATTTTCTGCAGCGGTATCCTGGAAATAATGAGCGACGGCTACGGCTTCCTGCGGCAGGAGACCCTGCTGCCCAGCCAGACGGACGTGTATATATCTCCGTCACAGATACGGCGCTTCGGTCTGCGTAACGGCGACCTGGTTACCGGACAGGGCAGACCCCCCAAGAGTAACGAAAAATATTACAGCCTGTTACAGGTAGTCGCCATCAACAACATCAACCCGGAAGTCGTGAAAAACAGGCAGCCGTTCGGCTCCCTGACGCCCACTTTCCCCGACAAACTCATCAACCTGGAGTATTCCCCCACCGACCTCTCCACTCGACTTATTAATCTCATCGCACCTATCGGCAGGGGACAGCGCGGCATGATAGTATCGCCGCCCAAGGCGGGGAAAACGATCTTGTTGAAATCGATAGCCGCAGCTATCACCGCCACCTACGAGGATATTCACCTGATGGTATGCCTCATCGGCGAGCGCCCGGAAGAAGTAACGGATATGAAGCGCTCGGTCAACGGTGAGGTGATTGCCGCAACTTTCGACGAGCTGGTGGAGAACCAGACGCGCGTGGCCGAGCTTGGGCTGGAACGCGCCAAGCGCCTGGTGGAAAGCGGCAAGGACGTGGTGATACTCCTCGACGGCGTCACCCGCCTGTGCCGCGCCTATAACCTGGCTATGCCTTCCAGTGGTCGCACGCTGTCCGGCGGT
>CAZPAS010000039.1:0-14898 GCA_964584575.1 uncultured Dehalococcoidaceae bacterium | reverse complement strand
ATTTCCGCGCCGTTACGCAGTCCCCGATTTTGCTGTTCCATACTTACCCCGCCATATATAGCAACACCTTTTATACCGGTTTCCCTGCCCAGTTCGTTTATAACCTCGCAGATCTGTTCAGCCAGTTCACGCGTGGGTGAGATTATCAGGGCCCGAACATGACCTTGAGTGCCTTGCCGTAAACGCTGCAATATCGGCAGCACGAAAGCGGCTGTCTTGCCGGTGCCGGTCTGTGCCAGCCCGATGACATCGCGTCCCTGCATAATGGGAGGGATGGCTTGTAACTGGATTGGTGTGGGTGTGGTGTAGCCGAGCGCACGTACACCGGCCATGATGCTCGGATGAAAATTGAAGGTTTCGAAATTCATTTAACTCCTTGGTGAAATACGAGTCGAGAGACTGACCTGCAGGTCAGGCGGCTCAAATCATTTGGTATTTTCTTTCTCTTATCTTGTTAGGTCGACTATTTTTTCTGGTATCGGGACTCGCTGCCCCGTTTATATTTGAGAGCGGCAGGGCTTCAACGATATTGACCACCCTGTCTCTAAGTTGTTTCCCTTCGAGGCCGGCAATCGCGGCTACGCCTTCGGACTTCAATGCCATTTCCACGTATCCATAACCCCTCGGCTGACCGCTGCCTATGTGTGTATCGTTCATGATGGTCACGGATATCACTTCTCCGAACTCCGCAAACTCTCTTCGCAGTTCGTCTTCGGTCGTTTCAAGCGACAGGTTACCTACATAGATATTCATATTCACTCGGTCGGATTGATTAGTATCTTCGCTGCCTTCCGCCACTCGAGCGTCCGCCTCTACCACCACCGTAACCACCGCCGCTACTATAGCCGCCGCTCCTCCGGTTGCCGTAGGAACCTCCGCCACCCCTGTTATCCGTACGGGGGCGGGACTCGTTAACTACGATAGTACGTTCTTTCAGTGATTTGCCGTTCAATCCCATAATGGCGGCTTCTGCCTCGGACTTTGCTGCCATTTCCACGAAGGCGAAGCCCCTGGGCCGCCCGCTGAACTTGTCGGCGGGAATTGCCACAGATTCCACTTTGCCATAGGTGCCGAATTCTGCTAACAGTTCATCCTCGGTAACTTCAAAGGATAGATTGCCCACATAGATTTTCATAAATATCTCCCTCTTATCCCGGATAATATTCCGTTTTCCACTTATAACCCCTGTCGCCGCCTTCGCTGGGCATTCTTTTTAGCTTTGATGCGGGCGGCCTCGCTCTTAGGTACGAAATAGCGGTTGGCCTTCACTTCACGCAAAACGCCGCTTGTCTGCACCATTCGCTGAAAACGGCGCAGTAATGATTCCTGTGATTCACCTTCATGTATCGATACTTCTAATGACAATTAAATATGACCGGGTCACATCCAGGTCGATTGTCCAGCCCGGACGTGACTCACGGCTTAACCTCACTTATCTACTGGGTTTAATTTTTCTGAAGCAATCACTGCAGTATACCGGCCTGTCGCTGCGGGGTTCAAAAGGAACTTCCGTGCTTTTTCCGCACTCGGCACACACCGCCGGGAACATCTGACGCGGGGCTCTGTAACCGCCGTTACCGTAGCGTTCTGACTTCCTTGCCTGGCGGCATTCCGGGCAGCGTTTGGGCTCGTTGGTGTAGCCTTTTGTCTGAAAGAATTCCTGGTCTTCAGCGCTGAAGGTAAACGTGGTGCCGCAATCGGCGCATTGAAGGGACTTGTCCTGAAAACTCATTGGACGACCTCCTCTCTTAATCTTTTAGTTAGAGTTCGGGTCATCCAATACTTAAGAAAACTGTGTAGCTTCCGAGAAGCTTGTTATAACCTAAACAAGAACTTACCATAAGTATACCACAAAAGGAATATTACTGCAATGAACATGTTCCGGAATAGCAATCATGTTCTTGACATGGTTCAAAAACAGGACTATGCTCAAATTAAGAGGCATGTAGTAACCCCAAAAACAAGCTTTAGATTAACGGATGGCCCGTAGAAGATAGGGTGTCTGGAGCGGAAGGGGCACGACGTAAAAGGCAGTTAACTACTGGGGATACGGGAGGTACAGATGGTAAATGAGGGTGCAGATAGAAAGTACGTAAGAGACAGCACATCACCGGTAACGAAGCCGGAAAAATGCCCCAAATGTGGCAGTAAAAAGGTCACCTCCTGCCCTGGCGGTTCCAGTCTCAAGGCGGTACCCGGCATCTGGTGGGTTTGTGACGACTGTAAGCATCAGTGGTAAATTCACTTGTTTGCAAACAGATTATCTCTGGTGTATAATTTATGTATAGTTCCAGTTTTGGTTAATACAGATTTCTTGAAATCTTCTTAGATTCACATCAAGTATTGGATGACCCGAGCTCCAACTACACATCAAGAGAGGAGGTCATCCAATGTATTTTCATGACAAATCCCTTCAATGCGTCGACTGCGGCGTCATAACTCCAGTCCCCTTCGAACACCCTCAGGGCCGACCGGTTTATGGCAGTGATTGCTACCATATAGTAAGAGCTGGCAGATAAACCCGCTCCCGGCAACTGGATGGGCACGGGCTTTAGATTTTCCCGCTCCGCAGATATTCAAGACAATCAGGATCCACTGGAAAGGAGTCATCAATGATAACCAAACAGCCAAGACGAACCCTGGAATTCGGTGAACAGGACGAGATTTTTATTAAAAAATTCGCCGGAGACATCGGCTGTAATTACTCCAAAGCTAATGAGCGTACTTATAACCTGAACAAATTCAAATCTGATAAACAAAGTAAAATGGGTGTTTTCGCCTGGGTTCACAAAGAAGAAAAGGACTATTTCTGGGTGGCAACGAGGAAGGTCTGGGTAGAAGAAGCTAAAGCAAAACTATTGGCCGGCAGGAATAAGTCAGGACTCAGTTGTTTTCCCAGAGATAATCAGCATGCAGAAGATAGTGTATGTCTTGATATAAAGGACGACTATCAAAATACTGTACAAGTATTAAGTCTGATTAAAAAAGCTCATTAGCCTGGGCCATTTAACTATCCGGGCGACTTATTTGGTAAGTACGCTAAACATAAGGAAACAAATAAACAAATGGAGAATTAATATGAATATACTCCTCGTCTATCCACGATACCCTGATACCTTCTGGAGCTTCAGGCACGCGTTGAAGTTCTTATCAAAAAAGGCGTCTTTTCCACCTCTGGGACTGCTGACTGTTGCCGCTATGCTTCCCGATGAATGGGAGAAAAAGCTCGTAGATTTGAACGTTGACATGCTTGATGATGAAGACATTAAATGGGCTGATTATTTATTTATCAGTTCTATGGTAGTGCAGAAGGATTCTACCAGAGAAGTTATCGCCCGGAGCCAGGCGCTGAATACGAGAGTGGTTGCCGGCGGCCCGCTTTTCACCACCGGATATGAAGAGTTCCAGGGAGTAGACCATTTTGTGCTGGGTGAAGCTGAAGTCACCCTACCCAAATTTTTAACAGATCTGGCCGGAGGACACCCCGAGCACATCTACTCAACTAATGAACGACCTGAAATAAGCGAGACTCCTATTCCGGCATGGTCGCTTATCAATATGAAAAATTACTCCGCTATGAGTCTCCAGTATTCCCGGGGTTGCCCCTTCGACTGCGACTTTTGCGATATTATCGTGCTTAATGGCCATAAACCCAGGACCAAGGGTAGTCAGCAAATGGTGGATGAACTGGAGGCATTGTACCTCCGCGGCTGGCGGGGCAGTTTATTCATCGTCGACGATAATTTCATCGGCAATAAAAAGAAACTAAAGGCCGAGACCCTGCCGGCGATGATTAAGTGGTCGAAGCAGAGAAAAAACCCATTCTTCTTCTTCACCGAAGCGTCCATTAATCTTGCGGATGACGACGAATTGATGGAACTAATGGCTGAGGCCGGTTTTAATCGAGTCTTTGTCGGCATTGAGACCCCTAATGAAGAAAGCCTCGTGGAGTGTAATAAGCAGCAAAACAGGAACCGCGACCTGGCTGCCGCGGTAAAGAAGATTCAGAACCACGGCTTCGAGGTACAGGGTGGCTTTATTCTCGGTTTTGACAGCGACCCGGCCTCCATCTTCAAGAAACAGATTAACTTTATTCAAAAGACCGGCATCGCTACGGCCATGGTCGGCTTACTCAATGCTCCTAACGGGACGAAGCTTTTTGACCGTCTCAAGAAGGAGAACCGCCTGCTTAAAGACTTTACCGGGGATAATACGGACTTCTCCATTAACTTCATCCCTAAAATGAAATACGAAACGCTCGTGACTGGCTATAAAAACGTTCTGGATACAATATACTCACCGCGTCATTATTATGAGCGGGTCGTTACCTTCCTGAAAGAATATAAACCCCGAAAATCAGCCGGTATATCACAGTTGCGGTTCAATCACATCACCGGTCTTATTAAATCCTTCTGGTTCTTAGGCGTCACGAACAAAGGGAGAAGATATTTCTGGAGGCTGATAATCACGACACTTTTCAAGCGTCCGCGTCACTTTCCCTTATCGATCAGTCTGTCTGTCTCCGGGTTCCACTTCCGCAAGGTGGCCGAGAGCTATAACAAGACCATTCTCACACTACGCCGTCAAAGTGTATGAAAAACCTTGCCCCGATAACCATAGTCCAGAGCGTTACCTAATGACGATCAAGTATCTAGTTACCTTTGAAAAATTCAAGATAAAGGTAAGATTTATATTATTACTAGAAGCTGATGGCGAATGCTCGCCTTTGTTTTAGAAGTAATGGTATATTACGATAAGAAGTAGATATACGGTACGATGGAGATGAAGCCTCCCCCGTCTCCACTCTGCAAGTTAAGACGCTGGCATTTTGGCGAGGCTTCGATTAATCTGTTCATCAGATTATAAGGGTGGTGGGATAGAGCCAGGTCTTCAATATATGGCTTCTCAAAGTACTGTAAAAATATTTTACAAATTGAAGAACCCGAAAAGTATGGCTGAAATTATCACTCCCGCCAGCCCGACCATGAATCCGCTGCTGATTAGACCACGTGCTCTTGCGTTTCCCTGGTAAAGCCTGACGAGACCGCGGCTGAACAGTATAGCGGCGACCACGACAAATAAAAAAGCAACGATGAAAGTTACAATGTGCATATTTTCACTTTCCTTTCTAATCCGGCGAAGTTATCATGACAGAGACTTTCGAGCAAGCCGATTGCTTTATCGGCGGCACGTTGCACGTCCGGTGATAGCTCCGTGCCCCACTCCAGCTTCTCAGGGCGGGTGACCAGGTAATATATCTTCGGCTCGTAGCCGAGTAAGCCCCACATCTGCACGAGTTCGACCACGCCCACCTGATGGAAGGATATTATGTTCTTCCCCGGCTCCCCGAAGTCCGGACCCGGCTTAAAGAGCAGGATTTCCCCCGGGGCTATATCCGTCATCATGACATCGACGACGATTACCCGGCTGATGCCTTCCAGGGAGCCCAGCAGGTTGAAACCGCCCACGCCCCCTTCTTCCACTCGCACATCGGCGGGCAGCTTTGATTCGTTCAAGCCGCGGACAACGTGGACGCCAAATCCCTCGTCGCCCATGATGATATTACCCACGCCGAGTATTAACGTCTTCTGCGACGAGCCTTGTCCAGTCAATTCATCTACTCCTTTACTGTCTCTTCGCCTTCTTCGGCGCTGGACAGGAGGTGCATTTCCTTCATTTCGTGGAATTTCTCGCGGATAGTAAGGTAGACATGAACCATGATGAACATGAGAAGTAACCAGGTCACCACGAAATGCGCCATGCGCACTACTATTTCATTGTTGAACCATCCGTAGTTAAACCATCCGAAGGCTGAAACATAATTGAGAGCAAATCCGGAAAGTATCTGGAAAATTACCATCAGGAAGACAACGCAGTAGGAAATCATCTGGAGAGGGTTATACTTCTTCTTCAGTACCGGCTCATCGCCGACGTAGGCATAGTAGTTAATGATTTTCGGCAGTAGCTTGAAGTCAGAGGCCGTCGGTATGAAGGAGCGCCAGTCACGGTCTTTACCAACGAACATGCTGATAATACGCGCTACTGCGGAGATGATAAGAATAGCCGCGAAGAAGAAATGCACACCTCGTACCATTGCCATGAGAAAACCCGCTCCGCCCACGAAGGGACGGTGGATATAGAATCCGGTGACAATCAACAACAGGATTGATACTATGATGAGTTCGTGGAGAATACGAAAGGACATCGGGTGTCTTACACTATTTTTTACGTTTGCCATTCTTTACCCCCTACGCTACCTTATATACCTTAATATCGTTGGTCTCCGGGTCGATGAGATGTACGGCACATGCCAGGCACGGGTCGAACGAGCGGATTATCCGCACCACGTTAATCGGGTTGTCTGCATCCGGCACGGGACAGCCGATGAGAGAAAGCTCGTACGGACCGCGTTTCCCGTTCTCGTCGCGGGGCCCGGCATTCCAGGTGCTGGGCACCACCAGCTGGTAGTTCTTGATGCGGTGGTCCTGCACGGAAACCCAGTGTCCCAGCGCGCCGCGGGGCGCGTCCCAGGCGCCCATGCCAGCCGCCGAACGGGGTACGGGGTTGTCTTTCATGCCGACGATTGGTCCGGCAGTGGCAAGTTCTATCAGGCGGTCTATCCAGGCAAGTCCCGCCTCGCCGACGAGTTTGGACTCCACGGCGCGGCAGAAGTGCCGGGCGACAGCTCCGGGCTTGGCGCCGGCGTTGACGAGGTTCATCAGGTCCGGATAGTGGTTGACCAGTCCCCTCGCCAGGGGACCTACTTCCATTGGCTCGCCGCCGTAGCGCGGCGACTTCAGGAAGGAATAAGCGCCTTCCTTGCGGACATTGAACTCGGTAACTCCCTCACTGGGGTGCAGGGCTTTGGCACCCGCGGGATAATCGTACCATGAGTGTTCGATAGCCTCGGTAATCTGACCGAAGTCCACCGGCTGGGTGGGGTTCAGCGCGCCGCCGGTGATGGCGCCGCCGCCGACCAGAGGGTTGCTGCCGCCGAGGGCGATATCACCCGGGCTGGTGGCGTCGTTCTGCGGGAACATGGGATAGCAGAGATAGTTGCCGCCGGTACCTCCCAGTCCCATCGTCGCCAGGGGCAAGAGCGGACCGGTGCCCACGGCGATTACATCCGGCAGGTATACCTCGTTGACGAACTTAACCTGCTCTTCCCACAGTTCGCGGAATTCGTAGAGTGCTTCAACCGTCGGTGTGGCGGTGCAGCCTCCCGCGGTGATGGTATTGGGGTGGGGTTGCACGCCGCAGATGAGGTTCAGCATCTTCTGCGACTTTGCCTTCAGTTCTATGGACTTGATGTAGTGTGATACCAGTGTGGTTACCGTCTCCGGATCGTTGACGCTGAATTCGTCCGGCTCGTAACGCGGCGTAAAGGGTGACGTATCGCCTCTCTGTACCAGGGCTACAATTTTATCTTTCAAAGCCACGAGGGCAGGGTCGCTGCCCGTGTAGCTGGCGACCGCCATGATATCCAGGTAGTCCAGCGCAGAAAGCACGTAAAAGTGGATGAAGTGGTCGTGCATGTAGAGACCGCCGCAGAAAAGATTGCGCATGATTCTGCCGGCTTCCGGTATATACGTGCGGAAGGCATGGTCCAGAGCTTGCGCGGAGGCTATGGAATGGACGCCCTCGCATACGCCGCAGACCCGGCTGGTCACATAGGGGGCGTCCAGGGGGTCGCGGTCTTTCAGGAGGACTTCCCAGCCGCGCGCCATAGTGCCGGCTGACCATGCGTCCTTGACGACACCGTTTTCAACTTCCACTTCTATTTTAAGATGGCCTTCGATACGGGTAATGGGGTCGATAACAATACGTGCCATGGCTTAGCCCTCCTTCCCTGCCTCATTATTTTTTGGCTTGTCGCCGTTGCCTTTCCAGCGGCCCGTCGCCCGACTCACCAGCATATCCAGCCCCACACCCGCCGCCACGGCTCCGCCGATGGTCGCCATTACCTTGCCGATATCTACACGCCCGATTCCGGGGAGCTCGGTGTCGAACTGGCGGTTGTACATCGGGCTGACCGATTCGTAAAACTCCGGCTCGGAGCAGGCGACACAGGGGATATTCGCTTTGATGCAATAATTGGTGCGGTTGTTCCAGAGCCGCTTCCAGCAGTCCTGGTGAGCCCAGGGTCCCTTGCAGCCCTTGAGGTAGAGGCACCAGCCGTACTGTGACGGGTCTCCCCAGTCAGTAACGAACTCGCCGGCTTCGAAGTGGGCACGCCGTTCACAGTTTTCGTGCTGGTTCTGACCGTAAAAAGCCACCGGACGCTGGAACTCATCGAGTTCCGGCACGGTGCCGAATGTCAGGTAGTGAACGATGACCGCCACCAGGCGTTCGCAGTGCAGCGGGCACGTGGGCAGGTTGATGACCGGTTTCTCGCCGACATCATCGTAATAATGGTGCTTCTGCGTGCCCCGGTAGAGGTAACCGACGGCGTCGGTCGGACCGGAACGCGGGATACCTCCGTAGGAGGCACAGGAACCGACACAGATGATTGCCGCCGCGTTCCTGGCGCATTCACGCACGATGTCTTTGAACGGTTTCCCGCCGATGGTGCAGAAGAGCCCGTCTTCCGCCAGCGGGATGGCGCCTTCGATGACCAGGATATAACCGCCTTCGGCAACGGTCCCAGCCAGGGCTTCTTCAGCTTGATACCCCGAGGCAACCATGGCTGTCTCGTTATACCGCAGCGAGATAGTATCAAGGAGTATGGAGGTCGCCGGCGGTTCCAGACTGTTCAGGAAGGATTCCACACAACCGGCGCAGTCCTGGCCCTCCAGCCAGACCACCGCCGGCTTGCCCAGCTTGTCTTCCAGTGCTTTGACTACTCTGGGGGTCAGTGCCTGGCTCAGTCCCAGGAGAGCCACCGTGGCACTGGCTATTTTGAGGAAGTCGCGCCTGGATAGTTCAGGGGTCCTCAGCTCAAAAAAATCCATAATGCTCCTTTCCGTTTAGTGATGACCTAAACAGATGTTTTACCTTGCCTTTCTTCGCTGATTTTCAGAGTATTTGCTAACAGAGCGATGCCTTGTTTTGTGCAGAACTGCTTTTTAGACGAATCAATAAAAACACCCATGGAATCCACTTCCATGACTTCAAGGTGTGCTCTGACTGTTCTTACATCCATTCCCAGCCGGGAAGCGAACTGCGAGACATCAACGCAGCCACGACCGGTATCATTAATGCTATTGATCAATTCATCTCTTATCCTCTTGTGCTTGGCCAGGTAATCCAGCTGGCGATTAGTAACCATGTATAAAAACCTCATTAGTTTCTATTTTGTACTAATATTAACATATAGATGTTAAAAATTACAAGATATTGCATAAAAATATTTTGATAATATATTAGTGCCGTCCAGGTGGGGCCACCGATACCGGGGACTCACGGTTAGTAGTGGTGAAGCTGCCCTTTCGCTGTCAAATGTTAATTCATGTATTTACCTTTCCAATGATTTAAAAAAAGCATCCTCTTTCCCGTGACTGCTTGTTCCCGCAATGCTTTAATTCTCGTTCTCTCAAGAAATGTCTTCGATTCTAACATTTAGCTGTCAACTACCTCTATAAACAGGAAATTACCTGTGAATTGTTCTTTACGTTTTCAGGTAAAAAATAGATATATTTCATTAATATTCTAAGCTCTTTCAAAATTGCTGTAAACAGGGGGATTCCCCCATTTCTGGGGGAGAAAAACCTTGGAAGAAGGAAATGCACGAATGTCAATCTTGTTTCTTAACCAAAAGCAGTAAAATAGGTATTGTTTCAGGCAGAGACCACCCCTCCCCCGTCTCCACCAGATGAACTAAACGCCGGCAGATTTAGCTGGCGTTTTTATTATAAAAGTCATACGTTGGTTAAATCTCTGCTAATACCCGCTCCACGCGCAGGCCGGCGTCCGCATTGTAAGGTCTTTCGAACACTTCAGGATACTTTTTTCTCAATTCGTCCAGATTGACTTTCCCGACTTCAACCAGGAAGCTACTTACAACCATTCCTGTAGCATTCTTCGAGGTGGTATTATGCGGGGTAATGGTGTTAATCGCTCCGCCCCTGTCGAGCTCCCCGGGCACAATCGGGTCGTATCTTGCTCCGTGGTCCATGTAGACCACGCCGGGCATCATCCTCTCGGTTACGTAGGCGCCGCCGAGGACAGCCCCTCTTTCGTTATATACCTTTACGACATCGCCGTTTTTTATATGCCTTGCCGCAGCATCCGCCGGATTGAGCCAGAGTGGCTCGTAGTTGTACCCGTCCGCGCCTTTGACTTTACAGGTCGGGGCTTCCCTCGTCCAGCTAATATCATCGCACTGGGCATGTACTCTCCACCTGCCGTGATTCGACATGATGAGAAGAGGATACTTCTTAGCCCTTTCACTGGAAAGCCTCTCATCATGGCTCTCCCCCTTTTCTATCCAGTGCGGCACCGGTGGTCTTTCCGTATCGTCGGGGAAGTGTTTGGACAGATTCTGGGAACAGAACTCTATCTTACCGGAAGGTGTCTTCAAAGGAAATTTACCGGGGTTGTCGTAGAACTCTCTCATCCCGACGGGTAATTTCTTCCAGTCAGGGTCGGTCGGAACGACGAAATACCCTTTTTCCTGAAATTCCTCGTAGGTTATCATATCCTGTATGCCTGAATTCTCAAAGCAGAGCTTCACCCATTCATCAATGCTCTTTCCCCCGGTGTATTTATCCAGCAAGCCGAATTTATCAGCTATCATACACACTGCTTCATAGTCGCTTTTCGACTCTCCCAGGGGTTCAATGCATTGTCCCCCGCTCATGACGGTAGCAAACTGCCCGCTTTCGGAGTCCGTGGTTATATCCTGTTCCTCAAATTTAGTATTGACCGGCAGTATGATGTCGGCAAACTGGCAGTCGTTCTCCATCCAGGGGTGCTGGGCTAAGATAAATTCTATCTTCGGGCTTCTCAGCGCTTTTATATAAGAATTGCTGTCGTTCCAACAGGTTATCCAGCAGGGCGTATCCGTCCATATCATATGTACTTCGGAGCAGCCCTTCGCGGGGTAGGTGTATTTGACGAACTGGTCCTCAACGGTACCGGGAAAGGTCGAATTACCATACCAGCTTATGGGCGGATTAAGAATAGCCTCGTGAATCAGGTCCTTGGGGATAAACTGGTTCGGTTCAATCGGTACCGGCGTAGTAATTTTCTCAATTTCAGTCAATCCTACGCCCTTGTTTTGGAATGCGGTAGACCGATGACCTCCCACCTCCATGATGGTATACGCAATCCTGAGCATCTGCGGATAGGTCTTTTCTATAGGCATCGGACTTCGCCGCGAGTACCAAATGTTAGCCAGTCCCCATTCCAGCATCTTGAGCTGGTGAATTCCCGGCTTGCCCAGTCCCTGCATCGCCAGCAGCAGGACCTCAAGCCTGCCTGTTTCCGTCGAATAAGCGCTCCTGATGCCGGGCCCTCCGTTACCGTGTACTATCGTCGTCCGCTTGCTTGCCCATTCCCTTGCCAGCACTTTGATTATCCTTGCCGGTATGCCCGTTTTTTCAGCCGCCCATTGCGGAGTCTTGGGGATACCGTCCTCTTTTCCCAGGACGTACGGCTCGAATTTCTCAAAGCCATAGGTGTGCGTGGCGATGTACTCCCTGTCATACGTGCCTCCGGTAATCCAGATATAGGCAATAGCCAGCTGCAGGGCGGCATCGGTATTCGGCTTGATGGGAATCCATTTATCAGCATGAACGGCGGCTCCATAGTTCAGGTCCGGACAGATATAGAGACTCTTGATACCGAGTTCCGTAAACCAGTAGCACAGACGACTGGACATCTGCCCGTTGAACCCCCAGGGCGTCGTTTCCGGGTCGCATCCCCAGAATAAGAGCAACTCGGCGTTCTCGGCGACATCGGGTATCAGGTTTGCAGTCGGCGCCATCTCCCCGACGGGTTCCATTCCCCAGGCATGCTTGGCACCCCATGCCCACCCCTCCCAGCTGTCCGGGTTTCTCATCTGCAGGGTATAGCCTCCCAGAAGCGCCAGGAGTTTATTGGCGCTGCCGTGAGCGGTATGTATGTCCTTTCCCTCCCCGTGCCCGTCGGACTGTGAAAGCACGGCTTCCGGTCCGTATTTCTCCTTTATCCTCTTTAACTCGCTGACTATTATTTCAACGGCTTCGTCCCACGAGATTCTTACATATCCGCTCTTTCCCCTGTTTTCGGCATTTCTCTCTCCGTTCGGATCCCAGTCGACCCTCTTCAGAGGGAAAAGAACCCGGTTCGGGGAATACACACGTTTTTTATATGCCATACTGAAAGGGGGCAGCAGTGTTTTCATGCACGGCTCAAAGACCTGCCCGCGCGCCTCCATCTTCCAGGGATTCATATCCTTTTTGTCATACTGCCAATCATAGTGCAGCGGTCTGATTCTGACAATTTTGCCGTTCCTGACATCGACTACCGATGGATTACCATCGATGCCGAAGTCCGCGAAGCTAAGTCCTTTTACGAACGATTTTTCTTTGCCGGATTTTATACCGGGTTTACTTTTTCCCATTGTCTGTTCTCTCTTTCATTTAGATGACCGGTCACCGCGAATTATTCCAATTTCAGGTTGATTATTAGCACAATCGCTTTTCAGGGGCAACCGGGTTTTCTAAAAGAATATTACACAGTTTTCAAGCTGATTAGCAAACTGGAGAGACCGCCCCCGTATCCACCATTGAAATAAAAAAGGCTCCGGAGTAATCCGGAGCCTGATTCTTTCCGTCAGTGTCCAATGTGATGGTGAACGTTACCTGTTGACTGACGCCGCCAGTTCGGTTTTCACAGATTTCGTGCAATGTTCCCGCCTATCTTACCACTTCTCCTGCGAAAGCCTGGCTATCAGCCATTTCTTGAGCCGTTCGTCAAGCTTACCGAACCACGACTCAATCTTCTGGATATCACCGCTGGCAAGGGCTGCTTCTTCCTCAGCCGTTAAATCATATTCTTTAAGCGCCTCGGCGGGGTTTTCGGCCAGTCGGGCGAAGAAGGCATTGTCCTGAGCGGCACGGTCCAGCACCGCCAGCACGGCTTTAACGGCGGTTACTTTATACTCCGGAATCTTGGCAATAGGATCCAGCATCGGATTGGTAAGTATGTTTGCCGGCGATTCTTTCCAGTGGAAAGCCATAAATGCCAGACCGGGAGAAGTCTTATCGGTGATATTCACCGGAGTTTCGATTTTCCCACGTTCCGAGGCTACGGTTACCAGGTCGCCGTCGGTAATCCCGAGTTTCAGTGCGTCCTCGGGGTGGATGTCGATGGCACCTTTGGGCTGTAGTTCGTTCAGGACCCGCGTACGGCGGCTCATGGTGCCGGTATGGTAGTGTTCCAGTATCCTGCCGGTGGTTAAGGTAAGCGGGTAATCCTCGGACACTGATTCCGCCGGCGGGCGATATTCCACGGCGTGGAATTTACCTAAACCTCTGGTGAATTTACCTGCATGGAGTATCGGAGTACCGGGGTCCTCGTGGTCGCGGCAGGGCCACTGCAGCCCGTAGTTAGCCAGCCGGTTATATTGCATGCCGCCGTAGATAGGAGTAAGCGACGTCATTTCCTCGTTGATATCTTCGGTGTTCCTATAAGGGAAGTTATAACCCATTTTTTCAGCTATCATCGAGAGTATCTGCCAGTCCGGTTTAGCCTCACCGGGTGGTTCCAATGCCTTATTGAGTTTCTGTACTCGTCTCTCGGTGCTGGTGTAAGTGCCCTCTTTCTCGGCGTAAGCGGCGGCTGGCAGGATAACATCGGCCAGCACCGCTGTCTCCGTGGGGAATATGTCCTGGACGACGATGAAGTCGAGTTGCTGTAAGGCCTTCCTGGCATGGGCGGTATAAGGTTCGGTCAGGGCCGGGTTCTCACCAACCACGTACATCGCCTTTATCTCGCCGCGCAGGGCACTTTCAACCATCTCGGTGACGGGCACTCCCGGTTTATCTTTAATGGTGCAGTTCCAGGCTTTCTCAAATTTCTCCCTGACGGCGGGGTCGGTCACGGGCTGGTAACCGGGGAGGACGTTGGGCAAAGCGCCCATGTCGCAGGCACCCTGGACGTTATTCTGGCCCCGAAGCGGGCTGAAGCCCGTACCTTCGCGGCCGATGTTGCCCGTCAGCATCAGCAGGTTGGCGATGCTCTTGACATTATCCGTGCCGGTAGTATGCTGAGTGATACCCATACCGTAGAGAATACATACCTTTTTAGCACCTGCGAAAAGCCTGGCTGCCCGGATTATTTGTGATTTGGGTACGCCCGTGATTTCTTCGGCCATCTCAGGCGTATATTTCCTGATGACTGCTGCCGTCTCTTCAAAGCCTTCGGTGCGTTCCGCAACGAACTGTCTATCGTACAATTCTTCTTCGAGAATGACATTCATCATAGCATTGAGCAGGGCTACATCGGTGCCGGGTCTATGTCTAAGGTACATGGTTGCTTTCTTAGCCAGCTGGATGGTTCGCGGGTCGGCTACTATCAATCTGGTAGCGCCGCTGCGGACTGCCTGCCGCACGTAACGCCCGATGATAGGATGGCATTCGGTGGTATTGGAACCGATGATGAAGAGGAGGTCGGCTTTCTGAAAATCAGCAATCGAGTTGCTCATGGCACCGTCGCCGAAAGCTGTGGCCGCACCGGCCACTGTAGAGGAATGTCAGAGACGGGCACAATGGTCGACGTTATTGGTGCCGATAACCGCCCGGGCGAATTTCTGGACCAGATAATTTTCCTCGTTAGTGAACTTGGCGGAGCTTAATACTCCCAGGCTGTCAGGACCCCACCCCGCCCTGACTCTTAATAGCTTGTCTGCTACAAGGTCTATCGCCTCTTCCCAGGTGGCTTCCCGGAAGATATCCTTGAAATTACCGTTAACCT